>NZ_FMTK01000002.1:0-507921 GCF_900100025.1 Pseudomonas sp. NFACC56-3 | reverse complement strand
CGTAAGGACGTACATGTTGGGCTGCTATGAGTTTGGGTTGATGGCCACAACTGACTGCGAATCGCCCCATGAAATGCGCACCGCCGCAGGCTTCCATAGCCAGGGTGCAAGGGGGCAGTTGAGCAATGAAGGCAAAAACCTGAGCGCGTGAAACCTTGGCACGGAACAGGTGGCGCCCGCGGTTATCTTGACCGTAGAAGTGGAAGCAGTTTTTGCCTAGATCCAAGCTGGTAATAGCAAGATTGTCAGTATTCATGGCGGCGGTCTCCGGTAGATCCCCCAGTGAAAGCTTAGCTTTCACTGGGGGAGGTCTGAGAGGACCATTTCATTAGGGGTTGTGACATGTCTTAAGAAGTCGGTGCTAAGCCTTGCCTCGAATTAAGGCCCGCAACGCGAACCGGTTCGGGTGGCAGGCCTCGGCCACGTTGCGGGGCAGTGGCAGCGGTTCGTTGTCCAGCCAGGCGGCGATCAGTTCGCCCGACAGGGGCGCGGTGATCAGGCCTCGGGAACCGTGGCCGCTGTTGATGTACAGCCCCTCGAGCCACGGGCAAGGGATATCCGGTACTTGGCGGGCGTCTTTGCCCAGGGCCGCATAGGCGTCGATAAAGGCCTGGCGGTCGGCCAACGGTCCGACAATCGGCAGGTAATCCGGGCTGGTGCAACGAAACGCCACGCGGCCTTCGAGGTGCTCCGGGTCCAAGGTAGTGGCGTTCAAGCGCTGCACCAGGTCTTGGGAGATTTCTTCGAGCATCCGCAGGTTACCGGCGTGCTCGGCGGCGGTGGGGGTCAGATCGTCACTATTGAAGTCGAAACTGGCGCCCAGGGTGTGTTCGCCCTGTCGCGGCGGCGCCACATAACCTTCGGCGCAGACTACCGTCGCCAGGCTCTGGCTGCGGTGGGTTTGCGGCAGACGGGTGATCTGCCCGCGAATGCGCTTGAGCGGCAAGTCGGCAGCCGGTTCGAAGCGTTTGATCTCGGCAGCACTGGCGAGGATCACCACCGGCGCACTGGCCAGGCAGCGTTCGCTGTCCCACGCCTGCCATTGGCCGTCGACGCGGCGCAAGTGCAGCACGTCATGATGGGGTTGCACATCGATCGCCGGTCCCGAGGCCTGCCAGCGACACAGCGCTGGCGGATGCACCCAGCCGCCCTCGGGATAAAACAAGCCTCCACAGGCCAGGCCGATGCCGGATCGGGCCTGGGCCTCGGACTGATCCAGGGAGTGCAGTAAATCCGCTGGGAACGCCTCGGCCAGTTGTGCCTGGCGTTCGGCTTCCTTGCTGTTGAAGGCCAACTGCAAGACGCCACAGGCATCCCAGTCAACGCCGCGTTGCAATTGCTCCAGCACGCGCCGGGTGTAGCCGAAGCCGCTGAGGATCATCTGCGACAACGCGGTGCCGTGGGCCGACAACTTGAGGTACAGCACGCCCTGGGGGTTGCCGGAGGCCTCCTCGGCCAACCCGGCATGACGCTCCAGCAGCGTCACCTGCCAGCCACGGGCGGCGAGGCTCGCCGCGCTGGCACAACCGGCCAGGCCGCCTCCGATCACCAGGGCCCGGCGCTCGCCGGCGGGGGGCACGGGGCGGGCGTACCAGGGTTTTGCCGGGGATGGCGCCGCCGTCTGCTCCGGCCAGCCAAGAAACACGCCCCGCAGGATTTCCCACTTATGGCCGATGCCCGGCGTGCGCTTCATCTTGAAGCCCGCCGCGTTCAGCAAGCGCCGGACCCAGCCGGTGCTGGTGAAGGTGCTGAGGGTGGCGCCGGGTGCGGCCAGCCGGGCCAGTTCGGCGAACAGCTCGGCGGTCCACATCTCGGGGTTCCGGGCCGGGGCGAAACCGTCCAGGAACCAGGCGTCGATCTGCCCGTCCAGTTGCGGCAACTGCTCCAGGGCATCGCCGATCAACAGGGTCAGCGTCACCCGCCCATTGGCCAGGACCAGGCGCTGGAAACCCTGATGGATCGCCACGTATTGCCCAAGCAGTTGCTCGGCCTGGAGGGCGAGCTGCGGCCAGAGGGCCAGGGCCCGGCACAGGTCCTGCGGGGTCAATGGATACTTCTCGACGCTGACGAAATGCAGCCGCGCCCCGGTCGGCGCGCATTGTTCGAACAACTGCCAGGCGCAGAGGAAATTCAAGCCGGTGCCAAAGCCGGTTTCGCCGATCACCAGGCGCCCGTTGGCGGGCAGCGCGGCAAAGCGCTCGGCCAGGTTGTTCTGCTCGAGGAACACGTAACGGGTTTCTTCCAGCCCGGACTGATCGGAGAAATACACGTCGTCGAACACCCGCGAACGCGGGCGACCCTGGTCGTCCCAGTCGAGTTGGGCGTGGTGCTGTACAGGCGTCATGGCAGGCTCGGTCGAAACAAGGTGGCCATTCTAGCCGATCGGTATCCGCTTGCTTGACCCATCGCAACACAGCGTTGTTCCTGATGGAATCTGCTGCACAGGGCCGCATCCAATCCGCTAGTCTTGCCCCAATCCCTGGAAGGAGCTGTCCATGTTTGAATCCGCTGAAATCGGTCACGTCATCGATAAAGACACCTTCGAAGCCGAGGTGCCGGCCCTGCGTGAAGCACTGCTGGAAGCGCAGTTCGAGTTGCAGCAGCAGGGTCGGTTTCCGGTCATCGTGTTGATCAACGGTATCGAAGGCGCGGGCAAGGGCGAGACGGTGAAGTTGCTCAATGAATGGATGGACCCGCGGCTGATCGAAGTGCGCACCTTCGACCAGCAGACCGACGAGGAACTGGCGCGGCCTCCCGCGTGGCGTTATTGGCGGATGCTGCCGGCCAAGGGGCGCATGGGGATTTTCTTCGGCAACTGGTACAGCCAGATGCTGCAAGGCCGGGTCCATGGCGAATTCAAGGACCCACGGCTCGACCAGGCGATCGCCGGGGCCGAGCGCCTGGAAAAAATGCTCTGCGATGAGGGCGCGCTGATCTTCAAGTTCTGGTTCCACCTGTCCAAGAAACAAATGAAGGCCCGCCTCAAGGGGCTCAAGGATGACCCGCTGCACAGTTGGCGCATCAGCCCGCTGGATTGGCAGCAATCCCAGACCTATGACAAGTTCGTCAAATACGGCGAGCGTGTGCTGCGCCGCACCAGTCGCGATTACGCGCCGTGGCATGTGATCGAAGGCATGGACAGCTGTTATCGCAGCCTCACCGTCGGGCGGATCCTGCTCGACGGCTTGCGCCAGGCCCTGGACCGGCCGAAGATCAAGCCGCAAAAGGTCAGCGTGGCGCCGCTGCCCGAGTTGGATGGCCAGATCACGTTGCTCGACAGCCTGGACATGACCCGGCGCCTGGACAAGGCCGACTACGAAGAACAGCTGATCACCGAGCAGGCGCGCTTCGCCGGGCTGCTGCGGGACAAACGCATGCGCCAGCATGCCCTGGTGGCGGTGTTCGAAGGCAATGACGCGGCGGGCAAGGGCGGGGCGATCCGGCGGGTCACGGCGGCCCTGGACCCGCGCCAATACAACATCGTGCCCATTGCCGCGCCCACGGAAGAAGAGCGCGCCCATCCCTACATGTGGCGGTTCTGGCGGCATATTCCCGCACGCGGCAAGTTCACCATGTTCGACCGCTCCTGGTACGGCCGGGTGCTGGTGGAGCGGGTCGAAGGGTTTTGCAGCCAGGCCGACTGGCTGCGGGCCTACGGGGAGATCAACGACTTCGAGGAACAGCTCGCCGATGCCGGCGTGGTGGTGGTCAAGTTCTGGCTGGCCATCGACAAGGAAACCCAGCTGGAACGTTTCCAGGAGCGCGAGGACATCCCGTTCAAGCGTTTCAAGATCACCGAGGATGACTGGCGCAACCGCGACAAGTGGGATGCCTACCGCGCGGCAGTGTGCGACATGGTCGACCGCACCAGCACCGAGATCGCCCCCTGGACCTTGGTGGAGGCCAACGACAAGCGCTGGGCGCGGGTCAAGGTGTTGCGCACCCTCAACCAGGCGCTGGAGGCGGCTTTCGAGCGCAGTGCGAAACAGGCTCGCAAGAAGAAGCGCTAGGGCGATGGGCGCGCATACGCCAGGTGAATGATTGTCGCGGTCGGTTATCCAGTGGATCTATGCTCGATCCACTCTCAACCGACTACAACAATGAGGTGCAGCCATGCGTGAAGTGGTGATCGTCGACAGCGTACGGACCGGCCTGGCCAAGTCCTTTCGTGGCAAGTTCAACATGACCCGTCCGGATGACATGGCGGCCCATTGCGTCAATGCCTTGCTGGCGCGCAACGACATCGACCCGGCCAGTGTCGAGGACTGCATCGTCGGGGCCGGGTCCAATGAAGGTGCCCAGGGCTACAACATCGGGCGCAACGTGGCGGTGCTCTCGCAATTGGGCATCGGCACGGCCGGCATGACCCTCAACCGCTTCTGCTCTTCGGGCCTGCAAGCCATTGCCATCGCCGCCAACCAGATCGCTTCCGGTTGCAGCGACATCATCGTGGCCGGCGGGGTGGAGTCCATCAGCCTGACGATGAAAAGCGTCAACACTGACAACCTGATCAACCCGCTGCTCAAGGAGCAGGTGCCCGGGATTTATTTTCCCATGGGCCAGACCGCCGAGATCGTCGCCCGTCGTTACCAGGTCAGCCGCGAGGAGCAGGATCGCTACGCCTTGCAGAGCCAGCAACGCACTGCCAAGGCCCAGGCGGCCGGGTTGTTCGATGACGAAATCATCCCGATGGCGGTCAAGTACCGGGTCGAGGACAAGAACACGGGTGCCGTGCAGATCCTCGATGGCGTGGTCGATCGTGATGATTGCAACCGTCCCGACACCACCTATGAAAGCCTCGCGGGCCTGAAGCCGGTGTTCGCCGAAGACGGCTCGGTGACGGCGGGCAACTCCTCGCAGTTGTCCGACGGGGCTTCGATGACCTTGGTGATGAGCCTGGACAAGGCCTTGGCCCTGGGGCTCAAGCCCAAGGCGTTTTTCCGTGGCTTTACAGTGGCCGGTTGCGAGCCGGACGAAATGGGCATTGGCCCGGTGTTTTCGGTGCCCAAGCTGCTCAAGGCCAAGGGCTTGCAGATCGCCGATATCGACCTGTGGGAACTCAACGAGGCGTTCGCTTCCCAGTGCCTGTACAGCCGCGACCGGCTGGAAATCGATCCGCAGAAATACAACGTCAATGGCGGTTCGATCTCCATCGGCCATCCGTTCGGCATGACCGGTTCGCGGCAGGTGGGGCATCTGGTGCGTGAGCTGCAACGGCGCAACCTGCGTTATGGCATCGTGACCATGTGCGTGGGCGGCGGGATGGGGGCTACGGGGTTGTTCGAGGCGGTGGGATAACCACGGGCTTATGGAGGTCGGCGGTTTTTGTGGCCAGGGAGCTTGTGTGGCGAGGGAGCTTGCTCCCGCTCGGCTGCGAAGCAGTCGTTAACCTGTCGATGCGGTTTATTGACGGGGCAGGGGGGCCGCTTCGCGACCCAGCGGGAGCAAGCTCCCTCGCCACAAGAGAGCGGTGCGCTAGCTGGCGACCTGAGTCAGTCGCAGCATTCGCTGTACATACGCCTCCACCTCCCGCAACGCATCTTCGCGACTGGCGAACGGCCCTTCCTGGGTGCCTTCCCGGGTGTTGAAGTAAAATTCGCCGTTTATCCGGCAAATCCGGTCACTGGGAAAGACCATCGCAGGGGCGAGGTCCTGGGCGCGTTTGCCGAGCATGAGGGGGCTCCAAAAGAGGCGGAGGGATCAGGTTGAGTGAAGTTTAGGAGCTGGCGTCGATGGCTGCTTGGCGAACCGATAGGCGGCGATGTGCCATATCCGTACCCGGTTCAATTAATCCACAACTGTTCCTGTGTTGCTGGGTGATAGATGCCTAGAATGGGCGTTCTTTGTCTTGGGCTTCGAGGGTCGCATGCACATATCGTCCGGTCGCTGGGTCTACGGCTTGTTCCTTGCCCTGTTGACTGCCCTGCTCTGGGGAATCCTGCCGATCAAGCTCAAGCAAGTGCTGCAAGTGATGGACCCGGTCACCGTGACCTGGTTTCGCTTGCTGGTGTCCGGCGGTTTGCTGTTCATCTATTTGGCGGCCACCCGGCGCCTGCCCAGTCGCAAGGTGCTCGGTCCTCGCGGCGGCTGGCTGGTGGCGATGGCGGTGCTCGGGCTGGTGGGCAACTACGTGTTGTACCTGATGGGCCTGAATCGCTTGAGCCCCGGCACCGCGCAACTGGTGGTGCAGATGGGGCCGATCATGTTGCTGGTCGCCAGCCTGTTCGTGTTCAAGGAGCGGTTCAGCGTGGGGCAGGGCATCGGCCTGCTGGTGCTGCTGATCGGTTTCACGCTGTTTTTCAACCAGCGCCTGGGCGAGTTGCTGACGTCCCTGAGCGACTACACCGCCGGGGTGCTGATGGTGTTGCTGGCGTCGACGGTCTGGACGTTTTATGCCCTGGGCCAGAAGCAATTGTTGACGGTGTGGAACTCGTTGCAGGTGATGATGGTGATCTACCTGTTCTGCGCGCTGCTGCTCACACCCTGGGTGCATCCGTTGGAGGCGCTGCAATTGAGCCCGTTGCAAGGCTGGTTGTTGCTCGCTTGCTGCCTCAACACACTGATTGCCTATGGCGCGTTTGCCGAAGCCCTGGCCCATTGGGAAGCGTCGCGGGTCAGCGCGACCCTGGCGATCACGCCGCTGGTGACCTTTGCCGCGGTGGCGATGGCGGCCTGGTGGTGGCCTGATTATGTCCATGCCGAGCAGATCAACCTGCTGGGCTATGGTGGGGCGGTGTTGGTGGTCCTGGGTTCGGCGCTGGTTGCCCTGGGGCCCTCGCTGATCGCCGGGCTCAGGGCCCGGCGCGAGCGTTTGGCGGTCGGGCGTTAGCCCCCTGTGGGAGCGAGCCTGCTCGCGATAACGGCTTGTGAGGCAACAGTGATGTCGAGCCTGCCGGCCTCATCGCGAGCAAGCTCGCTCCCACAGTGAATCTTCAGTGTATGCAATATTGCGGCTCACATGGATTCCCTGTGGGAGCGGGCTTGCCCGCGAAAGCGGCTTGGCAGGCGATGAGGATGTCGAGCCGACCGGCCCCATCGCGAGCAGGCTCGCTCCCACAGGGACGGCGTCAGCCCTGGCTACCCGCTTCCAACATATTCTCCGGCCTCACCCAGGCATCGAACTCTTCATCGGTGAGATACCCCAATTGCAAGGCCGCCTCGCGCAAGGTCAGCCCTTCACCGTAGGCTTTCTTGGCGATTTCCGCCGACTTGTCGTAGCCGATGTGCGGGTTCAGCGCGGTCACCAGCATCAACCCACGTTCCAGGTGCGCGGCCATCTGCTCGGCGTCCGGTTCGAGCCCGGCGATGCAGTGCTGCTGGAAGTTGCTGCAGCCATCGGCCAACAGGCGAATCGATTGCAGCAGGTTGTGGATGATCACCGGTTTGAACACGTTCAACTGCAAATGCCCCTGGCTGGCGGCAAAACCGATGGTCACATCGTTGCCCATGACCTGGCACGCCAGCATCGACAAGGCTTCGCACTGGGTCGGGTTGACCTTGCCGGGCATGATGGAACTGCCCGGTTCGTTGGCCGGCAATCTCACCTCGGCGAACCCGGCGCGTGGTCCGGAGCCCAGCAGGCGCAGGTCGTTGGCGATTTTCATCAGGGTCACGGCGAGGGTTTTCAGCGCACCGGACAATGAGGTCAGGGGTTCATGGCCGGCCAACGCGGCAAACTTGTTGGGTGCGGTGACGAACGGCAGGCCCGACAGCGCCGCCAGTTCAGCGGCAATCGCTTCGCCGAACCCATGGGGTGAATTGAGCCCGGTGCCCACTGCCGTGCCGCCCTGGGCCAGTTCGCAGACCGCCGGTAGCGCGGCGCGGATCGCCCGTTCGGCGTAATCGAGCTGGGCAATGAACGCCGACAGTTCCTGGCCAAAGGTGATCGGCGTGGCATCCATCATGTGGGTACGGCCGGTCTTGACCAGCTTCATGTGGCGTGCGGCCAGTTCCGCGAGACCGCCGGACAGCTCGCCGATGGCCGGCAGCAATTGCTGATGGACGGCCTGGGCGGCGGCGATGTGCATGGCGGTGGGGAAGCAGTCGTTGGAGCTCTGCGAACGGTTGACGTGGTCGTTGGGGTGCACCGGGCTCTTGCCGCCGCGTGGGTTGCCGGCCAGTTCGTTGGCGCGTCCGGCGATCACTTCGTTGACGTTCATGTTGCTCTGGGTCCCGCTGCCGGTCTGCCAGACCACCAGCGGGAACTGATCGTCATGCTGGCCGGCCAGCACTTCGTCGGCGGCCTGTTCGATCAGGCGGGCGATGTCGGCGGGCAGGTCTCCGTTGCGATCGTTGACCCGCGCGGCGGCCTTCTTGATCAGCGCCAGGGCGTGCAACACCGACAGCGGCATGCGTTCGTTGCCAATGGCGAAGTTGATCATGGAACGCTGCGTCTGCGCGCCCCAGTAGGCGTCGTCCGGGACTTCAACCTGGCCAAGGCTGTCGGTTTCGATACGGCTCATCGGGTCAAACTCCTTAAAGGCTGAATGCGCAGTTTAGGCCTAGATGGGCGGCTCCGGTTCCCTCAATCATCCCTCAATCCAGCAACGGTGGCTTCGGCCCGTCAATCGGACCCGACAACCATCGGGGTTGAGCCCCGGCGTTTTTTAGGCGCAGAATGGTCGCCCTTGGGGTTTTACCTCGCCTGTAATGAAAGGAAACTCGATGACCCGTCTTCGTGCCATCTGTACCGCAGTTGCTCTGGTGTGTGCCAGCGGCCCTGTTTTCGCCGATACCGCCAGCCACAACGCCAGCGCCGAAGCGTTCCTGACCCTGGCGCACGCTGACAAACTGGGCACTCCGGTGTACATGCAAGTGCAGCAGATGTTCGCCCAGCGCTTTGAACAGACCAAGGCCCCCGAATCGAAAAAAGCCACCCTGGAAACCTACCAGGCCAAGGCCAATGCCGCGTTGGACCAAGCCATCGGCTGGAACAAGCTCAAGCCGGACATGGTCAAGCTCTACACCAGCAACTTCAACGAATCGGAGCTCAAGGACCTGGTCGCTTTCTACCAGTCGCCATTGGGCAAGAAAGTCCTGGAAAAAATGCCACAGTTGACCCAGCAATCGGCCCAACTGACCCAGGCCAAGCTGGAAAGCGCGGTGCCGGTGGTCAACAAGCTGCTGGCCGACATGACGGCCGAACTCGAGCCAAAAGCCGCTCCAGCCAAGAAAAAGCCGTAAGCGGAGCCCGGTATGAGCATGCAACAACGCATCGAATCAACGCTTGGGCTGTTGCAGCCCGAGCATTTGCAAGTGCTGGATGAAAGCCACATGCACAGCCGTGGCCTGCAGACCCACTTCAAGGCCGTGGTGGTCAGCCAGCAGTTCGAAGGGCTCAATCGCGTCAAGCGTCACCAGAAGGTCTATGGCACGCTGGGCGAGCTGATGGGCGAATTCCATGCGTTGGCGCTGCACACCTACACACCTGAAGAGTGGGCCCGGATCGACGCGGCCCCGGCTTCGCCGACCTGTGCCGGTGGTAGCAAGCACTGAGTGGGCTGCTGTGGGTGGCAAGGCCTTGAGTCTATGGGAGCAAGGCTTGCTCCCATAGAGTGATCCTCACAGCATTGTTGGCCACAGCAATCGCTGTCTGCACCCCTCCTGTTTTTTGTTAGAATCCGCAACGCGCCGCTCACCCGGCGCGTTTTTTTTCGCATCCGGTTCACCCTTTACGAGGGTAGCCACCTGGAGAAACACCCATGACACAACCCATTGTCGTGGCGGCACTGTACAAGTTCGTCACCCTGGAAGATTACGTCGAGCTGCGTGAGCCCTTGCTCAAGGCCATGCTCGACAACGGCATCAAAGGCACGTTGCTGATCGCCGAGGAAGGCATCAACGGCACGGTCTCCGGCACCCGCGAAGGCATCGACGGCCTGCTGGCCTGGCTCAAGAACGATCCGCGCATGATCGACATCGACCATAAAGAGTCGTATTGCGATGAGCAGCCGTTCTACCGCACCAAGGTCAAGCTCAAGAAAGAAATCGTCACCCTTGGTGTCGAAGGCGTGGACCCGAACAAGCAAGTCGGCACCTACGTCGAACCGCGGGACTGGAACGCGCTGATCAGCGATCCGGAAGTGCTGCTGATCGACACTCGCAACGATTATGAAGTGTCCATCGGCACCTTCGAAGGCGCCATCGACCCCAAGACCACCAGCTTTCGCGAGTTCCCCGAGTACATCAAGGCCCACTTCGATCCGGCCAGACACAAGAAAGTCGCGATGTTCTGCACCGGTGGCATTCGCTGTGAAAAAGCTTCCAGCTACATGCTTGGCCAGGGGTTCGACGAGGTCTATCACCTCAAGGGCGGCATCCTGAAATACCTCGAAGAGGTCCCTCAGGAGGAAACCAAGTGGCGCGGCGACTGCTTCGTGTTCGATAACCGCGTGACCGTTCGCCACGACCTCAGCGAAGGAGACTACGATCAATGTCATGCCTGTCGTACTCCGGTGAGCGTAGAAGACCGCGCTTCGGAGCACTATGTGCCTGGCATCAGTTGCCCGCATTGCTGGGATAAGCTGAGCGAGAAAACCCGTCGCAGCGCCATCGACCGGCAGAAACAGATCGAGTTGGCCAAGGCGCGCAACATGCCGCACCCGATCGGCTACAACTACAAGCAAACATCTTCCGAGGCTTGAGCCATGACGTCACGCCTGCTCTATGTGATGGACCCTATGTGTTCCTGGTGCTGGGGCTTTGCGCCGGTGGCCGAGGCGTTGGTCGAGCAGGCGCACGCCGCGGGTGTGGAGCTACACCTGGTGGTGGGCGGTTTGCGCACCGGCAGCGGTTCGGCGCTGGAGCCGACCACCCGGCGCTACATTATCGAGCACTGGCAGGCCGTGACCCAGGCCACTGGACAGCCCTTCAAGTTTGAAGGCGCGTTGCCGGATGGTTTCGTCTACGACACCGAGCCCGCCTGCCGGGCAGTGGTGACGGCCCGCAGCCTGGCCCCGGATCTGGCCTGGACGCTGGTGAAGCTGATTCAACAGGCCTTTTATGTACAAGGCCGTGACGTCACCCACGCCAGCGTCCTGGTGGAGCTGGCCGAGCAGGCGGGGCT
Organism: Pseudomonas sp. NFACC56-3; assembly: GCF_900100025.1. Lineage (NCBI taxonomy): Bacteria > Pseudomonadati > Pseudomonadota > Gammaproteobacteria > Pseudomonadales > Pseudomonadaceae > Pseudomonas > Pseudomonas sp. NFACC56-3. Next base: position 496,856 of record NZ_FMTK01000002.1, on the reverse strand, counting down.
GCCACGCATCGAATTCGCCGCGGCCTTCGACCGCGCCGACCAGCACGCGGCCACTGCGGCGGATTTCACCTGGGTGCAGGATTTGGGCATTGCCGGGTTTCCCACGCTCCTGGCCGAGCGTGACGGCCAGTTGGCCTTGCTGACCAACGGTTACCAGCCTCTGAGCCAGTTGTCGCCTTTGCTTGGCCGCTGGTTGGAGCGCGCGACCTGTGCCTGAGCGGCCGTCAGCCCCATCGACCTCGCAGCGCATCGACCGGTTGAGCTGGGCGGAAATCCGTCGCCTGGCCCTCAAACATAAAAAAGCCCTGTGGATCGCCAACGGCGTGGCCGTGCTGGCGACGCTGTGCAGCGTGCCGATTCCGTTGCTGTTGCCGTTGCTGGTGGACGAGGTCCTGCTGGGCCACGGCGATGCGGCCCTGAAAGTCATGAACCATGCCTTGCCCACGGCTTGGCAGAGCGCAGCCGGCTACATCGGGCTGATGTTGCTGGCGACCCTGACCCTGCGCTGTGGTGCCTTGCTGTTCAACGTGGTGCAGGCGCGCCTGTTCGCCAGGCTGGCCAAGGACATTGTCTATCGCATTCGCATCCGCTTGATCGAACGCCTCAAACGAATCTCCCTGGGCGAGTACGAAAGCCTGGGCAGCGGCACCGTGGCGGCCCACCTGGTCACCGACCTGGACACCCTCGACAAATTCATCGGCGAGACCCTCAGCCGTTTCCTGGTGGCGATGCTGACCCTGGTGGGCACCGCCGGGATCCTGGTGTGGATGCACTGGAAACTGGCGCTGCTGATCCTGCTGTTCAACCCGCTGGTGATCTACGCCACGGTGCAACTGGGCAAGCGGGTCAAACACCTCAAGAAGCTGGAGAACGACAGTACCTCGCGCTTCACCCAGGCCTTGACCGAAACCCTGGATGCCATCCAGGAAGTGCGCGCCGGCAACCGCCAGGGTTATTTCCTTGGCCGATTGGGGATGCGTGCCAAGGAGGTCCGCGATTACGCCGTGAATTCGCAGTGGAAAACCGACGCCTCGAACCGCGCCAGTGGTTTGCTGTTCCAGTTCGGCATCGATATTTTTCGCGCGGCGGCCATGCTCACCGTGGTGTTTTCCGACCTGTCCATCGGCCAGATGCTGGCGGTGTTCAGCTACCTCTGGTTCATGATCGGCCCGGTCGAGCAGCTGTTGAACCTGCAATACGCCTATTACGCGGCCGGCGGCGCCTTGAACCGGATCAACGAACTGCTGGCCCGGGCCGACGAGCCCCAGTACACGGGGGGCGTCGATCCGTTCAAGGGCCGTGACACCGTGGGCATCGAAATCCAGGGGTTGAGTTTCGGTTACGGCGAGGAGCTGGTGCTCGACCAGTTGAACCTGTCCATTTCGCCGGGCGAGAAAGTCGCCATCGTCGGGGCCAGTGGCGGCGGCAAGAGCACCTTGGTGCAGTTGCTGCTGGGGCTGTACACGCCACAGTCGGGCAGCATTCGTTTTGGCGGCGCCACGCAGCAGGAGATCGGTCTGGAAACCATTCGGGAGAATGTTGCTGTGGTGTTGCAACATCCGGCACTGTTCAACGACACGGTACGGGCCAACCTGGCCATGGGGCGTGAGTGCAGCGACGACGACTGCTGGCGGGCATTGGAAATCGCCCAGCTCGACGCCACGGTACGGGCGCTGCCCCAGGGCCTGGAAAGCGTTGTAGGGCGTTCCGGGGTTCGGTTGTCGGGCGGACAGCGTCAACGGCTGGCCATCGCCCGCATGGTACTGGCTGACCCACGGGTGGTGATTCTCGACGAAGCCACCTCGGCATTGGACGCGGCCACCGAGTACAACCTTCACCAGGCACTGGCGCGTTTTTTGAGCGCACGCACCACGTTGATCATCGCCCACCGGCTTTCGGCGGTGAAGCAGGCCGATCGGGTGTTGGTGTTCGACGGTGGTCAAATCGCCGAAGACGGCGACCATTTGCAGTTGATTGCCGACGGGGGCCTTTACGCTCGACTCTACGGTCATTTGCAACAGATACAACAGCCTTGAGTTTCCCGCCGTTTTCTGTGCTTAGTATCGGAAAAAACAGGCAAACACGTCGATTCTTCCAAATTCCACGCAAAGATCTCTTCATCCATTCATTCTATGGGGCGAAAACTAGCCTAGGCTGTTGAGTCAGGAGCGGAATTCTCGCGGGTGTTCGTTCGGCAGTACCTGTGCAAGGGACCTCATGAAGCAAAAGCAGACTCTCGGAACACCACGGCTGCTGGGCATCGTCTGGCCCTTTATTGCCGTTGTGCTATTTCAGGCATTGCTTGGCGGCGTCAGCCTTTACGTGCTTTCCGCCGTCCGCGGCTATGTAGCGGGGGAGAGTCTCTGGTCCAAGGGCCAGAAAGACGCCATCTATTACCTCAACCTCTACGCCGACAGCCGCGACGAGGCGATTTTCCACAAATACCAGCAAGCCATCGCCGTACCCGAGGGCGGCCATGAACTGCGGGTCGCGCTGGACCGCGAACCGCCGGACCTGGAAGCGGCACGGGCCGGGATCCTCAAGGGCGGCAATCACCCGGACGATGTGGCCAGCCTGATCTGGCTTTATCTGAACTTCCGTCACTTCAGTTACCTGGAAGAAGCCATCGATCTCTGGACGGTGGGCGATGGCTATCTGACCGAACTGGATAACGTCGCCCGGCAGATGCACGGCAGTATTGTCGCGGGCCAGGCGTCAGAGGTGGATATTCGCGGCTGGAAGGCCCAGATCTTTGCGATCAACGATTCCGTCACCCCGGCTGCCAAGGCGTTCAGCGACGCATTGGGCGAGGGCTCGCGCTTCATCCTGAGGCTCTTGCTGGTGACCAATTTCGCCACCGCCCTGGGGTTGATCGTCCTGGCGTTGTTGCGTACCCATAAACTGCTGGCCCAGCGGCAGGTGTTCGCCAATGCGCTGCAGATGGAGAAAGAGCGGGCACAGATCACCCTGCAATCCATCGGCGATGGGGTGATTACCACCGACGTGGAGGGGGCCATCGCCTACATGAACCCCGCCGCCGAAGCGATGACGCATTGGAAGGCCGAACACGCCACGGGCTTGCCCCTGGCCGCGCTGTTCAATTTGCTCGATGACAATGCCCAGACCGAAGGACTGACCCTGATCGAGCACATCCTCAGCGGTCGGCTCAGCGGCGCCAGTGAACATTCGAAACTGATCCAGCGCCTGGATGGCAGTACCGTGTCGGTCACCCTGGTGGGCGCGCCGATCCGCCATGCGGGCAAGGTCAGTGGCGCCGTGCTGGTGCTGCATGACATGACCCAGGAGCGGCAATACATCGCCAACCTGTCATGGCAGGCCACTCATGACGCCCTGACGGGCCTGGCCAACCGCCGGGAGTTCGAGTATCGCCTCGAGCAAGCCTTGCACAACCTCACTCGCCAGATCGGGCGCCATGCCTTGATGTTTCTCGACCTGGATCAGTTCAAGCTGGTCAACGACACCTGCGGTCATGCGGCGGGTGACGAATTGTTGCGGCATATCTGCGCCTTGCTGCAGTCAGGGCTGCGGGAAAATGACACCCTGGCCCGGCTGGGTGGCGATGAGTTCGGGATACTGTTGGAGAACTGTTCGCCGGAGGCGGCGGAAAAAATCGCTGAAGGGCTGCGCCAGACCGTGCAAAACCTGCACTTTGTCTGGAAGGGCCGGCCGTTCGTGACCACCGTGAGCATCGGCCTGGTGCATATCGCCCAGACCCCGACGACCCTGGAGGCGTCCCTGCGGGCTGCCGACATGGCCTGTTACATGGCCAAGGAAAAGGGGCGCAACCGGGTCCAGGTCTATCACGCCGATGACTCGGAGTTGTCCCTGCGCTTTGGCGAGATGGCCTGGGTCCAGCGCTTGCACATGGCCCTGGAGGAAAACCGCTTTTGCCTGTACGCCCAGGAAATCGCCGCGCTGGGGCCGGGCGATCATGGTGGCGGACACATTGAAATCCTGTTGCGCCTGCATGACGAAGCCGGGCGGATGATCCTGCCGGACAGCTTCATTCCCGCGGCGGAACGCTACGGGCTGATGACGTCCCTGGACCGTTGGGTGGTGGAGAATGTCTTCAAGATCATCCGCCGGTGCCTGAATGAATCGCGGCAGGGGCCCATGGCGATGTGTGCGATTAATCTGTCAGGCACAACTATCGGAGATCAGGCGTTCCTCGACTTCCTGCGTAAACAGTTCGTGGCCTACTCCATTCCGCCGGAAATGATTTGTTTTGAAATTACAGAGACCAGCGCTATTTCGAATTTGGGCAGTGCGATCCGCTTTATCAATGAACTCAAGAGCTTGGGCTGCTATTTCTCTCTGGATGACTTTTGCGCCGGAATGTCTTCATTCGCTTACCTGAAACATTTACCTGTAGACTTCTTGAAGATCGACGGGAGTTTCGTAAAGGATATGCTGGACGACCCGATTAACCGTGCAATGGTCGAAGTGATCAATCACATCGGTCACGTCATGGGTAAGCGCACGATTGCCGAGTTTGTTGAAACCGCCCAGATCGAGCAGGCATTGCTGGAGATAGGGGTGGACTACGCTCAGGGGTATGTGATCGAACGCCCGCAATTGTTTACCTGCGACACGTTGCAATGTCGGCCGGCCCGGCCCCAGCCGCTGTTATTCAAGGCCCCCGGCACGTTCCGCTGAAACTCTTGCTGATCCGAGAAAATCACAATCAAAAGGAGCCCGACAGTGATCGACACATTCAACCGAACAGGCCCGCTCATGGACGCCACAAGCTATCCGAAATGGGCACAGCAGCTCATTACCGATTGCAGCGAGAGCAAGCGCCGGGTTGTCGAACACGAACTGTATCAGCGCATGCGCGACAACAAGCTCAGCGCCAAGACCATGCGCCACTACCTCATTGGTGGTTGGCCGGTCGTCGAACAGTTCGCTTTATACATGGCACAGAACCTCACCAAGACCCGCTTTGCCCGCCACCCCGGCGAGGACATGGCGCGTCGCTGGCTGATGCGCAACATTCGTGTCGAACTCAACCATGCCGACTACTGGGTCAACTGGAGCGCCGCCCATGGCGTGACTTTGGAAGACCTGCAAGCCCAGCAGGTACCGCCTGAGCTGCATGCCTTGAGCCACTGGTGCTGGCACACCAGTTCCTCGGACTCGTTGATCGTGGCCATCGCCGCGACCAACTACGCCATCGAGGGCGCCACGGGAGAGTGGTCGGCGCTGGTGTGTTCCAACGGTGTCTATGCGGCCGCTTTTGCCGAGGAAGACCGCAAGCGGGCCATGAAGTGGCTGAAGATGCATGCCCAGTACGACGATGCCCATCCTTGGGAAGCCCTGGAAATCATCTGTACGCTGGCGGGGATGAACCCGAGCAAGGCCCTGCAAACGGAGCTGCGCCAGGCCGTGTGCAAGAGCTATGACTACATGTACCTGTTCCTGGAGCGTTGCATGCAGCTGGAACAGGCGGAGCCTGCCAGCAGGGCGTCAGCCACCCGTGAGCGTCTGGCAATGGCCGGTAGCTGATTACTACCGCTACAGATAGCCACACAACCTGTGGGAGCGAGCCTGCTCGCGAAGAGGCCTGACAGTCGACGGGGAGGTTGACTGCCAGGCCGCTATCGCGGGCAAGCTCGCTCCCACGGTCGTTTTGGATGAGCGCTGGCTTCAGATTCACCCCAAATCCCTGTGGGAGCGAGCTTGCTCGCGATAGCGGTGGGTCAGCTCGCGCAGATGTCGGATATGCTGCCGCCATCGCGAGCAAGCTCGCTCCCACACAAGCTCGGTCCCACAATCGTTTTCAGCCGGCCATCGCCAGCCGGTTGCGGCCTTCGCGCTTGGCTACGTACAACGCGCTGTCGGCCCTGCGCAGCAGGCTTTCCGAGGATTCCCCCGGTAGCAGGGTGGCGCACCCCAGGCTGACCGTCAGATCGATCCTTGTGCCTGCGGCGAAGTAATCCTGGGTCTGGGCGGCATGACGCAGTCGTTCACCGACCATCGCCGCCGCATCCCGACTGGTATTGGCCAGCAAGATCAGAAACTCTTCACCACCGAACCTGAACACCATGTCCACATTGCGCAGTTGGCCCTTGATCGACTCGGCCACGGCCTTGAGCACTTCGTCGCCAACACCGTGACCATGGCTGTCGTTGATGCGCTTGAAATGATCGATATCGAGCATCAGCACCGACAAGGGTTGCGAATGACGCTTGGCCATGTCGATTTCCCGCATCAGGGTCTGGTCCATGGCGATGCGGTTGCCGGTACCGGTCAGTGGATCGCGCAGGGCGCTTTGGGTCGCGGCGCGGTAGAGCAGCGCGTTGCGCAGCGGATACAGCAGCGTCGACATGATGGATTCGAGGTCGCTCTGTTCCGCCTCGGAGAAACGTTGGTTACGACGGAATACCAGCTCACCCAGGTGTTCGCCTTCATGGCTGAGGTTATAGCTGAGGGTGTGATGCCCGCGTTGCCCGAACTCCAGGCGCAGATCACTGGCTTTGTGCTGATAAGCCAACGCATCCAGGGGCACCAGTCGCTGGATTTCCCGGAAAAACAGGCCCAGGATCCGCTGCGGCTCCAGGCTGGTCTGTAGTTGCTGGCTCAATTGCTGGCGCAATTGCGACAGACTGACGGAGCGTGCAGGGAGCGGCGATGGCCGAGCCAGGCCCAAACGCTGCAATTTGGCGCTGTCGAAATCGAACGCGTTGATCTGGTTGGGCGTTTTCATATGGCGTTAGCCCCTAAGCTAAATCTGTCCCGCAGGTTGGGTGCGGCGGCTTTGGGCTGCACGTCGTACTGGTCCTTCAGTCCCATAGGACAACTGATTTGAGTTTAGTCCGCTTTCCATGGCAGGCATAAGTCTCGTCTCACCGTCCATTACCTGCCGAACATGGCATGTTTGAAGAGGTTAGAGCGAAAGTCGTGCCATTCGGTTCACTTCCGTAAAAACCGATTAGGAATCAATGAATTGATAGCGAGTCACGAATGCAGGGCGACGTGGACTTGGCGGTTCGCCTGGTTTGGCGTCGACCGGGGCCGGCATCGCGACGGTAAATCGTCGCGATGCCGGCTTCATTATTGTGCATTGAACGCCTGACCGTTGACGCCGGTGCTGTCCGGGCCCATGAGGTACAGGTAGACCGGCATGATCGCTTCGGGCGTCGGATTGTTGAGCGGGTTTTCTCCCGGATAGGCCTGGGCGCGCATGCTGGTGCGGGTGGCGCCGGGGTTGATGCTGTTGGCGCGCACGGCGGCGACGGTATCGACTTCGTCGGCCAGGGTCTGCATCAGCCCCTCGGTGGCGAACTTGGACACGCCATAGGCGCCCCAGTAGGCCCGGCCCTTGCGGCCGACGCTGCTGGAGGTGAACACCACGGACGCATCCTTGGACAGCTTGAGCAGCGGCAGCAAGGTGCTGGTGAGCATGAACATCGCGTTGACGTTGACGTGCATCACCCGCATGAAGTTCTCCCCGGACAACTGTTCCAGTGGGGTGCGTGGGCCGATGATCGAGGCGTTGTGCAACAAGCCGTCCAGATGACCGAACTCGGTTTCGATCATCGCCGCCAGTTCATCGTATTGATGAGGCAGTGCGGTTTCGAGGTTGAACGGGATCACCGCTGGCTGCGGATGACCGGCCGCTTCGATTTCATCATAGACCTGGGTCAGGTTGGCTTCGGTCTTGCCCAGCAGCAGTACGGTGGCACCGTGGGCGGCGTAGGTTTTCGCCGCTGCGGCACCGATCCCGCGACCGGCGCCGGTGACCAGGATCACCCGGCCATTGAGCAGGTCGGGACGGGCGGAATAATCAAACATAAAAAACCTCAACAATTAGAGCGGCACAGTACCGGTGACGAGGAAGCTTTTGTGGCAAAGAGGCTTTTGTGGCGAGGGAGCTTGCTCCCGCTCGGCGGCGCAGCCGTCGTCCAGGGGACCGCTTCGCGGTCCAGCGGGAGCAAGCTCCCTCGCCACAAAGGCAGTAGCCTCGATTTCGCCAGTTCAGCAACTGCACAACGCGTTATCCAGCACTTCACGCAGCGCCGAGGGGTGGTCGATCACCACATCCGCGCCCCAATGGTTCGGGTTGTCGTCCGGGTGGATATAGCCGTAGGTCACCGCGCAGGTCTTGGTGCCGGCGCTGCGGCCGGACTCGATGTCCCGCAAGTCATCGCCCACGAACAGCACGCTGGCCGGGTCCAGGTCGAGCATCTTGCAGGCCAGGGTCAGCGGTTCCGGGTCCGGCTTGCTGTTTTTCACGTGGTCAGGGCAGATCAGCACTTTCGAACGCTCGGCCAGGCCCAGTTGCTGCATGATCGGTTCGGCGAAACGCACGGGTTTGTTGGTGACCACACCCCAGATCAGGTTGGCCGCTTCGATATCGGCCAGCACTTCGGCCATGCCGTCGAACAGGTGGCTGTGGACCGCACAACCCTTGAGGTAGCGGTCGAGGAATTCCTGGCGCAACTCCTCGAACCCTGGTGATTCCGGGTCCATGGAAAAGGTCACCGCGACCATCGCCCGGGCGCCGCCGGAAATCTCGTCGCGAATGTGCTGAGTGTTCATGGGGGGCAAGCCACGGTCGGCGCGCATGGCCTGGCAGATGGCGATGAAATCCGGCGCGGTGTCGAGCAGCGTGCCATCCATGTCGAAGAGAACCGCTTTGAGACGCATCGCCTTACTCCTCGCGCAGGGTCTGGATCATGTAGTTGACGTCAACGTCGGCGGCCAGCTTGTAATGCTTGGTCAGCGGGTTGTAGGTCAGGCCGATGATGTCCTTGACGGTCAGCCCGGCCGCGCGGCTCCAGGCGCCCAGTTCGGAGGGGCGGATGAATTTCTTGAAGTCGTGAGTGCCCCGTGGCAACAGCTTCATGATGTATTCGGCGCCAATGATGGCGAACAGGTAGGCCTTCGGGTTGCGGTTGATGGTGGAGAAGAACACCTGGCCGCCCGGCTTGACCATGCGGAAGCAGGCGCGGATGACCGAGGACGGGTCCGGCACGTGTTCGAGCATTTCCAGGCAGGTGACCACGTCGAATTGGCCGGGCATTTCTTCGGCCAGGGCTTCGGCGGTGATCTGCCGGTATTCCACGCTGACGCCCGACTCCAATTGATGCAGTTGCGCCACCGCCAGCGGCGCTTCGCCCATGTCGATGCCCATCACCGTCGCCCCGCGCTGGGCCATGGCCTCACTGAGGATGCCGCCACCGCAACCGACGTCGAGGACTTTCTTGCCGGCCAGGTTGACCCGTTCGTCAATCCAGTTGACCCGCAGCGGGTTGATGTCGTGCAGCGGTTTGAATTCGCTTTCACGGTCCCACCAGCGATGGGCCAGGGCTTCGAATTTGGCGATTTCGGCGTGGTCGACGTTGCTCATGTGCAGATCCTCGAAAAGCTTGAAAAATCAGATGCCCCGAGCCGCGGCTCCAGGGGCGTGGTCATTCGTTGTGGCCGCTGATGCGCCGACCCCAGGCCTGGGCCGTGGCGATCAGTGTCGGTTCGTCCATGCGGGTCAGCCGGCCATCCTCCAGTAACGGCTTGCCGCCTACCCAAAGGTGTTTGACGCAATCGCGGCCAGTGGCATAAATCAGTTGCGACACCGGGTCGTAGATCGGCTGCTGGGCCAGGCCTGACAGATCGAAGGCCACCAGGTCGGCGGCCTTGCCGACTTCCAGGGAGCCGACGGTCGCTTCGATGCCCAGCGCCCGGGCGCCGTTGAGCGTGGCCATGCGCAGCGCCCGATGGGCATCCAGGGCCGTGGCCGAACCGGCGACGGCCTTGGCCAGCAGGGCGGCGGTGCGGGTTTCGCCGAGCAGGTCCAGGTCGTTGTTGCTCGCCGCACCGTCGGTACCGAGGGCGACATTGACGCCGGCTTGCCACAGGCGCTCCACCGGGCAGAAACCGCTGGCCAGCTTCAGGTTCGATTCCGGGCAATGGATCACGCTGCAATTGCTTTCTACCAGCAGGGCCTGGTCCTCGTCGCTGATCTGAGTCATGTGCACGGCCTGGAAGCGTGGCCCCAGCAGGCCAAGACGTGCCAGGCGAGCCATTGGCCGCTCAGCGGTGTTATCCACAGCCTGCTGCACTTCGAAGGCGGTTTCATGAACATGCATATGAATGGCCGCGTCCAGTTCCTCGGCGATCACGCGGATTTTCTCCAGGTTCTCGTCCCCCACCGTGTAGGGCGCGTGCGGGCCGAATGCCACTTTGATCCGCGGATGGTGCTTGAGGTCGCCAAACAATTCGATGCCCTGACGAATGGCATCGTCGGCGCTGGCGGCACCGGGGATCGGAAAATCGAGGATCGGAATGGCGATTTGCGCGCGAATACCGCTGTCGTGGACGCACTCGCTGGCGATCTTGGGGTAGAAATACATGTCGGAGAAGCAGGTGATGCCACCCTTGATCTGCTCGGCGATCGCCAGGTCGGTACCATCCCGGACGAAATCTTCATCGACCCATTTGGCTTCAGCCGGCCAGATGTGCTGTTCCAGCCAGGTCATCAAGGGCAGGTCGTCGGCCAAGCCGCGAAACAGGGTCATGGCCGCGTGGCCGTGGGCGTTGATCAGGCCGGGGGTGAGCAGCATGCCGGGCAGTTCACGGACCTCGGTGGCGTCACACTTCAGGGCCTCTGCCCGTGGACTGATGAACACGATGCAACCGTCGCGAATGCCCAGGCCATGGTCCTTGAGCACTACACCGGCGGGTTCGACAGGTACCAACCAGGTCGGCAGCAATAATAAGTCGAGCGCAACGACAGGCTTGGGCATCGTGGAACGGCTCCATGGGGTATAAAGGATGGCGAAGTATACCCGAGCGTCTTCGCGGAGGGATCGCTATAATCGGCGGCTTTGTTCATGAGTACGGGGTGAAGGATGCGCGATCGACTATTGGCTGCGGAGAAGGTGAAGGCCATCGATTGGCGTGATGGCGTCCTGTACCTGCTGGACCAGCGTAGCTTGCCGTTCGAGGAAAGCTGGATCGCCTGCACCCGTATCGCCGATGTGGCCGAGGCCATTGGCTCGATGGCCGTGCGCGGTGCGCCGGTCATCGGCATCAGTGCGGCGTACGGCGTGGTGCTGGCGGCGCGGGCCAGGATGGCCGAAGGCGGCGATTGGCAAGCGGCCCTGGAGGCCGATTTTGCCTTGCTGGCCGCAGCCCGGCCGACGGCGGCGAACCTTTTCTGGGCGCTGGATCGAATGCGCGACCGGCTGGGGCGCTTGAAAGAGCATGCCGAGCCGCTGGCGGTGCTTGAGGCTGAAGCCATCGCGATCCACGTGAGCGATCGCGAAGCCAACCTGACCATGGCCCAGTTGGGGGTCGACCTGATCCGCAAGCACCAGGGCAACGCCCAGGCCATTCTCACCCATGGCAACACCGGCGCCCTGGCCTCCGGCGGTTTTGGCACGGCCTTGGGGGTTATCCGGGGGGCGTATATCGAGGGCATGGTGGAATGCGTCTATGCCGATGAAACCCGGCCGTGGCTGCAAGGCTCGCGCCTGACGGCATGGGAACTGGCCCGGGAAGGCATTCCGGTGACCCTCAACGCCGATTCCGCCGCTGCCCATATCATGAAGACCAAGGGTGTGACCTGGGTGATCGTCGGTGCCGATTGCATCGCCGCCAATGGCGACGTGGCGAACAAGATCGGCACTTATCAACTGGCGGTCTGTGCCATGCACCATGGTGTGCGCTTCATGGTGGTGGCACCGAGCTCGATCATCGACATGAGCCTGGTCAGCGGTGAAGACATCCCGACGGAGGAGCGCGACGGGCGCGAACTGCTGGAAATCGGCGGCAGGAGGCTCGGCGCGGAGGTGGGCGCCTTCAACCCGGTCTTCGATATCACCCCGGCGGATCTGATCGACGTCATCGTCACGGAGAAGGGCATCATCGAGCGCCCGGACACCGCGAAGCTGGCACAGTTGATGTGCCGCAAGCGGTTGCACTGATGGTTCGTGCTGCCTGACCTGTCGCCATCGCGAGCAAGCTCGCTCCCACATTGGATCGGGTCGTGGCCGAAATCTCGAGCATGCAAAGATCCCTGTGGGAGCGAGCTTGCTCGCGATGAGGCCCTTGAAGGCTACAAATCCCTTGCATTTTGCCCCTGAATCTCCATCCGCAGCGCTTCTAAGCCCCTCTGGTCCCATATCAGCCTGTCACCGGTCAACTAACTACGCACCATGCGCATCTGGGGGATAGGTGCGTGGCGGCTCTTGTGATAACATCCGGCGGTTTCCAGGGCTACCTCGCGAGGTGGCCTTTACTGCGCAGATCCATGGCATAACTCGTTGATTTGTCGTAAGTCGCTGCACGGCATTTGTTCTGCAGCGGCGAGCTTCGTTCGTCCCATCTGGATGTGACGAGGTTTCACCAGAAAAAGGAATCAGGCTTCTCATGGGCGAACTGGCCAAAGAAATCCTCCCGGTCAATATCGAAGACGAGCTGAAACAGTCCTACCTCGACTACGCAATGAGCGTAATCGTCGGGCGGGCGCTGCCGGATGCGCGCGATGGCTTGAAGCCCGTGCACCGGCGCGTGCTGTTCGCGATGAGCGAGCTGGGCAACGACTTCAACAAGCCGTACAAGAAATCCGCCCGTGTCGTCGGCGACGTGATCGGTAAGTATCACCCTCACGGCGACACTGCCGTGTACGACACCATCGTTCGTATGGCGCAACCCTTCTCCTTGCGCTACCTGCTGGTAGACGGCCAGGGCAACTTCGGTTCGGTGGACGGCGACAACGCCGCGGCCATGCGATACACCGAAGTGCGCATGACCAAGCTGGCTCACGAGCTGCTGGCCGACCTGCACAAGGAAACCGTGGACTGGGTGCCGAACTACGACGGCACCGAAATGATCCCGGCGGTCATGCCGACCCGTATCCCGAACCTGCTCGTCAACGGCTCCAGCGGTATCGCCGTGGGCATGGCGACCAACATCCCGCCGCACAACCTCGGTGAAGTCATCGACGGTTGCCTGGCGCTCATCGACAATCCCGAGCTGACCGTCGATGAGCTGATGCAATACATCCCCGGTCCGGACTTCCCGACCGCTGCGATTATCAACGGTCGCGCCGGCATCATCGAAGCCTACCGTACCGGCCGTGGCCGCATTTACATGCGCGCCCGCTCGACGGTGGAAGACATCGACAAGGTCGGCGGCCGCCAGCAGATCGTCATCACCGAACTGCCGTACCAGCTGAACAAGGCTCGCCTGATCGAGAAGATCGCCGAGCTGGTGAAAGAGAAGAAACTCGAAGGCATCACCGAACTGCGTGACGAGTCCGACAAGGATGGCATGCGTGTCGTGATCGAGCTGCGCCGTGGCGAAGTGCCTGAGGTGATCCTCAACAACCTCTACGCCCAGACCCAGCTGCAAAGCGTGTTCGGCATCAACATCGTTGCGCTGATCGACGGCCGTCCGCGGATCCTGAACCTCAAGGACCTGCTGGAAGCCTTCGTGCGTCACCGTCGCGAAGTGGTCACCCGTCGCACGGTGTTCGAACTGCGCAAGGCTCGCGAGCGCGGCCATATTCTCGAAGGCCAGGCCGTCGCCCTGTCGAACATCGACCCGGTGATCGCCTTGATCAAGGCCTCGCCAACCCCGTCGGAAGCCAAGGAAGCGCTGATCAGCACCCCTTGGGAGTCCACCGCGGTGGTGGCGATGGTCGAGCGCGCTGGCGCCGATTCGTGCCGCCCGGAGAACCTCGACCCGCAATACGGCCTGCGCGAAGGCAAGTACTTCCTGTCCCCGGAACAGGCGCAAGCCATCCTGGAACTGCGCCTGCACCGCCTGACCGGCCTCGAGCACGAGAAGCTGCTGGCCGAGTACCAGGAAATCCTCAACCAGATCGGCGAGCTGATCCGCATCCTCAACAGCGCTACGCGCCTGATGGAAGTGATCCGCGAAGAGCTGGAAGTGATCCGCGCCGAGTACGGCGACGTACGCCGCACCGAGATTCTCGATGCGCGCCTGGACCTGACCCTGGGTGACATGATCCCGGAAGAAGAGCGCGTGGTGACCATTTCCCACGGCGGCTACGCCAAGACCCAGCCGCTGGCCGCCTACCAGGCCCAGCGTCGCGGCGGCAAGGGCAAGTCCGCGACTGGCGTCAAGGACGAGGACTACATCGCTCACCTGCTGGTCGCCAACAGCCATACCACGCTGCTGCTGTTCTCCAGCAAGGGCAAGGTGTACTGGCTCAAGACCTACGAAATCCCGGAAGCGTCCCGTGCCGCTCGTGGCCGTCCGCTGGTCAACCTGTTGCCGCTGGACGATGGTGAATACATCACCACCATGTTGCCGGTGGAAGAGTACACCGAGGGTCACTACATCTTCATGGCCACCGCCAACGGAACCGTGAAGAAGACCCCGCTGGAGTCCTTCAGCCGTCAGCGCAGCGTCGGTCTGATCGCCTTGGAACTGGACGAAGGTGACGTGCTGATCTCCGCCGCCATCACCGACGGCGAGCGTGAGGTCATGCTGTTCTCCGACGGCGGCAAGGTCACTCGCTTCAAGGAATCCGACGTTCGCGCCATGGGCCGTACCGCTCGCGGTGTGCGCGGCATGCGCCTGCCGGAAGGCCAGAAGCTGATTTCCATGTTGATCCCCGAAGAAGGCAGCCAGATCCTCACCGCTTCGGCTCGTGGTTATGGCAAGCGCACGGCCATCAGCGAGTTCCCCGAGTACAAGCGTGGCGGCCAGGGCGTGATCGCCATGGTCAGCAACGAGCGTAACGGTCGCCTGGTCGGTGCGGTCCAGGTGCTCGATGGCGAGGAGATCATGTTGATCTCCGACCAGGGCACCCTGGTGCGCACGCGGGTCGCCGAAGTGTCGAGCCTGGGTCGTAACACCCAGGGCGTGACGCTGATCAAGCTGGCCAGCGACGAAACGCTGGTCGGGCTTGAGCGGGTCCAGGAACCGTCGGAGGTTGAAGGCGAGGAGTTGGACGGCGAGGAAGGCGTGGCGTTCGACGGTACCCTCGGTGCCGATGTCGACGACGCTGTCGGCGACCAACCGCTCGACGCTGCCGCAGACGAAGAAGAACCGCAGGACTAAGCGGACACGCAGGGGGCGGATGAAGATTCGCCCCCTTGTTGTTTGTTCCTTTTGAAAATTTGCGACACTGCGCATTCTCCTTGTGGGAGCGGGCTTGCTCGCGAATGCGGTGGATCAGTTAATGGGATGTCGACTGACACACCGCATTCGCGAGCAAGCCCGCTCCCACAGGGAGGAATGGGTTGAATGAAGATTTATGTGACCACCAGATCAGAGCGAGATTGGATGTGAGCAAGAGAGCCTATAACTTCTGTGCCGGCCCGGCGGCGCTTCCTGAAGCGGTCCTGAAGCGTGCCCAGGGTGAACTTCTCGACTGGCACGGCAAGGGCCTGTCGGTCATGGAAATGAGCCATCGCAGCGATGAGTTCGTGTCCATTGCCACCAAGGCCGAGCAGGACTTGCGTGATCTGCTGAACATCCCGTCCAACTACAAGGTGCTGTTCCTGCAAGGCGGCGCGAGCCAGCAGTTCGCCCAGATCCCGCTGAACCTGCTGCCGGAAAACGGCAAGGCCGACTACATCGACACCGGCATCTGGTCGCAGAAAGCCATCGAAGAAGCTTCGCGCTACGGTCACGTCAATGTGGCCGCCACCGCCAAGCCCTACGACTATTTCGCGATTCCCGGCCAGAACGAGTGGAACCTGTCCAAGGACGCGGCCTACGTTCACTACGCACCGAACGAAACCATCGGCGGCCTGGAATTCAACTGGATCCCGGAAACGGGCGACGTGCCATTGGTGGCCGACATGTCCTCGGACATTCTCTCGCGCCCTGTGGATATCTCCCGTTTCGGCATGATCTACGCGGGTGCCCAGAAGAACATCGGCCCAAGCGGCATCCTGGTCAGCATTATCCGTGAAGACTTGCTGGGGCGTGCCCGCTCCCTGTGCCCGACCATGCTCAACTACAAGGTCGCGGCCGACAACGGCTCGATGTACAACACCCCACCGACCCTGGCCTGGTACCTGTCGGGCCTGGTGTTCGAATGGCTGAAGGAGCAGGGCGGTGTCGAAGCCATCGGCAAGCTCAACGAAGTGAAGCAGCGCACGCTGTATGACTTCATCGACGCCAGCGGCCTCTATAGCAATCCGATCAACAAGACCGATCGCTCGTGGATGAACGTGCCGTTCCGCTTGGCCGATGATCGTCTCGACAAACCATTCCTGGCCGGCGCCGATGAGCGCGGCCTGCTGAACCTCAAGGGCCACCGTTCGGTCGGTGGCATGCGCGCCTCCATCTACAACGCCGTCGACATCAACGCCGTCAATGCGTTGATCGCCTACATGGCAGAGTTCGAGAAGGAACATGGCTGATGTCTGAGCAAGAACTCAAGGCGCTGCGCCTGCGTATCGATGCCCTGGACGAAAAGGTCCTGGAGCTGATCAGCGAGCGCGCGCGCTGCGCCCAGGAAGTCGCCCGGGTGAAGATGGCCTCCCTGGCCGAAGGCGAAGTGCCCGTGTTCTATCGCCCCGAGCGTGAAGCGCAGGTGCTCAAGCGTGTCATGGAGCGCAACAAGGGGCCGCTGGGCAACGAAGAGATGGCGCGTCTGTTCCGCGAAATCATGTCTTCGTGCCTGGCCCTCGAGCAGCCGCTGAAAGTCGCCTACCTGGGCCCGGAAGGCACCTTCACCCAGGCCGCGGCCATGAAGCACTTCGGTCACGCCGTGATCAGCAAGCCGATGGCGGCCATTGACGAAGTGTTCCGTGAAGTGGCTGCCGGCGCGGTGAATTTTGGCGTGGTACCGGTGGAGAACTCCACCGAAGGCGCGGTCAACCACACGCTGGACAGCTTCCTCGAGCACGACATGGTGATCTGCGGCGAAGTCGAGTTGCGCATCCACCACCACCTGCTGGTGGGCGAGAACACCAAGACCGACAGCATCAGCCGGATCTATTCCCACGCCCAGTCGTTGGCCCAGTGCCGCAAGTGGCTGGACGCCCACTATCCGAACGTCGAGCGCGTGGCGGTATCGAGCAACGCCGAGGCGGCCAAGCGGGTCAAGGGCGAGTGGAACTCGGCGGCGATTGCTGGCGATATGGCTGCCGGCCTTTACGGGCTGACGCGCCTGGCCGAGAAAATCGAGGACCGCCCGGACAACTCCACGCGGTTCCTGATGATCGGCAGCCAGGAAGTACCGCCGACCGGCGACGACAAGACATCGATCATCGTTTCCATGAGCAACAAGCCCGGCGCGCTCCATGAACTGCTGGTGCCGTTCCATGACAACGGTATCGACCTGACGCGGATCGAGACCCGTCCGTCGCGCAGCGGTAAATGGACCTACGTGTTCTTCATCGATTTCGTCGGCCACCACCGCGATCCGCTGGTAAAAGGTGTGCTGGAGAAAATCAGTCAGGAAGCAGTGGCACTCAAGGTGCTGGGTTCCTACCCCAAAGCAGTTCTTTAAGGGCGGATAGCAAATGAGTGGCAACTTCCTCGCTCTGGCTCAGCCAGGCGTGCAACAACTCTCGCCTTACGTTCCGGGCAAGCCCGTGGACGAACTGGCCCGTGAGCTGGATCTGGATCCGGCCAGCATCGTCAAGTTGGCGAGCAACGAAAACCCGTTGGGCGCGAGCCCCAAGGCATTGGCGGCGATCCGCGACGAACTGGCCGAGCTGACCCGTTACCCCGATGGCAATGGCTTTGCACTCAAGAGCCTGCTGGCCGAGCGCTGTGGTGTCGAGCTGAACCAAGTGACGCTGGGCAATGGTTCCAACGACATCCTTGAGCTGGTCGCTCGTGCGTACCTGGCGCCAGGTCTCAACGCGGTGTTCAGCGAGCACGCGTTCGCGGTTTACCCGATCGCGACCCAGGCCGTCGGCGCGGATGCCCGTGTGGTTCCCGCCAAGGACTGGGGGCACGACCTGCCAGCCATGCTGGCCGCCATCGACGCCAACACCCGCGTGGTTTTCATTGCCAACCCGAACAACCCGACCGGCACCTGGTTCGATGCCCAGGCCCTGGATGACTTCCTGCAGGACGTGCCCGCGCACGTGCTGGTGGTGTTGGACGAGGCTTACATCGAATACGCCGAAGGCAGTGATTTGCCCGATGGGCTGGATTTCCTCGCGGCTTACCCGAACCTGCTGGTTTCGCGCACCTTCTCCAAAGCCTATGGCCTGGCCTCGCTGCGGGTCGGCTACGGCCTGTCCACTGCCGTGGTGGCCGATGTGCTGAACCGCGTGCGTCAGCCGTTCAACGTCAACAGCTTCGCCCTGGCCGCCGCTTGTGCGGCCTTGCAGGATGAAGCCTACCTGGCTGAAAGTCGTCGCCTCAACGCGGCCGGCATGCTGCAGTTGGAGGCGGGGCTGCGTGAGCTGGGCCTGGGTTGGATTCCATCCAAAGGCAATTTCATCTGCATCGACCTGGGGCGTGTCGCCGCGCCGGTGTACCAGGGGCTGTTGCGCGAAGGTGTGATCGTGCGTCCGGTGGCCAATTACGGCATGCCGAACCACTTGCGCGTCACCATCGGCCAGCCGGCGGAAAACAGCCGTTTCCTCGAGGCGTTGAGCAAGGTCCTGGTTCGTGGTTGATGTCACTTCGCTGCAACCTGCTGCCCCTATGATCGGTCGCCTGGTGGTGGTCGGCCTGGGGTTGATCGGCGGTTCGTTCGCCAAGGGCTTGCGTGAAAGCGGCCTGTGCCGCGAGGTGGTCGGTGTCGACCTGGATCCGCAGTCGCGCAAGCTGGCCGTGGAGCTGGGTGTGGTCGATCGCTGCGAGGATGACCTGGCGATCGCTTGCCAGGGCGCGGACGTGATCCAGCTGGCAGTGCCGATCCTGGCCATGGAAAAACTGCTGGCACGCCTGGCGAGCATGAATTTGGGGCAAGCGATCCTGACCGATGTCGGCAGCGCCAAGGGCAACGTCGTGCGCGCCGCCACCGAGGCGTTCGGCGGGATGCCGGCGCGCTTCGTGCCCGGTCATCCAATTGCCGGTTCCGAGCAGAGCGGGGTGGAAGCTTCTAACGGCGAACTGTTTCGTCGTCACAAAGTGATTCTCACGCCGCTGGACCAGACGGATCCAGCCGCGCTGGCGGTGGTGGACCGTTTGTGGCGCGAACTGGGTGCCGATGTCGAGCACATGCAGGTCCAGCGTCATGATGAAGTATTGGCCGCCACCAGCCATTTGCCGCACCTGTTGGCGTTCGGCCTGGTGGATTCATTGGCCAAACGCAATGAAAATCTTGAGATCTTCCGTTACGCTGCCGGCGGTTTCCGCGATTTCACGAGAATCGCCGGAAGCGACCCGGTCATGTGGCACGACATCTTCCTCGCCAACCGCGAAGCTGTCTTGCGCACACTCGATACATTTCGCAGCGACCTCGACGCCTTGCGCGACGCGGTCGATGCAGGGGACGGGCACCAATTGCTGGGCGTTTTCACGCGCGCCAGGGTGGCCCGCGAGCACTTCAGTAAAATCCTGGCCCGTCGGGCCTATGTGGACGCTATGAACTCCAACGATCTGATTTTCCTGGCACAACCTGGTGGCTCCCTGAGTGGGCGTATTCGTGTACCGGGCGATAAATCGATTTCCCACCGTTCGATCATGCTCGGCTCCCTGGCCGAAGGCGTGACCGAGGTGGAAGGTTTCCTCGAGGGCGAAGACGCCCTGGCGACGCTGCAAGCGTTTCGCGACATGGGGGTGGTCATCGAAGGTCCGCACCACGGTCGCGTGACCATCCATGGTGTCGGCCTGCACGGCCTCAAGCCTGCCCCGGGGCCGATCTACCTGGGTAACTCCGGGACTTCGATGCGTCTGTTGTCCGGCTTGTTGGCTGCGCAGGACTTCGACAGCACCCTGACCGGCGACGCCTCGCTGTCCAAGCGCCCGATGAATCGTGTCGCCAACCCGTTGCGGGAAATGGGCGCGGTCATCGAGACGGCCGCCGACGGTCGTCCGCCGATGACCATCCGCGGTGGCAACAAGCTCAAGGGCCTGACCTACACCATGCCGATGGCCAGCGCCCAGGTGAAATCCTGCCTGCTGCTGGCCGGTCTCTACGCCGAGGGCAAGACCACCGTCACCGAGCCGGCCCCGACCCGCGACCACACCGAGCGCATGCTGCGCGGCTTCGGCTACCCGGTCACGGTGGACGGCGCCACGGCGTCCGTCGAGTCTGGTAATAAGCTGACCGCGACCCACATCGAAGTGCCGGGCGATATCTCGTCTTCGGCATTCTTCCTGGTGGCCGCCTCGATCGCCGAAGGCTCCGACCTGGTGCTCGAGCACGTCGGCATCAACCCGACCCGCACCGGTGTGATCGACATCCTGCGCCTGATGGGCGCTGACATTACTCTGGAAAACCAGCGTGAAGTCGGCGGCGAACCCGTAGCGGACCTGCGCGTACGAGCAGCTAAACTCAAGGGTATCGAGATTCCGGAGGCGCTGGTTCCGCTGGCCATCGACGAGTTCCCGGTGCTGTTCGTGGCGGCCGCCTGTGCAGAAGGGCGCACCGTGCTGACTGGCGCCGAAGAGCTGCGGGTCAAGGAGTCGGATCGCATCCAGGTGATGGCTGATGGCTTGCTCACCTTGGGCGTCAAGTGCCAGCCGACGCCGGACGGCATCATCATCGACGGCGGCCAGATCGGCGGCGGCGAAGTCCATGGTCACGGTGATCACCGCATCGCTATGGCCTTCAGTGTTGCGTCTCTGCGCGCCAGCGCGCCGATTCGCATCCATGATTGCGCCAACGTCGCCACGTCGTTCCCGAACTTCCTGGCGCTGTGCGCACAGGTCGGTATTCGCGTAGCACAAGAGGCGCAGTCGTGAACATCAAGGCACCGGTCATCACCATCGATGGCCCAAGCGGTTCGGGCAAGGGCACCGTCGCCGGGATCCTGGCCAGGCAGTTGGGCTGGAACCTGCTCGATTCGGGTGCCTTGTACCGGCTACTGGCATTCGCCGCCGCCAACCATGGCGTCGACCTGACCAATGAAGAATTGCTCAAGGCGCTGGCGGCTCACCTGGACGTGCAATTCATTGCGGCGACCGATGGCCAGCTCCAGCGCATTATCCTGGAAGGTGACGAAGTCAGTGATGTCATCCGTACCGAAAGCGTGGGCGCCGGGGCCTCCCAGGTCGCCGCGCTGCCAGCGGTGCGCGAAGCGTTGCTGCAACGCCAGCGCGCTTTCCAGGAGCCGCCGGGGCTGGTGGCCGATGGTCGCGACATGGGCACGGTGGTCTTTCCTGACGCGCCGTTGAAGATTTTCCTCACCGCCAGCGCCGAGGAGAGGGCGCGCCGCCGATATTTGCAGTTGAAGGGCAAAGGCGAGGATGTTAGTCTGTCGAGTCTGCTAGATGAGATCCGTGCACGCGACGAGCGTGACACCCAGCGCGCAGTAGCCCCGCTCAAGCCGGCGGCCGACGCGATACAGCTGGATTCAACGGAGTTGTCCATCGATCAGGTGCTGCAACGCATCATGAGCGAGATCGCCATTCGCGATATCGCCGGGTGACCAGGAAGCTTCGCAGGGGACCAGTCATAGTCCTGCGATGCTTCTTTTATATGAAACTAACCCACACCGTCTGGGGTGTGGAGGCGGGCGTATTCTTCGCCCTAATCAACAGGAATTAAAATGAGCGAAAGCTTTGCGGAACTCTTTGAAGAAAGCCTGAAAACCCTGAACCTTCAGGCAGGCTCCATCATCACCGGTGTTATCGTTGATATCGATTACCAAGCTCGCTGGGTAACCGTTCACGCTGGTCTGAAGTCTGAAGCACTCATCCCGCTTGAGCAGTTCTACAACGACGCTGGCGAACTGAACATCAACGTCGGTGACGAAGTTCACGTTGCGCTGGACTCGGTTGAAGATGGCTTTGGTGAAACCAAGCTGTCCCGTGAAAAAGCCAAGCGCGCTGAATGCTGGATCGTTCTGGAAGCGGCTTTCGCAGCTGAGGAAGTGGTCAAGGGCGTTATCAACGGTAAGGTTAAAGGCGGCTTCACTGTCGACGTTAACGGCATCCGTGCGTTCCTGCCAGGTTCCCTGGTTGACGTCCGTCCAGTGCGCGACACCACGCATCTGGAAGGCAAAGAGCTGGAATTCAAGGTCATCAAGCTGGACCAGAAGCGCAACAACGTTGTCGTTTCCCGTCGCAGTGTCCTGGAAGCCGAGAACTCCGCCGAGCGTGAAGCTCTGCTGGAATCGCTGCAGGAAGGCCAACAGGTCAAGGGTATCGTCAAGAACCTCACCGATTACGGCGCATTCGTCGATCTGGGTGGCGTCGATGGCCTGCTGCACATCACCGACATGGCCTGGAAGCGTATCAAGCATCCTTCGGAAATCGTCAACGTTGGCGACGAGATCGATGTCAAGGTTCTGAAGTACGATCGCGAGCGCAATCGTGTTTCCCTGGGCCTCAAGCAACTGGGTGAAGATCCATGGGTTGCTATCAAAGCCCGTTACCCGGAAGGCACCCGCGTCACCGCTCGTGTTACCAACCTCACCGACTACGGCTGCTTCGCTGAGCTGGAAGAAGGCGTTGAAGGCCTGGTACACGTTTCCGAAATGGACTGGACCAACAAGAACATCCACCCTTCGAAAGTCGTACAAGTCGGCGACGAAGTGGAAGTCATGGTTCTGGACATCGACGAAGAGCGTCGTCGTATCTCCCTCGGCATCAAGCAGTGCAAGTCCAACCCATGGGAAGACTTCTCTGGCCAGTTCAACAAGGGCGATAAAATCTCCGGCACCATCAAGTCGATCACCGATTTCGGTATCTTCATTGGTCTGGACGGCGGCATCGACGGCCTGGTTCACCTGTCCGACATCTCCTGGAACGAAGTGGGCGAAGAAGCCGTACGCCGCTTCAAGAAGGGCGACGAGCTGGACACCGTTATCCTGTCGGTTGATCCAGAGCGCGAGCGCATCTCCCTGGGTATCAAGCAGCTGGAAAGCGATCCGTTCTCCGAGTACGTTCAAGAGAACGACAAAGGCGCAATCGTTAAGGGCATCGTGAAAGAAGTTGACGCCAAAGGCGCCATCATCACCCTGGCCGACGATATCGAAGCGACTCTGAAAGCCTCCGAAATCAGCCGTGACCGCGTTGAAGACGCGCGTAACGTTCTGAAAGAAGGCCAGGAAGTAGAAGCCAAGATCATCAGCGTTGACCGCAAGAGCCGTGTAATCCAGCTCTCCATCAAGTCGAAAGACGATGCTGAAGAGAAAGAAGCCATCCAAAGCTTGAAAGACAAGCCTTCGGATAGCATCGCTGCTGGTCCTACCACTCTGGGCGACCTGTTGCGTGCACAAATGGAAAAACAGAACTGAGTTCTGTCAGACCATAGAAAAAGGGCGACTTCAGTCGCCCTTTTTTGTGGGCGCGATTCGGGAAAGCCAGGCTTTGCTCGTTCCAGATGCGCTGTCTGGTCTCGCTGTGAAACCAATCCGGCAGCCTGGCTGTCTCTTTCTTTAAGCGGATCAGCCATCTATCAAGGTTGGACCACAGATGTCCTGGTTTTCTTAGAGCAATGTGGGAGCGAGCTTGCTCGCGATAGCGTCAGATCAGGCGCCACCCAGTCGAGTGGTGGATATTTAAGGAGATGAATGAACAGACTCATCCTGATATTCGCAATACTGGCATTGGCAGGTTGCACCACAAGCGCCAAGACCCACGCAGTGCGTGGTGTCAGCGGTATCGAGGTCGACTGCTCAGGGTTGGGCTCCGGCTGGGAGAAGTGCCATAAGAGGGCTGCGAGAGAGTGTAAGGGCGCAGGCTACAAGGTCATTACCCGATCTGACGACGCGAAGGATGACGATCAGTATCCCTTTGGTTTTAATCCGGCTGGCTATCTGACTCGCACGATGCTGGTCATCTGTCGATAGCTTGAGAAAATCTTCTTGTCTGCATGGAAAGAAGCGGCAAGGGAGCGATGAAGAATGTCAATACTTGGGCTGTTCAAATCCCTCCGGTCATGCTAAAACCTTTTCAAGCGATTTTCCTAGCTGCTTGAAAAAGAAGGGAAAAATATGACGAAGTCGGAGTTGATCGAACGAATTGTCACCCATCAAGGGCTACTCTCATCCAAGGATGTGGAGCTGGCCATCAAGACCATGCTTGAACAAATGTCCCAGTGCCTGGCGACGGGGGATCGTATTGAAATCCGTGGTTTTGGCAGCTTTTCCCTGCATTACCGCGCTCCGCGGGTTGGGCGCAATCCGAAGACCGGTCAGTCCGTCAGCCTTGACGGGAAATTTGTCCCTCATTTCAAACCGGGCAAGGAACTCAGGGATCGTGTGAATGAGGAGGAGGGGGACGAGCTCTGAAGAAGAAGCCTGCAGAGGAAGCAATTTATGAGAGGTTTTAAGCGGGTGGTTTTTTTCGTAGCCGCGTTGTTGGTGGCTTTGACGATTATTCTATTTGTAATTGAAAATACACAACCTGTATCCTTGGCCTTCGTTGGTTGGTCAGCGCCACAGCTTCCCGTCTCGGTCTTGATTCTCCTTGCGCTTCTCGCAGGGATGGTTATCGGCCCGTCACTTGCTTGGTTCGTGAAGGTACGTTTGCGGTTAAAATAAGGTTACATGGTTTCCAGTCACCTTGGTGAGGGGATCGTCGTTAGCATTTGTTTTTATATTTTGGGTGTGCTTTTTTCATGTCAGAATTCTCACGGTCTACCGAAATTTCTTTCGGGATCTCCTCCGCGTTAACCTTTAGTGCTTTCCGCACGGTGAAGGGCAAATTTTCCGCCGCCGCAATTGAGAGCCCGTATGCGTAATAATCGTGTTGATGCACATGACGCTCAGGAAATTGATTTGATTGCGCTGCTACGCAATTTTTGGGTTCAAAAGTGGCTGATTGTAGGCGTTGCGTTCGTAGTAACGGTCGGGGCTGGGGCGGTTGCCTATCTTACCAAACCAATCTATGAGGCTAGATTTTATATTAGCCCTCCAACTCAAAATGGCATTGCTGAGTTAAATTACGGCCGTGGCGCAAGTACTGAGCTGGACCCCTATTCAATCAAGCAAGTTTACGATCTGTTTGCTCGCAATCTTCAGAGTGAAACCCTTCGCCAAACCTTTTTCCGTGATGTCTATTTGCCTTCGCTTGAAGAGTCTCAGCGCAAGGGGCCGCTTGATCGTTTATATGAGAATTTTTCTCGTGTACTGATGGTCGGAGGACCGGGTAAGGATACTCCCGAAAGATTCTCGGTCGTCGTCCAAAGTGATGACGCGGCAGAGGCGACAGAGTGGGTCAAGGTTTACGTGCAGCGTGCCAGTGATATATCCAAGGCAGAGTTGATCAAAAACGTTACAACTGAGGCCTCGGTTCGAGCAAGGAATTTGGAACAGCGAATCATGAGCTTGCGAGAGAATGCTCAACGGGTTCGTGAGGACCGTATTCAGCAACTTCGCGAAGCTTTAAAAGTTGCTGAAACAATTGGCTTGAAGACGCCTGTGATAAACTCCTCTGCTGCCGTTGATATCACTGTCGATACAGGCAATAAGATGGATTATCAGCGAGGAAGCTTAGCGCTGGCAGCGGAGGTGTCCGCTTTGGAAGCAAGAGCTTCTGATGATGCATTCATTCCAGACCTGCGTACGCTACAGATGCGTTACAATTTCTACCGTATGCTTAAAGTCGAACCTGGTCAGGTCTCGGTATACAGGCAGGATGGTAACGTAGAGGTGCCACAAACCCCAATTAAGCCAAATAAGCTGGCGATCCTATTGAAAGGAATGATCCTGGGCCTTGTTTTGGGATTAGGTGCTGCGCTGATGAGGCAGGTATTTCAAGCGCGTGTTGAAAAATAAATCGATATCATGGCTTTAGGTCTGTATCGATAGATTTCAGGTAGGCTGGCAATAGATATGCAAGTAATTTGTATCTCTAGATGGAATCACTTTTAGTGAATTTTATCGGCAGTGATTCTGATTTTGACAGCGTTAGTGCTAAACCATAAATATGCTGGTCCGTCAATCTGGATGAAATGGAGTTTTGGATATGGATTCCCCAGGTTGTAGGTCCGATCGAACCTAGCGACATAGATAATGGTTTCTAGCTTCGAAAATGATGTCGTTATGGTTTTTTTTGTTGCTCGTGTTAGGTGTTGCGCTATGGTTGCCAGTACGGCAATAAGAAAGGGGATGCTTCGGCCGATCATAAATATTGCCGTTCAGGCTATATTTAAATTGATGTTTTCTGTCGCCTCGCTAAAGGTGGTGGCATTTTATGTTGGGCCCAGTGGGATCGCTGTAGTTGGACAGGTACAATCCTTTCTTCAAATATTAAGTGCTGGTGTGTCATCGGTTACTACAACTGGTGTGGTAAAGCTAATCGCAGAAGATAAGCACTCTAAAGAAAGTATAGTGCGGACTTCTGCGTTTTTGTTGGTTTTTTTGAGTTTTATTTGTTTTATTTTTTTGCTCATTTCAAGTAGGGAGATAGCGAATTATTTTCTGGAGGGAGAGTGGGTCGTAGTGCTGCTACTGTTGCCACTTGGTGGTTTTTTTTTAGGGCTAAATAATTTGTTTGTGTCCTATTTTAATGGAATGCAGAAATATAATGAGTACTTTTGGTACTCAATGATTACAGCTTTTATAACGGCGCTTTCAATCTGCGCGATTTCATTTTATTTTGGAAAGGTTGGGGCGGTTTATTCTGTAGTAATTGCACCGGTTGTTGCGGGTGTATGCATGTTTTTTTTGCCAGAAAGATTTCGTTTGCCGCGAGCACCGGGTGTTTTTAAAAAAATCGATGGTGAGATACTAAGGATATTAGTTTCTTACTCATTCATGGCTTTGGGATCCGCAGTGGTTGTGTATGGAGGGCAGATCTTCCTGAGGAACTATATCGCAACGAGCAGCTCAATGGCTGAATCCGGACTGTGGTATGCGGCCACCCGTCTGTCCGATATCTATATGGGCATCTGTAGCGTGCTGTTCTCTACTCTTTTATTGCCAAAGTATAGTGCGATGGAAGGGCGAACTCTGGACGGTTTTGTTTGGCGAATGGCGGCCATAGCCTTGGCTTTTGGAGTTGTTCTGGTTCTTGTGGTTGGCCAGTTGGCAAGTTTTATTGTCTGGCTGATTTATGGTGAAGCTTTCACAGCCTCTTCAGAAGTGTTGAAGATATATGTCATAGGGGATGGGCTAAAATGTTTGGGTTGGATATTTCTTTATGTGATGCTTGCCAAACAGCGCGTTCGAGCCTACCTCCTCTATGAAGTGATCACGGCAATTCTACATCTGGCGGCATGTATCTTTTTCTACAGGCTGTATGGGCTTGAAAGTATGGCGTACGGCTACGTTCTGCAAGGCTTGATTTCGCTGTTTTTAGTGCTGCTATGGTTTTTTATCAGCCGAAATAAAACGACGTCTTTAGGGGCGGTCGCATCATGATGCAGTATAACGTTATATATGCGTTGATTTGGATGTTGGCCCTGTTGTCACTGAAAAAGACGGCCTCTCCGTCTAAGATGATATATGCATTTCAAGTGGCGCTTCTTTCCTTGTTTGTTGGTTTGAAATTTCAGACAGGGTATGACTGGCCCATCTACGAATCACATTACGATGCGATACGAAGTGATCAAGAGTTTTATCTTGATTTTGAATTTGGATATGAATGGCTCGTTCGTATTTCATCGTTTTTTGACTTGGCATTTGAACATTTCTCCGCCTTGCTCTCTATCATAGAGGTGGTATTCATATCGATAGTAGTGAGGAGTTTTTTCCCAAGGCATTGTTTGCTTGTGTTGGCTGTAATGTACTCGGTCCCGGATTTTTATTTGATTCCCACGTTTTCATTACTTAGGCAAGGGTTGGCGGTTAGTATATTTTTACTTGGGGTGCACAAATTTTTGTCAGGAAGACAATTTCTTGCATTTACGCTGTTTGTCATCGCTGCCTCTATACACTACTCGGTGTTGGGTGGGGTGCTGCTGTTGCTGCTAATTCATTGGTTCCCCTTAAGTCGAACGACGTTCTTAATCGTTTTTGTGGCGTCGGTGGGGCTGTACTTGTCTTCGTTGGATGTCATCCGTGCCGCTGTAGAAGTGCTTATAGTTTATGTGAATCCCAAATACATGATTTATCTGGATAGGGATGTGTTTAATGCTTCTTTTGCCTACCGTACGGCTTATGTCCTTGTTTCGATCGTGATTTTTTCAAGTATTTATGTGGCTTGGGATAATGTAGGTGTTCAAAACAATACAAATCAATTGGCGCGTCCGATACTCTACCGTCTGGCATTTGTAGGTCTGCTTATCCCTCTGATAATATTTGGATTCCCAACGCTGTCTACTAGGTACCAGTATTTTTTTGCAGTGTTTTTAATCGGTGCGGCAATGAATATATTATTGCGTTTGAATTATACAAGCCGACTGGTTGCGGTTTTTGTAATGGCTATAGTCGCGTACTTGCCGTTTTATCGATTCCTCTCAAGTCCACTTTCTATCGTTTATATTCCTTACCAGAGTCAGCTATTTTATGATATGCACAATTCAACGGGGCAGGAGCGAACAAATAACTTACTCAATCAACTTGACGAGCTGTGGTCCAAATGATGAGCTTGCGTAAAGATATTGTACTGCTTACCACGAAGTATGCTGACGACAAAAAAGACGCTTGGCTCACCAATGAGCTGGCCTATTCTATGAGCGAAGAGGGAAGTGACGTTACGGTCGTCGTTTTCTCTTGGTTAAAAAACGAGCCAGAATCGGTTACGAAGGTTATCGATGGGATTAAAGTAATACGGATCAAGCTCCCTGCCATATTTTATAATTCCGGTGCCATTGGCACGGCTTTGAAAATTTTCATATTTCCCTTTCTGGCAAGGTACAAAATTGCCAAAGAGATTAAGCGCTGTGATTTGCTCATAGCGAATACGCCTTGCGTCACGATTTTAGGGTTGTCCCGGTTCTTTAGAAAACGATATGGTTCAAAAAGTTTTCTTGTGCTGTGGGATTTTTTTCCTTTTTATTTAAAAGATCTCGGTGCGATCAGAAATAAGCTGTTCTTCGGTTTTTTTCGGTATCTGGAACAATTGATGTATACCAGTTTTGATCGAATAGGCTGTATGACTGAAGGAAATGCTCGATTTCTTTTCGATAATTTCCCATCCGTTTCAAAGGAAAAAGTAACACTTTTGCCGCTCTGGGCAAAAATCAAGCAGATTGAACCAGTCGATAAAATTGAAGTTCGGAAAAAGTATAATTTGCCACCGGAAGGATTTGTTGCGATATATGGTGGTGCCATGTCAATCGTGCAAGAATTGGAAAATATTCTTGATCTGGCTGCAATGTATTCAAAAGATGAAGTGGCTTTTGTTTTTATTGGTAAAGGCACTGAAAAAGAGCGTCTACAAAAAGCAGTTGTGACTCGTGGGTTACGGAATGTTATATTTATTGATTATATTCCCCGCGAAGAATATGAGCACGTTGTCCAGTCGTGCGATGTCGGTTTGATATCGCTGTCGAGAAAATTAACGGTGCCCAGTTTTCCATCTAAATCTCTTGATTACTTTAAAGTTTCACTGCCGATTCTGGCATCGCTGGATTCGGTTACGGATTTTGGCGACATATTGGAAAACGACGTTCGCGGTGGCTATGCTGTCGTGGCTGGTGATACGGCGGCGTTGAAGGCAAAGCTGGATTTTTTGATTGAGAATTCAGCGCTCTGCACAGAGCTCGGCAGGAACGGTCGACATTATTATGAAAAAAACTTGAGCGTAGAAAACGCGAGAAGTATCATTATTTCATTATTGTAAAGGGGTGGTTCATGGCTATTTCATTCAAGGATTCTACGCTTTTAATCACCGGGGGAACAGGTTCCTTCGGTAATGCAGTGCTCAAGCGGTTTCTAAATACCGATATCAAAGAGATACGTGTATTTAGCCGAGATGAAAAAAAACAAGATGATATGCGTAAAAAATATGCCAATAGTAAGTTGAAGTTTTACATTGGTGATGTTAGGGACTTTCAAAGTGTTCTTAACGCTACACGCGGAGTAGACTACATATTTCATGCGGCCGCTTTGAAGCAAGTGCCTTCTTGCGAGTTTCATCCTATGGAAGCCGTTAAGACTAACGTACTGGGCACGGATAATGTGCTTGAGGCAGCCATACAGAATGATGTGAAGCGCGTCGTTTGCCTCAGCACTGATAAAGCCGTTTATCCAATCAACGCAATGGGGATCTCCAAAGCGATGATGGAAAAGGTGATGGTTGCCAAGTCGCGAAATGATAACAACACTGTGATTTGTGGTACGCGTTATGGGAATGTAATGGCCTCAAGAGGGTCGGTGATTCCTTTGTTTATCGATCAAATTAGGTCAGGCATTCCTCTGAGTCTGACTGATCCTAATATGACTCGATTCATGATGACGCTTGCGGATGCTGTGGATCTTGTATTGTATGCGTTTGAACACGGCTCGAATGGCGACATGTTCGTTCAGAAAGCTCCGGCAGCTACGGTTGAAGTCTTGGCACAAGCATTGACTCGCATGCTTGATGTGCCAGATCACCCTATTCAGGTAATTGGTACACGGCACGGCGAGAAATTGTTTGAAGCTTTGCTTAGTCGCGAAGAAATGGCATGTGCAGAGGACCGTGGTGATTATTTCCGTGTGCCTCCTGATCTACGCGATCTGAACTATGCTAAGTTTGTGGAGCAAGGTGAAACAAAAATTTCCCGTACCGAAGATTATAACTCTCATAATACTGAGCGTCTCGATGTAAAAGGCATGCAGGAACTGTTGCTAAAATTGGACTTCATGCGTGCGATTCAGCGCGGCGAGCACGCGACACCTGAGGAGTAATTAATGAAAATTCTGATCACAGGTGCTAACGGTTTTATTGGCCGAAATCTCGTATCGCATTTTAGTGTTAAATCCGATGTTGAGGTATTATCATTTACACGTAATGATTCTATCGCGAGTCTTCCAGGTTTAATTGATCAAGCGGATTTTGTTTTCCATTTGGCTGGGATCAACCGTCCTCTAGATCCTCTGGATTTCCAAAAGGGTAACACTGACCTTACTGGTATCCTCTGCGATGCGATCCGAAAACGTGGTCAGTCAGTACCTGTGGTCTATACATCGTCCACTCAAGCTTCTTTGGATAATCCCTATGGAAGCAGTAAGCTTGGGGCTGAACAATTATTAATCGATTTGCAAAACGAAACCGGATCTCCAGTACATATATTTCGTTTGCCCAACGTGTTCGGTAAATGGGCGCGGCCTAACTACAATTCAGCTGTAGCTACATTTTGCCATAACATTGCTCATGGATTGCCGATTACAATAAATGATCCAAGTTCGTCTTTAAAGCTTACGTATATCGATGATGTTGTACGATGCTTTATGGATGTTCTGGAGGGAAGAAGAAAAGGCACACCTTATGTTGAGGTGCCTCACTACGATACCACTGTAGGAGCGCTAGCTGAGCAGCTGGAATCCTTTCGCGACAGTCGCGATACGATGATCTCCGAGCGTGTTGGAACAGGCTTGTGTCGGGCGTTGTATTCTACGTACCTCAGCTACCTGTCTCCAGATCAATTTACTTACGAAGTTCCAAGGCACGTTGATCCTCGGGGCGCTTTTGTTGAGATGTTGAAAACTAAGGATTCTGGCCAGTTTTCTTATTTCACGGCACACCCAGGCATTACTCGTGGCGGGCATTATCACCATTCGAAAACGGAAAAGTTTCTTGTTATCAAAGGCACTGCGTGTTTTCGATTCCGCCATATAGTGTCAGGTGAATTCTATGAGTTGATCACAACAGGTGAACGTTCTGAAATAGTTGAAACGGTGCCAGGGTGGACACATGACATCACGAATATTGGCACCGATGAAATGATTGTGATGCTTTGGGCGAACGAGATTTTTGATCGAGCTGCACCGGATACTTATGCGCTACCCGTTGGTACGGAGGCTTAGCATCGAATGTTCAGAGAAGGTGTATCAGTAGACGCGCGAATGAAGTCTCTGAATATTTCATCTCATGCCGAGACCTTGAGTGACCATCGTTGACTTTGCAGTCCGGTGGCATTGCGGCTGATATGTTAAGCAAGTTTAATTTATTTTAAAAGTGGCCTTAGCAAATGAAAAAACTAAAAGTCGTAACTGTAGTCGGGACCCGTCCGGAAATTATTCGCTTGTCGCGAGTCATGGCCGCGCTGGACCAGTATTGTGAGCACATCCTTGTTCATACTGGGCAGAATTACGACTACGAGCTGAACGAAATTTTCTTTCAGGACTTAGGCATCCGAAAGCCTGACCACTTCTTGAATGCAGCCGGGAGCACTGGCGCGGAAACCATCGGCAATGTAATCATCGCCGTGGACCGGGTGCTGGCTACCATTGAGCCTGAAGCCTTGCTGGTACTGGGCGATACAAACAGTTGCATGGCTGTTATTCCCGCCAAGCGACGCAAGATCCCCACATTCCATATGGAAGCTGGAAACCGTTGCTTTGATATGCGCGTCCCTGAGGAAATAAACCGACGCATCGTTGACCATACAGCAGATATCAACCTGACCTATAGCACTATCGCCCGAGATTATTTGCTAAGCGAAGGTTTGCCTGCCGATCGTGTCATCAAAACGGGCAGTCCTATGTTTGAGGTGCTCAACCATTATCGCGACAGCATCGAGGCTTCAAATGTCCTGGAACGACTTGGTTTGGAAGCGGGTAAGTTCTTTATAGTCAGCGCTCACCGCGAAGAGAACGTCGACTCGGATAAGAATTTCCTCAAATTGGTAGAGGTACTCAATACCGTGGCCAGTACGTTTGGCCAGCCTGTTATCGTCTCTACCCATCCGCGCACTCAAAAGCGTGTTGATGCCATGGGCATCGTGTTTCATGAAAATGTCCGATTGCTCAAACCCTTGGGATTCATGGACTACAACAAGCTGCAGCTCGAGTCGCGTGCGGCTCTGTCTGACAGCGGCACCATCAACGAAGAGTCTTCCATTCTCAATTTTCCAGCCTTGAACCTGCGCGAAGCTCATGAGCGACCAGAGGGGATGGAAGAAGCTGCCGTGATGATGGTGGGGCTGGAAGTCGAGCGAGTGCTGCAAGGACTGAATATTCTTCAGACACAACTATCAGGTAGTGAGCGTAGCCTTCG
The DNA here is from genome assembly GCF_900100025.1 of Pseudomonas sp. NFACC56-3. Taxonomy (NCBI): domain Bacteria; kingdom Pseudomonadati; phylum Pseudomonadota; class Gammaproteobacteria; order Pseudomonadales; family Pseudomonadaceae; genus Pseudomonas; species Pseudomonas sp. NFACC56-3. The sequence continues at coordinate 463,736 of NZ_FMTK01000002.1, read as the reverse complement.
CTTGGTGGCGGACTACAGCATGCCTAACGTTTCCGAAAAAGTTGCCAGGATTCTGCATAGCTATACCGACTACGTAAACCGTGTTGTTTGGAAGCGGTATTGAGTCGAGTTGTGAAAATGCCAGAGAGCAAGCTGAATATTTTGGTGGTCACACAGTATTTCTGGCCAGAGAACATGCGCATCAACGATTTGGTACGTGACTTCATCCAAAAAGGACACTCGGTCACGGTGCTTACTGGGGTGCCTAATTATCCAGAAGGAGAGGTGTTTGAAGCCTACAAGGCAGCCCCTGCGCAGTTCGCCGAATATCAGGGTGCCTCTATTGTCCGGGTGCCTATGCTCTCGCGCGGCAAACGCAGTATCCGGTTGATCTTCAACTACCTGAGTTTTTTTTCCAGTGCTTCGACCTTGGGTACCTATGCGTTACGAGGACGCCGCTTCGATGCCGTATTCGTCTACGCAGTTTCCCCGATCATGGCGGCTATTCCTGCCTTGGTGATCGGTCGTTTGAAGAAGGCCCCTGTGTTCATTTGGGTGCTGGATTTGTGGCCGGACACTCTAAAGGCGGTTGGCGTATTGAAACAGCCGGTATTATTGTCAATGGTTGGTCGGATGGTATCCTGGATCTATAACCGTGCTGACTACCTTTTGCTGCAATCCAATGGGTTTCTTGAGAACGTCAAAGGCTACTGTACTCGGCCCATAGACCCGCAGCGCTTGATTTACTTTCCCAGTTGGGCTGAAGACGACTTCTCTGCAACTGCGGATCAGTCGACCTCGTTACTTGCACGTGAGGAGTCGGTGTTCACGGTGGTATTCGCCGGAAATCTGGGTGAGGCCCAGGATTTCCCAGCCATTCTGGACGCTGCTGAGCAACTGCGTGGGAAAGTTGCTGTGCGTTGGGTCATTGTCGGTGATGGCCGGATGAGTCAGTGGCTAAGCCAACAGGTAAGTGCGCGAGGCTTGGACAATGTTCTGCTCTTGGGCAGGCATCCATTGGATGCCATGCCTGCCTTGTTTGCCAACGCCGATGCACTGTTGGTATCACTGAAGACCAATGATGTTTTTGAAAAAACCATTCCCGGTAAAGTCCAGGCTTACCTGGCTTCGGGCAGGCCTTTGCTAGGTATGATCAATGGGGAAGCCGCACGTGTAATTGACGAGTCCGGTGCGGGTTTTACATGTGCATCCGGCGATGCGGATGGCTTGGCACGAATCACTCGGGCATTGGCGGACATCGCTCCCCCCCTGCGTAAGGTCATGGGGGAGAGCGGCCGTGACTATTATCTTCAACACTACTCCAAGCAGCGACTACTGACGCGTTTGGAAGATATGTTCAGAAAAGCCACGCTACGGAAGGTGAACCACTGATGCAGAAAAGTATTCTCGTGACCGGAGCGAGCGGGTTTGTAGGTGGGGCGGTATCCATACGGTTGCAGGCAGACTCGGGGAGATCGGTAGTTGCCGTGGTTCGCGGTGATCGGCATTTATCAATGCCTGTCAACACGGTGCGAATCGACTCATTTTCTGCGCAAACCCAATGGCACGCACACTTGGCCAACGTGGAGACAATCATTCATTGCGCCGCTCGTGTCCACGTAATGAATGATACGGAAGCTGATCCGCTGGCTGCTTTTCGGCAGGTCAATGTGGAAGGAACGCTGAATTTTGCAAGGCAAGCAGCTGAAGCCGGCGTCCGTCGATTTATTTTCATCAGCTCCATCAAGGTGAACGGAGAAGGTACGTCGGCCGGCCAACCTTACACCGCCGACGATGTACCTGCGCCAACGGACCCGTATGGCGTATCCAAGCAGGAGGCCGAGCAAGGCCTGCGGGAAGTTGCGCAGGCGACAGGCATGGAAGTGGTCATCATCCGGCCTGTCCTGGTTTATGGGCCTGGCGTGAAGGCAAATTTCTTGAACATGATGCGTTGGTTGGACAAAGGCGTGCCTTTACCATTCGGCGCCATCGATAACCGGCGCAGCCTGGTGAGCATCGATAACCTGGTAGACCTCATCGTGACGTGTATCGATCACCCGGCGGCGGCGAACCAGACCTTCCTGGTCAATGATGGAGAAGATCTGTCGACCACGATGTTGCTCAGCCGGATGGCCCGTGCGCTGGGTAAACCCGCGCGGTTGATTCCAGTCCCCAGTTGGTTGCTCGAGCGTGGCGCCAGCATGCTGGGCAGGAAAGCACTTTCCCAACGGCTGTGTGGTTCGCTGCAGGTCAGTATCGAGAAGACCCGTACACTTTTGAATTGGACCCCACCCGTGGGCGTCGATGATGCACTAGCCAAGACCGCACAGTATTTCAGGATGAATCAAGCTAAATGATGTATTTCTGGTTATTTGCCTCTGTCACGGTGGTGTCGCTGCTCATGACTGCGGGGCTGCGTCGCTATGCCTTGGCGCGTAGCATCATTGATATTCCGAATGCACGCAGCTCCCACAGTATCCCGACGCCACGGGGCGGGGGCGTCGCCATCGTCGTGGCGTTCCTACTGACGTTGCCCGTGCTGGGGCAACTGGGTTTGGTACAGCTTCACTACCTGGTCGCATTAGGTGGGGCGGGTGCATTGGTCGCCATCGTAGGTTTCATGGATGACCATGGACATATTGCGGCGCGGTGGCGATTGCTTGGGCATTTCAGTGCCGCTGTCTGGGCGTTGGCATGGCTTGAAGGCTTGGCGCCCCTGGACCTGTTTGGGGTCAGTGTTGATCTATCCTGGATAGGACATGCCCTGGCTGCGTTTTATCTTGTCTGGATTCTCAACCTGTACAACTTCATGGACGGTATTGACGGTATCGCCAGTATAGAGGCTGTGCTGGCCTGCCTGGGGGCGAGCGCTCTCTACGTACTGTCGGGTTTTACCGACCTGATCTGGCCGCCGCTGGTCTTGGCAGCTGCCGTGCTGGGCTTTTTGTTCTGGAATTTTCCACCCGCGAAAATCTTCATGGGCGACGCGGGCAGTGGCTTCCTGGGTATCGCACTTGGGATCATGTCCCTGCAAGCCGCCTGGGTTTCCCCACCCTTGTTTTGGGCATGGCTGATCCTGCTGGGGGTGTTTATCGTCGACGCGACTGTCACCCTGATTCGGCGGTTTCTGCGGGGAGATAAAGTCTACGAGGCCCATCGTAGCCATGCCTATCAGTTCGCCTCGCGCCGTTATGGGCGTCATCGTCCTGTCACGTTGGCAGTGGCGGCGATCAACGTGCTGTGGTTGTTCCCCTTGGCGTGGTGCGTCGTGGTCCTGAAGCTGGATGGGCTGACAGGTGTTTTGCTGGCCTACGTGCCCCTGGTGCTATTGGCTTTCAAGTTCAAGGCCGGCCAGTTGGAGGGCGCCTGATATACCGGGTAAAGATGTGAAATGGGTCATGGAAGGCTGTCATCGGACAGCTGGACATAACGAGAATGGTACGAACAACAAGGTGCTGGAAACATCCATGGATAGACTTCGCGTTGCATTGCTGGGGCTGCCACGGCGGCAGAAACGCCTGCTTCAGGTCGTAACCGATGTATTGCTGGTCTGGGCCGCTTTGTGGTTGGCGTTCGCAGTGCGCCTTGGCTTCGACGAGATGATCAATCCGTTTAGCAGTCATCCGTGGCTCCTTGTCAGTGCTTCTTTAATTGCTATCCCGCTGTTCATTCGTTTTGGTATGTACCGGGCTGTCATGCGTTACCTGGGTAACGATGCCTTGATCGCAATTGTCAAGGCTGTGAGTCTGAGCGCGTTGGTATTGGCGCTCGTGGTGTACTGGGGCGCTTCTTATATGGCGCCTGTGCCGCGTTCGGTTATTTTCAATTACTGGTGGCTCAGCCTGGTGATGGTCGGCGGTTTGAGATTGCTCATGCGCCAGTATTTCATGGGTGATTGGTTCATTCCCTCCGGTCAAGTGCCCTTCGTCAATCGTGGTGCCGGTCTTACCAAAGTGGCGATCTACGGGGCCGGGGCCGCCGGTAATCAGCTTGTAGCGGCCTTGCGTATTGGTCGACACATGCAGCCGGTAGCTTTCATTGATGACGACACCAGTATTGCGAATCGAATGATCTCTGGTTTGCAGGTGTTCAAGCCCAAGCATATCCAGAAGATGATTGAACTCACCGGCGCTCAAGAAGTGCTGTTGGCCGTTCCCTCGGCAAGTCGTGCGCGACGCCGCGAAATCCTCGAGTATCTGGAAGGCTATCCACTGCACGTACGCAGTGTGCCGGGTTTTATGGACCTGGCCAGCGGCCGTGTGAAAGTTGACGATATCCAAGAGGTCGATATTGCCGACTTGTTGGGGCGCGATGCGGTGCCTGCGCAACCCGAGCTTCTGTCCCGTTGTATCAGTGGAAAGGTCGTTCTGGTCACGGGAGCGGGTGGGTCGATCGGTTCTGAACTCTGTCGTCAGATTCTCGCCCTGCAACCGTCTACTTTGCTGTTGTTCGATCATAGTGAGTTCAACCTCTACAGTATCTTGAGTGAACTGGAAGAGGCCATCGCCCGACGATCTATCCCGGTGAACTTATTGCCGATCCTGGGCTCGGTGCGTAATGCGGCTAAATTGTTTGACGTCATGACTTCCTGGAACGTCGAGACGGTGTATCACGCAGCAGCCTATAAGCATGTGCCCTTGGTGGAGCACAATATTGCCGAAGGTATGCTTAACAACGTCATCGGTACGTTAAATACCGCGCAAGCGGCGTTGAAGGCCCAGGTCGAGAATTTCGTGCTCATATCCACGGACAAGGCCGTGCGTCCGACCAATGTCATGGGCAGTACCAAGCGTCTGGCGGAAATGGTCTTGCAAGCACTCAGTCAAGAGCTCGCGCCGGTGCTCTTCGCAGACAGCGGTAATGTTGCCCGGGTCAACAAGACCCGTTTCGTCATGGTGCGCTTCGGTAATGTGCTGGGCTCGTCCGGCTCGGTCATTCCGCGTTTCCGGCAGCAGATCAAATCCGGCGGCCCCATCACCGTCACGCATCCCAATATCACCCGTTACTTCATGACGATCCCGGAAGCAGCCCAATTGGTGATTCAGGCGGGTTCAATGGGGCGAGGCGGCGATGTGTTTGTGCTGGATATGGGGGAACCGGTGAAGATCGCCGAGTTGGCTGAGAAAATGGTCCACCTGTCTGGCTTGAATGTGCGTTCCGAGAAGAACGTGCACGGTGATATTGCGATTGAGTTCACGGGGTTGCGCCCGGGAGAGAAGCTCTATGAGGAACTGTTGATCGGTGACAACGTGGTCGCGACTCAGCACCCCATGATCATGAGCGCCAATGAAGACCATCTGCCATGGGAACAACTCAAGGTCAAACTGGAAGAGTTGATGGCCGCCGTTACCAAGGATGAATATTCACGGGTCCGAATGCTGCTACGCGAAACCGTAAGTGGTTACACGCCCGAAGGCGAGATCGTCGATTGGATATTCCAGCAACGACGACTGATTCCAAAACACAGGGACCGCTAAGGTAGCACTTTGGCGGTCGCTGGAAGGATCGGCATCCCGTTCAAAGTCAGCGAACGGATGCAGTCCGTAAAACAGTTCGTTTGGGTCGAGGACTCAACTTCCGGATGGGCTGTGGATATCGTGTATCAGTAGTAAAAAACTTTCATTAATTTCCTGTTGGCCTGGGAATGTCATTATGGGCATGCTCCCTTCATGACGGGGCTTGCTGACGCGCGATAGCCTATTGCTACAAGCCAATACAAAAGTGCGCAAAAGAGGCTGCGCTGAGCGTTCCTCCAAGTACTTCGATTCGCCGAGAATTATGTGGATTTCGACTGATTGCGCAGCGCCACTGCGTCTTCAGACCTTGCCGCTAATGTGTGAACATATCTTGACGATCCGTGACTATGGTAGGTTGCTCGCCTCAGCCATTAACATACGGGCGCCATCTGCTCGACCCCGTTGTGCCTGTCGGCTGGTCCGTGCTCTGGAGCCTGGTGCGATGAGTCAGGCATGAACTTGTGCCGCCGGTGCCATGAGCTTCAGCTCACGCTGGGATGACCAGAGATCTTGGAAGCTGATACAGGTATTCTTTTTTGATGAGTGTTTTATCAGTGATGCGTGACGTCGACCGGTTCAATAAAAACGGAGTTGCGCCAGAGGCAGGTCAAGATGCGTAAAGGATTTATGGATAAGTTAAGAGTCGCCCTGCTGGGATTGCCGCGACGCCACAAGCGGGCGATACAAGTGGCAACAGACATTCTTCTTGTCTGGATTGCCCTCTGGCTGGCCTTCGTCGTTCGCTTGGGCGTTGAAGCATTGGCCAGCCCGATTGCAACGCATTTATGGCTTTTCGGCTCCGCCCCGTTGGTTGCCATTCCGATCTTCATCCGCTTTGGCATGTATCGCGCTGTGATGCGTTATTTTGGTAATGATGCGCTGATCACGATTTGCAAGGCGGTCAGCCTTTCGGCCTTGTTGCTGGCCCTTGTGGTGTATTGGTACAGCAATCATAAAACCGTGGTACCGCGCTCCATTATTTTCAATTATTGGTGGTTGAGTCTGGTCATGATTGGCGGTTTACGCCTGATGATGCGGCAGTATTTCCTGGGCGACTGGTTCGCCGCAGCTCAACATGTTCCATTCACCAATCGTGACGATGGACTGCCAAAGGTTGCTATCTACGGAGCGGGGGCCGCTGGTAATCAATTAGTGGCCGCGCTACGCATGGGGCGGGTGATGCGACCGGTTGCATTTATCGATGATGACAGCAATATCACAGACCGCGTGATCGCCGGGTTGCAGGTCTACGCGCCCAGAAATATTCAAAAGATGATCGATACAACCGGCGCAGAAGAAGTTCTGCTGGCGGTGCCTTCCTCATCACGTGGGCGTCGTCGGGAGATACTGGCGCTGCTTGAAGGTTTTCCGCTGCATGTGCGCAGCGTCCCGGGCTTCATGGACCTGGCCAGCGGTCGGGTCAAGGTCGATGACATCCAGGAAGTGGACATCGCGGACCTTCTCGGGCGTGATTCGGTACCTGCACAAGCTGACCTGCTTGAGCGTTGCATCGCTGGACAGTCGGTTCTGGTCACTGGTGCCGGCGGGTCGATTGGCTCCGAGCTTTGTCGGCAAATCCTGGCATTGAAGCCGACTACGCTGCTGCTGTATGAGCATAGCGAATTCAATCTCTATAGCATTCTGTCCGAGCTTGAACCTCGAATCATTCGAGAGTCGTTGTCGGTTCGGTTGCTGTCTATCCTGGGATCGGTACGAGATCAGGACAAGTTGCTGGACGTGATGAAGACCTGGGGTGTCGATACGGTCTATCACGCCGCCGCTTATAAACACGTCCCGATGGTCGAGCACAACATCGCCGAAGGCATCCTGAACAACGTAATCGGCACATTGAACACAGCACAGGCTGCGTTACAGGCGGGGGTATCGAACTTCGTCTTGATCTCCACCGATAAAGCGGTGCGCCCGACCAATGTAATGGGCAGCACCAAGCGGCTCGCGGAGCTGACATTGCAAGCCCTCAGTCGTGAGCTGGCCCCAGTGTTGTTCGGCGACATGAGTAACGTCTCGCGGGTGAACAAAACGCGCTTTACCATGGTCCGGTTCGGCAATGTATTGGGTTCGTCCGGTTCGGTTATTCCCCTGTTCCATAAACAGATCAAGTCCGGCGGGCCGTTGACTGTTACCCATCCCAAGATCACCCGCTATTTCATGACCATTCCCGAGGCCGCGCAATTGGTGATCCAGGCTGGCTCCATGGGGTTGGGCGGGGATGTGTTTGTACTGGACATGGGCGAGCCGGTGAGGATAGTCGAGCTGGCGGAAAAAATGATTCATTTGTCTGGCCTGAGCGTTCGTTCGGAAAAGAACCCCCACGGTGACATTTCAATCGAGTTCAGCGGCCTGCGCCCAGGCGAGAAGCTTTACGAGGAGTTGCTGATTGGCGATAACGTCGCCGCCACCCAGCACCCGATGATCATGAGTGCCAATGAGGACCATTTGTCGTGGGACACGCTCAAGACCAAGCTGGCCGAGTTGCTGGCCGCCATTGAGCACGATGACTATACCAGGGTCCGCCAGCTGCTTCGGGAGACTGTCAGCGGTTACGCACCGGACGGAGAGATTGTCGACTGGATCTATCAGCAGCGGCGTCTTGAACCCTGACTGTTACATACGCTGTAACGTACACATTTTTGACAGCGATCCATCATCGCCTAAGTTTGAGAGGCAGCTTCGGAAAAGCTGTTCCTTTCTTAACGATGTCATGGAGCTTCACTGATGCGTACACGCTATTTCTATTCCTTGGTTTTTGCCCTTCTGACAGGCGCCTCAATCGCTGCTGTCGCTGCACCCGCCGCCAAATTGGAAACCGTAGCCTCGCAACAGGCCATTGAGGTGGGCACATCTCAACGCGTAAAGATCGATCTTAATGGTGCCGATGCCACGACTTTGCAACGGGAGCTGTTGGGGGTAGGAGAGGCTAAAGCCAAGGCGATTGTCGCTTATCGTGAGAGTAATGGGGCGTTTTCGTCGGTTGAGGAGTTGTTAGAGGTCAAGGGAATTGGCAAGGCTATCGTGGATAGGAATCGCGACAAACTGGAAGTGAGATAAGGGTTAAATAAACGAAAAAGGCCGGTCTCGATGACCGGCCTTTTTTGCATTCCGTTCTAGCGCTACACAAAAACATTCAAACTCATCACGCACGCGCATCTTTTCAGGAAACGGCGCGCTGTAGCGAGTCGACGATATGGGGGAGTTGGTCCTCACTCAGTCCCATCCAGAGTGGCAGGCGGATCAAGCGTTCCGACATGGTATCTGTATTTGTCATCGCGCCATGGGTACGACCGTAACGTTGTCCTGCTGGCGAGGAATGTAGCGGTACGTAGTGGAACACCGAATAAATATGGTCGAGCTTGAGTTTATCTAGCGTGCGCTGGCGGTCGATGCAGGGAGCAAGCAAAACATAATACATGTGCGCATTGTGTGTGCAATTTGCCGGGATGACCGGACGGCGCACCGCGCCTGTCAACTCAAGCCCCTCGAGCGCCTGATGATAGCGGTTCCAGCTATTCAGGCGATTCTGTGTAATCGATTGTGCCTCTTCCAGCTGTGCCCAAAGAAACGCGGCGGTCAACTCCCCTGGCAGATAGGAAGATCCAACTTCCTGCCAAGTGTATTTGTCGACTTCCCCCCTGAAGAAGCGGCTTCGGTCCGTACCTTTCTCGCGAATGATTTCGGCGCGCAATGACATTGCCGGGTTGTTAATCAATAGCGCGCCGCCTTCGCCGGAAATTACGTTCTTGGTTTCATGGAAGCTATACGCACCTAAATCACCGATACTGCCTAAAGCTCTTCCTTTATACGAGGCCATGACCCCCTGAGCAGCATCTTCCACAACAGAGAGGCCGTGCCGGAGGGCGATCTCCATTATCGTGTCCATTTCGCATGCAACGCCAGCGTAGTGAACCGGAACGATTGCCTTGGTGCGAGGTGTAATCGCGGCTTCAATTAACCTTTCGTCCAAATTTAAGGTGTCTTCTCTGATATCCACAAACACGGGTATCCCGCCGCGCAACACAAATGCATTAGCGGTGGAAACGAATGTGTAGGATGGCATGATGACCTCGTCCCCAGGTTGAATATCCAGCAGTAGCGCGGACATTTCCAAGGCCGCAGTGCATGAGTGTGTCAATAATACTTTTTCACTATGGCTATACTGTTCCAGCCACTGATGGCAGCGCCGAGTGAAGGGGCCGTCACCAGAGAGTTTATTGAGGAATTTGGCTTCGGCGATATAGTAAAGCTCTTTACCCGTCATGTAAGGGCGATTAAAGGGGATTTTAAAGTCGCTCACTGCATGTCTCCGGATTATTGTTTTCTAGCTAACAACAGGAGCGAGCCCCCGAAGGGGAGCGTGATACCTGCCTTCAAAAAACCAAGCTCTATCTTCATGACGAATTCCAAGATCCGATTGGTTCGCTCGGAAACATTGAACTCGCTGTTTACTTCTGCATCCTTTTGTCCAGGGCGCTGCCTGGCCAGCCACATCAAGGGAACAAGAAAACTGACAAAAGATGTCACGTATCGAATTTCAAAACCCGCATCTTTCACCTTGGCGACCAGTTCGCGGCGAGTATAGCGGCGTACATGGCAGGCGCGTTCATCAGCTGCAGACCAAAGCCATTTGTGTTGGGGAACAGTCAGCAATAAATGACCATTTTCGTGCAGCGCGCGTGAAAGATTCGTCAGGACCTGCTCGTCTTCTTCTATATGCTCGATGACATCAAAAGCGCCAATCACGTCGAATCGTCCTACATCGGCCATGGTGCGCGCGTCCAGCCTTTCAAAGTTTGCCCCGGGTAACCGTCGACGTGCATGCGCCAGGCCTTCTTCATAAAACTCAGTTCCATGAAGGGCTGCCTCGGGGTACTCCTGGTGGACTCCTTCCAGCACAAAGCCAGTCCCGCAACCAATTTCCAGAAAATTGTGAATGTTGTCGATACGAGATTTCAGTACCCACATAATTACGCGGTTGCGGGCTCGAAACCACCAATGGCGTGCTTCAGCCAGGGCAAGGACTTCGAAGGCGGACTTAGGAAACGGGGTACGATCTGAGTTCATTGACCAGGTTCTCTGTTAATGAGTGCGCTTCAGGCGATTGTCCCGAATGGTATCCCACAAATAAATAATTCCTCCGCAAGCGGCGGGGATTAGTACCATTAGTGTGTAATTTGCAAGGGAAGCGCCTACGGCTACGTTGGCCGGTACGTCTAGCAAACCATAAAAATATACAAAAAAACCTTCTCGCACGCCGAGCCCGCCGATGGTTAATGGAACCATGGTCAGGATAGCAATGATAGGATATAACGCGAAGTGTTGAACGAAGGGGATATCGTAGCCATACGCTCGAAATACCAGATAGACCACCGATATCAGAGATATTTGATAGCAAAAAATATAGGGCAAAGAGCTTTTAAGCGCCCGTTGATAGGGAAAGCTAACCGTGCTGGCGTGAAGTTTTTCTATATATCCTAATAGGCGAGACAGCAGCGAGTTCTGGAAGGCGAGATGGCTATAGAGCGCATAGATTTTTCTACTGCTGAATAGAAATTGTGTGCCTATAGCGATGCAACTGATAACGAGAACGGTAATGATGAGAGTAGTATAGTCGTCTGAGCTCGGTAGAAAAGGTAGAGCGCAAAGGGTGAGAGCGCATAGCACCAATAGACCCATCATCCTTTCAATGATGACGGTACTGCCTGCCATTCCCCGCTTATCCGGATGACGCTGTTCGATATGGAACATACGAAAAGCGTCTCCGCCTTGTGACGAGGGAAAGACCAAGCCTTGGAACTGAGAGACCAAGCTCATCTTCCATAGACTAGGTAACGCTTCGTCAATTGAGTTAATTCGTAAAAAAACTTGCCAGCGACTGATGGAAAAAAACGAGCTTAGCGTCAGGGGGATGCCCGCAGCCAACGCAAGATAATGCCATGCTTTAATATCATCAATTAATGATGCTAGCTGGATATCCAGTGTTTTTGCCAGGAAGACGCAGATTAGAATGGCAAAAATCAGCTTTAAAATCGTTGCAGGCATGCGGGCGGCTCAATGTTTGAGGAAGGCGAACACTTCGCTAAACACAGATGAAGTTGCCTGTGCAGTGGGTGAAAGTGCAGGGTGGTCGTTTGCACGATGTTTCACCTTGAATGATGAGCGTACCGCTTATGATTGTTTTGAGTCTATATAGTTGACCAGATCATTTAATGTTTGAAGGCTTTCAATATCGCTGTCGGGTATCTGGATCTGGTAATGATCCTGGACCGCAAGCATGATGGCGAAAATGTCCATGGAGTCAATTCCCTGGTCGATCAACTTCAGGTTATCACGTAATGACGAGGCGTCAGCTACAACATTGGCCTTGCTGATGAGTTCGATGATCGTTTCTTTTGTTGTTGGCACGGTGGGTGTTTCCTTGTGCTGGTTTCTGGTGTCATCCCGGTCAGGATTTTGGCCGGGATTAGTGACGCAACGGGTGACAGGCGAGTTCGCGGCGGGCACGAAGCTCAAGGCCGAGAATTTTGCCACAATCCAAGCGGTCGCGGGGTTGTCCTGCATACAACTCGCGACCTTTTCCCAGGCAGCCGTCATTCGACGTTGAGGGCGCTGAAGTAGATGATTCCGATCTGTTCCGCACCGAGTTCGATGCGAGTACGGCTCAATCGAGTGCCCAGGGTTTGTTCGATCGTCAGTTCTACCCCGCCCAAGTCATGGCTCAGCGGCCACTTAGGGCTTTCCCAGCGACAGAAAACCCACTGGCTGCCATTGGGTAGGCACAGCTCTTTCAGATGCAACGCCTTGTTCAGCGATACCAATACCTCTATCGAGGAAAAGTCTTCTGGCATGTTCGTCAAGCCAATCGAATGCTTGGCGGGAGAATAACGACTGTTGCTGTTGACCAGCGACTCGTCATAGGCGCGTCGAGTTTCGGCAAGACCTTCGGCTTGAATCAATTTGCCTTCATGCTCAACGCCGTCGAGGTGAAAAGTGAAGCTGGCGATATCTTTACCCGCTGGCGCCTGGGGGGTGGACCTTGGCCACCAGTGACAGCTAAGCAAATGGTTGGTCATTGTGCCTATTTTGAAGTCGAGCTTTTCGATCCGTGCGTCCGGCGCATGATCCCTAATGGATTGCATCGTGGCACAGAGCATGTCGGCTCCCTGTATGTAAGTCCGTTCGCCCTTGAAGCCCAATGAAAGCTTGGTGGAGTGCATCACTTCAGTTTCCCCAGATGGGCCGTCATGTTCGCCCTATGATTTATCGCGAAGTTTCCGGACACAACGCTATGTGATGCGATGTCGCTGATGACCACCGAGCCCATTTTTATTTGTACCGCATCCCCGATTACCAGACCCTGGGCGATGGAGCAGGAGGCACCGACCCATACGCCTGCTCCCAAGCGAGAGCGCCCGGCGACCACGGTGTTGCCAGATACCACGCAATTTTCGCCAATCACCGCGCCGTGACCAATATTGCTCATGATGCCAATCTGGCAATTATCGTGGATGGTGGTCGGTTGCTGGAACAACGAACGCGCGATCACTGCGCCAGCGAGTATTTGGCAGCCCGATCCGATGCGTACACCACCCTGATGCTTGACCATCATCAGTGTGCCGTCGCCGTTGCGCAGGGTGATGAGGCCCTCAGCGCCCACCACGGCATTCGAACCAATGAAAACGTTGTCTCCGATCTCGACAGGGCCTTCAATGACAACATTCGCTGAAACTTCGACGTTATTGCCCAGTCTGGCCAATGGCGAGATAACGGCGCTGGGGTGTAGCCTGCAGTTGTCTCCGATGAAGGGGGGACGCAAAGTTGCGCATCCAGTGTCTTGGTTGAAACTATTGTAGAGACGGAAAAAGGATGTGCGAGGGTCGATGCAGAATACAATTGTTTTTTCTGTTTGCCGTATTTCATCTTTGAGGTTTTCGGGGCACAGAATACAGGCCACATTGCCGACAGCCAGCGCTTTGTGCAGGTAATGAATATTCTGACAGTACACTAGTGCGCCCGGTGTCTGTGCTTCAATTTCGTCGAGGTGCGTAAAGAAACCGCTATTCAGAATATCTTCGACCGGAAAATAATCCATGACTCGGTAGGTGGAGGTCATTATTAATCCACACGCTCTTCGATAATGGGGAACTGGCTAAGATGAGTTGCATTTTCTACCAGCCTCCCGAGGTACTCTCCCTGTACGCCCAAAGCCAGGAGTATGTTACCGGCGAGAAAGGATACGAGGATCGCAAGTGACGCCCAGCCGGGCACGATATGATCAGTCAGGAGGGTACGCAGCAGCACGTATACAGCGAAGAGAATGCTCGACGCACTGACCATGAAGCCCCAGATCACCACATAGCGCAATGGCAGGAGCGAATAATTGATGATAAGAAATGACAGCGTTTTGAACATCTTGCCCAGGGTATAGGTGCTTGGGGCACCGTCGGCGCGCGGTGCGTGACGGATGGTCACATTCGCCATCATGCTGATGGGCACCGAGTTGAACAACATCGCGGCGATATGGGGATGTGACCCTTGATAACTGGCCAGCTGTTTCGCCACTTGCTGGCTCATCGCCCTGTAGCTCGAAAGGCCGAAATCGGTTGGTTTGCCCAACACCTTGCTGACCAGCCTCTGGTTAAGCCAGGAGGCCACGTTACGCCAGGCACTGTGTTGTTTTTCGGCCATCGGTATCTTGCCAATTACGACATGCTTGCCAGCCTGAAGCTGGTCGATGAAGAGTGACAGGTCTTCAGGAAAACACTGCAGGTCATCGTCGATCGTCACGACATAGCGTTTGCACGCGTAGCTGATGCCACACAGGGTGGCGTGTTGTTGCCCTTTGTTCTTTGCGAAGCGAATGGCTTTGACCCGCGGATCCTGTTCGTGGAGCGCGAGTGCGACAAACCACGTCTGATCCGGGCTCGCATCGTCTACCAGAATGATCTCCCAGTCGTCGCAAATCTGCCCAAGGGCTGCTTGTGCGCGTGCGTAAAACTCTGGGAGCGTACTCATGCTCCTATAAACGGGTACAACCAAGCTAACTGAAACGGTTCTATCGATCACCTTGAGTTTCATCCTGACCATTGGATTGAACGATGACACAGGCTGCCGATGCTTCCTGCATGGATGTTACGGGCTTGTAGATTCGTTGCTTTCCGCTTGGCCGTGCACGCCATGTTGCGACCGATTGGGTGGGGCATCAGGCTTTACCAGTCGCCGGCGTCGCTAGACTTCAAGCAGGCATTTGATGGAACCTCAGTGGATCTTCGGTAAAAAAGGAGCGATTTTAAGCCATGGAGGAGATGGTGTCACGGCACGGGGAACGATGCTCTTCAATTGGAGAGGGCCACCTTGGTGTTCGAAGCGTTACCTCGAATGGACATCACGCTGAACAGTGGGGCTCGACGGACACATGATGTCGGGATTCGGCTATCATCGACGCCGACGAGTAGGCCTCTATTGACGAAGATGGACAGTTCATCTTGATTTGACCGGATGTTGATTAATGAGAGAAGCGGTAATAAGAAAAATCCAGATCCTTCACCTGATATTATTTTTTGCAGTATTACTGAGTGGGATATTTCTCCCGATCTATTCCGATGAGGTGGTAACAAAGTTCAGAATTGCGCGCCTTTTTCTTGAGGAGGGCAATGCGGTTACCTTGTTTCCACAATGCACGGCTACCGCCGGGCGAGCGGTCGCTTGGATATTTTATCCTGCGGCGATGTTGCTGTCGGCCGTGTATGCCCACCTGGGGCCGCTTGGCCTGCGGGTAAGCGGTATTGTTTTGGCGCTGATCTGGTTCGGTTTGCTGGCTTATTGGTGTTTGCGCCAAGCGCACGACTCGGGAGCAGGGCTCCAGCGTTTTGCTGGATTAGTCGCAGTGGCGTCACTGGGTGTCTTGCCTTTTTTGTGGGTTATGTCGCGTCCGGAGCATCTTCTGATGCTGGCGATTCTGGTGCTCTGTTTGGCTGCACTGTTCTTGAAGAAAGGAAAGTCTCCACGTGCCCAAGCGGTAATGGCGGCAGGGTTAGCCTTTTTGCTGTCTTTCTTTTTCTATGCCCATCCCAAAAGCCTGTTTTACATGCCGTTCGCGCTGGCAGCCGTCTGGTCGGCGACGGCTACCTACCATAAAGTAGTTCGCTATGGCCTGCTGCTATTCGTCCTTGCCCTATGCATTCAAGTCTTCCTGTATTTCAGTGCACTGGGGGGCTGCCAGGACGCTTCGCATATTCAACAGATGTTAGCGGCCAATACCCTATTTCCGGGCATGTTGTTCAGTGCTCCCTTTGAGTTCATCAATGCTGCCTATAACAATTTAATAAGCTTTCCTGAGCGGATGTTGCCGCATCTGACATTTAATGCCACGTACCAATCCGGTTGGCTGCCTCCCATGGCGGTTAGCTTTGGAGCGTTGCCATACCTTAATTTGGCTATTGAATACGTCCTGTACGCATTTATAGTCGCAACTCACGTTCTAAGTATTCTGGTGTTTTGTTTACAAATATTTCGCCGACGAATCACTGTCCCGGTGGTGTTGGCGCTATTGTTGGCCGGGGCAAATGTGATCAACGCATTCTTTTACAATATCCAGAATTTCTACGCAGGCGTTCAATTCGTGCCTGTCTCCATCATCATAGCGGCTTTATTGATGCATACCCGGCGCGCAGCAAAGCTGAACAACTCATCTGTATTGGCAGCTTATTCACTTCTATTGATCCTGGCGATGGCGTCGCTGGTAACATTATCGGTACTCGTTACGCCAGGCCTCGTTGGCAATGCAGCTTTTACCCAGTCAAGCTTGCCTGGGCAACCACTGTCGATTCCGGTGTTTGGTGTACAACCTCATTTGGAGTCAATAACAAAGTTGGGGGCGTCATGCAATATTCCTGCGCAGTCAGCAGAGAATGTCGTCGTTGATCACATGACATACTTTGCCTACCTGCGCGATAAGCAACCGATCCACGTGCTTTATGTGTCCGAAACTGGTTATGGCGGCGACTTGAGTAATGGCAGGTTGTTGCCGTTTCTAAAAGGATTGAACAGTCCAGGGCTGATCACCCGGTGCGAATGGGTACCGTATCCGTTCAGGGGCGCGCAGGAAAAAGATGATAAAGGTTATTGCTGTGTCAATTTCGATAAGCTCTGACTGATACTGACTTTGATTACATCGCCCGCACACCTGCGCCTGGTGTCTGGCTCCGCGCCTGATGAGGCGTGTTTCCAGGCACCTTGGCTGGCCCGTGACCGGTATATCCATGATTCGCTGGCCGAAGGCGACAAAGTTGCGGCTCACGAAGCCATGAGCCTTTGTCTCGACGATTCCGAGCAACTGCTGACTCCCACCTATCACCACTGATCAAGGACCCGCGCTATGTACAAAGACTACCCAGCCGCCTATCAGGTCAGCAAAGGTTCAGCCCTGCAGGTGGACAAGCCTTTCTACGACCGCATCCGCACCCAGCAGAACAAGCGCACCCTGATCGAACAGTTCGAGGTGCCTATCCGCACCGGCCGCGCCTGGCACGTACCCGCCGGTCATGTGTTCCGCGTCACCACCCCGGTGGGGCCTCAGGTGGGAGACTTCAACGTCTGGAACGCCCACGACCCGCGAGAACGCCTGTGGGCGGCGCGCACGCGGCAGCTTCAGGGTGCCCACGTCAGCACTCATGATCGGTTGTGGTCTAACCTGCCATTCCTGCGGCCGCTGGTGACCATCACCGATGACAGCCTGGCCGGCTACGGCATCGATGAGCATGGCGGACGACTGCACGATCTGCTGGGTACGCGCTGTGATCCATACGTGAACAAGATGCTGACCGGCGAGGATTTCCATCATCACTGCCATTCGAACCTGACCCGTGCGGTCTTGCCCCACGGCTTGACGGAGTTCGACGTGCACGACGTGCTGAATATTTTCCAGTGCACCGGGCTCAACCATGACGACATGTACTTCATGAAGGCCTGTCCGGCGCAGAAGGGTGATTACCTGGAATTCTTTGCCGAGATCGATCTGTTGTGTGCACTGTCCACCTGCCCGGGGGGTGACCTGTCGCTGGCGATGTGGGGGCCGGATGCGCAGGATCCTCTCAGCGTCTGTCGTCCGCTGGGGGTGGAGATCTATCGGTTGGAGGATTCATTGCTGGAAGGCTGGAGCCAGCCTGAGCGGGCGGCGTACAACGGGATGCATGGCTTGCACATCGCCAAGGCGGATTGGGAAAAGTGATGCAGCAGGCGCTCTTGTGGCGAGGGAGCTTGCTCCCGCTGGGCTGCGCAGCAGCCCCCAAATCATGACTCAATCAGCCTGGCCCACCGCGTCGGCAGGTTTGAGGGGCCGCTTCGCGCCCCAGCGGGAGCAAGCTCCCTCGCCACGAGATCGGTGTGAGGCCGCGGTTAACGGTCCTTGGCTTCTTTCGCATCCATTTCCGCGTTGCGCTCGGCAACACGCTTGCGCTGTTCGTCCGTCAATTCGACCTTGTTGGCGGTGTCGCGCAGCATCATCAGACCACCAACGATCGAGCCGATTGCAACAATCAGAATCAACCAGGCATACCAGGGCATAGGGCTCTCCTTGATGGCGCGATGGACGGACGAACATTCGCCGATCCATCGCACCTACCACTTATGAGCGAAGGTTGTTCGCGGTGGTTCAATATTACGCCCGTTCGGCCGGCTTCACCTTAAAGCCCGGTCAGCATCGCATCGGCGGGCGCGTCCGCACGCAGTTGTGCGGTGAGGATGAAATAGACGAAGCCCACTGCCATGAACCCGAGGAAGATCAGCCCGATCAGTGCGTTGAACCAGGCCATCGCCACCAGGCACACCAGCGCCAGCAACAGGGCGATCCCCGGCACGATCGGATAACCCGGTGCGCGGAAAGTACGTTCCAGGTTGGGTTCGGTTTTACGCAATTTGAACAGGCTGAGCATGCTCATGATGTACATGACGATGGCACCGAACACGGCCATGGTGATCATCGCCGCGGTCAGGGTCATGCCGCCGAGGTTGATCAAGCCGTCGCTGTAGATCGCGGCAATGCCGATCAGCCCACCGGCGATGATCGCCCGGTGCGGGGTCTGGAAGCGTGACAGTTTGGCCAGGGAGGCGGGCAGGTAGCCGGCGCGGGCCAGGGCGAAGAACTGCCGCGAATAGCCCAGGATGATCCCGTGGAAACTCGCCACCAGGCCGAACAGGCCGATCCAGACCAGCATGTGCAACCAGCCGGAGCTTTCGCCGACCACGGTTTTCATGGCTTGTGGCAAGGGATCGTTGATGTTCGACAGGGTGCGCCAGTCGCCGACGCCGCCGGCCAGGAACATCACACCCATTGCCAGGAACACCAGGGTCAGGATGCCGCTGATGTAAGCCTTGGGAATTGTGCGTTTCGGGTCCTTGGCTTCTTCGGCGGCCATGGCCGCACCTTCGATGGCCAGGAAGAACCAGATGGCGAAGGGAATCGCGGCGAACATGCCGGCAATGGCTGGGGCGCCAAACACATCCGAACCGGCCCAGCCGTTCAGGGCGAAGCTGCTGAAACTGAATGCCGGGGCGACGACGCCCATGAACACCAGCAGTTCGGCCACCGCCAGGACGCAGACAATCAGCTCGAACGTCGCCGCCAATTTGACCCCGAGGATGTTCAGGCCCATGAACACGATATAGGCGCCGACCGCCGCGTGTTTCGGGTCCAGCGCCGGGAACTGCACATTCAGGTAGGCGCCGATGGCCAGGGCAATGGCCGGCGGCGCGAAGACGAATTCGATCAGCGTCGCCAGCCCTGCAATCAATCCGCCTTTCTCGCCGAAGGCGCGACGGCTGTAGGCAAACGGCCCACCAGCATGGGGAATGGCGGTGGTCAGCTCGGTGAAGCTGAAAATGAAGCAGGTGTACATGGCCGCCACCATGAAGGACGTCACCAGGAAACCTAGCGTCCCGGCCACGCCCCAGCCATAGCTCCAGCCGAAATACTCGCCGGAAATCACCAGGCCGACGGCAATGCCCCATAAATGCAGGGTGCCCAGGGTGGGTTTGAGTTGTGTGTTCATCGGTGGCTCCCCTCGATCCATAGCAAAAGCGCTGGGGGAGGGGCAGTGCAGTGGTCGTGCCATTGTGGCGGGGGCGGTCGTAATGGGTGAAATCGTGTCGTATCGGGGATGTTCGCTGCCGGATGGTCTGGTTTTGTGCCCCAGTTCAGAGCGTCGGCGCCTGTCCGGGCCTCATCGCGAGCAAGCTCGCTCCCACAGGGTGGACACAGATTCTGTATTCACAACAGACCAAAATCTGGGAGCGAGCTTGTCGCGATAGGGCCAGCCCTGCCAACCAATCCCTCATTTTTTACACTTTCTTTATCCCCCAAGCCCCCGTCCGATCTCGTTCCTTTACAGCCTCCCTGCCGACAATCACCCCACACACGGCACGACGCCGTACCACGGAGAAATCCCATGAGTGTTCTGGACGGGGTGTCGCTGCTGCTGGCAGTGGCGCTGTTCATTTATCTGCTGGTTGCGCTGTTGCGCGCCGATCGGAACTAGGAGCGGCTATGCACGGTTATGACTACGGGCTGATCCTCGCCTTCTTCGCCCTGGTGCTGATTCCGGCACCGTTTCTGGGGCGTTTTTACTACCGGGTGATGGAAGGCCAGCGCACCTGGCTTTCCCCGATCCTCGGCCCGGTGGAGCGCGGTTGCTATCGCCTGGCCGGTGTCGATTCCAGCGCTGAGCAGAGCTGGCAGAAATACACCCTGGCCATGCTCGCGTTCAACCTGGCGGGTTTTGTGTTGCTGTTTGCGATTCTGCTGCTGCAGGGACATCTGCCCCTCAATACCGAGCAACTGCCCGGCATGGAGTGGACCCAGGCCTTCAACACGGCCGTGAGTTTCATGACCAACACCAACTGGCAGTCCTACAGCGGTGAAGCGTCCCTGAGCTACCTGAGCCAGATGGTCGGCCTGACCGTACAGAACTTTGTCAGTGCCGCCACCGGCCTGGCCGTGCTGGTGGCGCTGTGTCGCGGGATCGGGCGCAAGTCCGCCACGACGCTGGGTAATTTCTGGGTCGACATGACCCGCGCCACCCTCTACGGGTTGTTGCCGTTGTGCCTGCTGCTGGCGTTGTTCCTGGTCTGGCAGGGCGTGCCGCAGACTTTCGCGCACTATGTCCACGGGGTCACGATGCAGGGCGCCGACCAGGTCATCCCGCTGGGGCCGGCCGCCAGCCAGATCGCGATCAAGCAATTGGGTACCAACGGCGGCGGTTTCTTCGGCGTCAACTCGGCGCATCCGTTCGAAAACCCGACGGCCTGGAGCAATCTGTTCGAGCTCGCGTCGATCATCCTGATTCCCGCCTCGCTGGTGTTCACCTTCGGCCATTACGTCAAGGACCTGCGTCAGAGTCGCGCGATCATCGCGTGCATGCTGGCGCTGTTCCTGATCGGTGGCGCGACGTCGCTGTGGGCCGAATACCAGCCCAACCCGGCCCTGAACGACCCCGCCGTCGAACAGACTGCGCCGCTGGAAGGTAAGGAGACGCGCTTCGGCACCACCGCCACGGTGCTGTGGTCGGTAACGACCACGGCTGCGTCCAACGGCTCGGTCAACGCCATGCATGACAGTCTCAACCCGCTCAGTGGCATGGTGGCGCTGGTGAACATGATGGTCGGCGAGGTGATCTTCGGCGGCGTCGGGGCCGGGCTCTACGGCATGCTGTTGAATGTGTTGATCGCCGTGTTCCTGGCCGGCTTGATGATCGGTCGCACCCCGGAATACCTGGGCAAGAAGCTGGGTGCCCGAGAGGTGCAACTGTTGGTGGCGACCCTGCTGGTGATGCCCGTCAGCGTGCTGGTGCTGGGTGCCGTCGCCGCGAGCCTGCCCGGGCCTGCCGCCGCGGTGAGCAACCCGGGGGCCCACGGGTTCAGCCAGTTGTTGTACGCCTACACCTCGGCGGGAGCGAACAACGGTTCGGCATTCGGCGGGTTCGGTGCCAACACACCTTTCCACAACCTGATGCTGGGCCTGGGCATGTTGATCGGCCGGTTCGGCTACATCCTGCCGGTGCTGGCATTGGCTGGCAGCCTGGCCTTGAAGAAAACCGCGCCGATTGGCCAGAACAGTTTTCCTACCCATGGCCCGCTGTTCGTGACCTTGTTGACCGTGACCATCCTGCTGGTGGGCGGCTTGACCTTCCTGCCGACCCTGGCGCTGGGGCCGATTGCCGAACACTTGAGCATGGGCTTCTGAGGATCTGATGATGAATATGCCGATGAGCAAAACCGTCGCCGCCAAGGCGCCGGAACAACCGAAGACCCACCTGTCGGCCCTCTGGCGGCCAGCGTTGGTGCAAGCCTTCGTCAAGCTCGATCCTCGCCAATTGCACCGTGCCCCGGTGATGCTGGTGGTGGAACTGACCGCGATCCTCACCACCGTGTTGTGTTTCATTCCCGACACTACGGTGCCGACCTTTGTCGCCGCGCAAATTGCACTGTGGCTGTGGTTCACCGTGCTGTTCGCCAACTTCGCCGAAGCCTTGGCCGAAGGGCGCGGCAAGGCCCGGGCCGACAGCCTCAAGGCCGGCAGCGAAGGCCTCAACGCACGTCGCCAGACTGCCAGCGGGTTCGAAACAGTCCCCGCCACCCGTCTGCGCAAAGGCGATGTGGTGCGTGTCGAGGCCGGCGACATGATCCCCGGCGACGGTGAGGTGATTGAAGGCATCGCTGCGGTCAACGAGGCGGCGATCACCGGCGAATCGGCGCCGGTCATCCGCGAGTCCGGCGGCGATCGCTCGGCCGTCACCGGCAATACGCGGCTGGTCTCCGACTGGCTGCTGATACGCATCACCAGCAATCCCGGCGAGTCCACCCTGGACCGCATGATCGCCTTGGTCGAAGGCGCCAAGCGCCAGAAAACGCCGAATGAGGTGGCGCTGGATATCCTGCTGCTCGGCCTGACGCTGATCTTCCTGTTGGTGGTGGTGACGCTGCAACCGTTCGCCCATTTCGCCAACGCCAGCCTGCCGCTGGTGTTTCTGGTGGCGCTGTTGGTCACCTTGATTCCCACCACCATCGGCGGGCTGCTGTCGGCCATCGGCATCGCCGGGATGGACCGGTTGGTGCGCCTGAACGTGATCGCCAAATCCGGCCGTGCGGTCGAGGCGGCGGGGGACGTGCATGTGCTGATGCTGGACAAGACCGGCACCATCACCTTTGGCAATCGGCGTTGTACGGCGGTCTATGCCGCCCCGGGTGTGAGTGCCAAGGAGCTGGCCGAAGGTACGCTGTTCGCCTCGTTGGCTGACGACACGGCCGAGGGCAAGTCCATCGTCGAATACCTGCGAGGTTTGCACCCACAGCCTGAGCCGAGCGTCGACGCACTCACGGCCGTGCCGTTCAGTGCCGAAACCCGTCTGTCCGGGGTCGACTATCAGGGGCGCATCTATCGCAAGGGCGCCGTGGACTCGTTGCTGGATTTCATCGGCCTTGCACGCAATGAGTTGCCGCCGGTCCTGGCGCGGGAGATCGACAAGATCGCCCAGAGCGGCGGTACGCCGTTGCTGGTGTGCGCGGACGGCAAGCTGCTCGGCGCTATCCATCTCAAGGACGTGGTCAAGCCCGGCATCCGTGAGCGTTTTGCCGAGCTGCGCAAGCTGGGGATTCGCACGGTGATGGTCACCGGCGACAACCCGCTGACTGCCGCCGCGATTGCCGCCGAGGCCGGTGTCGACGACGTGTTGGCGGAGGCCACGCCGGAGAAAAAACTGGCGCGTATCCGTCACGAGCAAAATGACGGTCGGCTGGTGGCCATGTGCGGCGACGGCGCGAACGACGCCCCGGCCCTGGCCCAGGCCGATGTCGGCATGGCGATGAACGACGGCACCCAGGCCGCGCGGGAAGCGGCCAACATGGTCGACCTCGACAGCGACCCGACCAAATTGCTGGACGTGGTGCAGATCGGCAAGGAGCTGTTGGTGACCCGTGGGGCGCTGACCACCTTTTCCATCGCCAACGACATCGCCAAGTATTTCGCCATCCTGCCGGCACTGTTCGCGTCGATTTATCCACAGCTCGGCGTGCTGAACGTGATGCACCTGAGCAGCCCGCAGAGCGCGATTCTGTCGGCCATTGTCTTCAACGCCTTGATCATCGTCGTGCTCATCCCTCTGGCCCTGCGCGGCGTGCGCGTGCAAGCGGCAAGCGCGGCGGCGCTGTTGCGGCGCAATCTGTTGATCTATGGCCTGGGCGGGATCGTGGTGCCGTTCGTGGGGATCAAGGCGATCGATATGTTGCTGACGGCGTTGCACCTGGTTTGAGCCTGATGTTCGGCGCACAGATTTTTTGTGCCAAGAGAGGTTTTGTGGCGAGGGAGCTTGCTCCCGCTGGGTTGCGAAGCAACCCCCAGGAAATTGACTGCAACCAGCCTGACACACAGCTGGGGCTGGTTTTGGGTCTGCTTCGCAGCCCAGCGGGAGCAAGCTCCCTCGCCACGATAAATTTTTTGATTCGAGGATTTTGAAATGTCCACTCTGATTCGCCCGGCCTTGAGCCTGTTATTGCTGATGAGCCTGATCACCGGCGTCGCCTACCCACTGGTGGTCACCGGCGTGGCGCAAGTCGCCTTTCCCACCCAAGCCAACGGCAGCCTGATCGTCGATGCCGCCGGCAAGGTCCGTGGCTCGACGCTGATCGCCCAGGACTTCACCGGCGATGCCTGGTTTCATCCACGGCCATCGGCCGGTGCCTTCGCCACGGTCGCCAGCGGTGCGAGCAATTTCTCCCCGAGCAATCCGGCCCTGGCCACACGAGTGATCGATGACGCCCGCAAGCTTCAGGTGCCTGGTCAGGGCCCGGTGCCGCTGGCATCGCTGACCACCTCCGGCAGTGGGCTGGATCCGCACTTGCCTCCGGCGGCAATTGCCTATCAACTGGCGCGTGTCGCCGCCGCGCGCAACCTGCCGGCCTCGACCTTGCAGCAATTGCTCGACGACAACACCGAGCAACCCCTGGTGGGCCCACCGGTGGTGAATGTGCTGGCGCTGAACCTGGCCCTGGAAAAACTGTAGAACCTGTGGGAGCGAGCTTGCTCGCGATGAGGGTGTATCAGTCACCATCAATGTTCGCTGAGCTGCCGCTATCGCGAGCAAGCTCGCTCCCACAGGGGGACTGAACCTATCCGAAACAAGAGAATCCCCAGCATGAGCGACTCCGGCCGCGCCGACGCACTGTTAGCCAATCTGCCCCGTAACGGCCGTGGCCGGCTCAAGGTCTTTCTTGGCGCGGCCCCGGGTGTCGGCAAGACCTACGCCATGCTGCAAGCGGCTCACACCCAACTGCGCCAAGGCGTGACGGTCATCGCCGGGGTGGTGGAGACCCACGGCCGAAGCGAAACCGAAGCGCTGCTCGGCGGCCTGGCGCAGCAGCCGTTGGTGCGCTCGGAATATCGCGGCGTGATGCTCGAGGAAATGGATCTCGACGGCTTGCTCGCCGCCCGGCCGCACCTGGTCCTGGTGGACGAACTGGCCCACAGCAACGCCCCCGGCAGCCGCCATGCCAAGCGCTGGCAGGACATTCAGGAACTGCTCGCGGCGGGCATCGACGTCTACACCACGGTCAATGTCCAGCATCTGGAAAGCCTCAACGACCAAGTACGCGGCATCACCGGCGTGCAGGTACGCGAGACGTTGCCGGACTGGGTCCTGCAGGACGCCGATGAACTGCTGCTGATAGACCTGCCACCCCGTGAGCTGCTGGAGCGTCTGCGCGATGGCAAGGTCTACGTGCCGGAACAGGCCCGGGCGGCGATCGATGCGTTTTTCTCCCAGACCAACCTGACCGCGTTGCGTGAGCTGGCGATGCAGACCGCCGCCGCCCAGGTCGACAATGATCTGGCCCTGGGCTATCGGCAACTGGGCCAGGCCGCGCCGGCGGTGCGCGGACGTTTGCTAGTGGGGGTGGACGGTGATGTGCAGGCTGAACGCCTGGTGCGCCATGCCAGCCGCGTCGCCCAGCGTCGGCATCTGCCGTGGAGCTTGGTGCACGTGGACAACGGCAGCGCCCGTGACGAAGCCTCACGCCAGCGCTTGCAGAATGCCCAGCAACTGGCTGAACGCCTCGGCGGCGAAGTGGTGCTGCTGCGGGCCGGCGAGGTGGCCAGGACGCTGATCCAGCACGCCAGCGAACGCCGCGCCACGCTGGTGCTGGTGGGCCAGTCCCGGCCGCGCCTGCGCCGACGGCTGTTTGGCGGCGGCCTCGCTTCGCGCCTGCTGCGCGATGCCCGGGGCCTGGAAATCAATGTGTTGGACAGCGATGAGCAACCGCGCCCCGCCCGCGTGCACTCAGGCGCCGTCCAGACCAGGTTCGATTATGTGCTGGCGTTGCTGGCGACCATGGTTGCCAGCGCATTGGCCTGGGGTATCTCGGGATTGCTGGCGTTGCCCAATATCTCCCTGGTGTTCCTGATGGCGGTGTTGCTGGTGGCCGTCCGCAGCAGCCTCGGCCCGGCGCTGGCCTGCGCGGCGCTGTCGTTCCTGGCCTACGATTTTCTGTTCATCCCGCCGAATTTTTCCCTGACCATCCAGCGCGAAGAAGACGTGCTGACGCTGGTGTTTTTCCTGCTCATGGCGGCCCTGACCGGCAACCTGGCCGCTCGCCAGCGCCGCCAGTTGCAGGCCCTGCGCGACACCCAACAGGAAACCGGCGAACTGCTGGACCTGTCCCGCAAACTCACTGCCGCCACCGACCGCCAGGCCGTGATCAGCGCCGCCGCGCAGCACCTCAACGGTTGGCACGACTTGCAGCTCTGCCTGCTCGACCGCGACAGCCAGGGCGGTTGGAAGGTCGAAAGCGGTGAGCCGTTGACCCTCACCGAGGCCGAGCGCGCGGCGGCTGACTGGTCCTGGCAGCACGATCAGTCGGCCGGCGCCGGCACCGGGACACTGCCCTCCGGGCGTTGGTGGTGGTGGCCGTTGTCGGCGGAGGGCGGGCCGCTGGCCTTGCTGGGTGTCTGCCCGAAAGAAGGCCAGGCCCTGAGTGGTCAGCGCCGCCGTTTGCTGGCGGCCCTCAGTCAGCCATTGGCCCAGGCGCTGGCTCGGGCGCAACTGGCCCAGGACCTGGAAGCGGCGCGTCTGCATGGCGAAACCGAGCAACTGCGCAGCGCGTTGCTGGCTTCCGTGTCCCATGATCTGCGCACACCGCTGACCGCCATGCGCGGCAGCATCGACAGCTTGTTGGCGCTGGGGGAGGCGATTCCGCTGGCCGATCGTCGCGAGCTGCTCGAAGGCACCCGCGATGAAGCCGAGCGGTTGGATCGCTACATCCAGAACTTGCTGGACATGACTCGCCTGGGCCACGGCGCCCTGAAGCTGGCGCGGGACTGGGTGGCACCGGCCGACATCGTTGGCAGTGCGCTGAATCGCCTGCGAGCGGTGTTGGCGCCCCTGGCGCTCACGGTCGAGGTGCCGGCTGAATTGCCCTTGCTGTATGTTCACGCGGCGTTGATCGAGCAGGCCCTGGTGAACGTGCTGGAAAACGCGGCGCGGTTCTCGCCAGCCCAAGGACGCCTGTTGCTGAGCGCCGGGGCGACCGCCAATGAGGTGTTTTTTGCCGTGGCCGATGAAGGCCCCGGGATTCCTGAAGAGGAGCGGGAGAAAATCTTCGATATGTTCTACACCGCCGCGCGCGGTGATCGGGGCGGGCAGGGCACTGGGTTGGGATTGGCGATCTGCCAGGGCATGGTCGGTGCCCACGGCGGGCGAATCAGCGTGGCCGATGGCCTCGACGGACGCGGTACCTGCATCACGTTGCACTTGCCGTTGCAGGCGCAACCGGGCATGGACGATGAAGCTTGAGCCCGGCTGAGATACTCTCTTGTCACTTGCGTGCCTTTCCACTGGATTGCAACGAACGAACCCCATGAGCCAGACCGCGACCCTTTTGGTCATCGATGACGAACCGCAGATCCGCAAATTCTTGCGCATCAGCTTGAGCTCCCAGGGCTACAAGGTGCTGGAAGCCGGCACCGGCGCCGAAGGGCTGGCCCAAGCGGCGCTGAACAAGCCCGATCTGCTGGTGCTCGACCTGGGCCTGCCGGACATGGACGGCCAACAGGTGTTGCGCGAGTTTCGCCAATGGTCGACGGTGCCGGTGCTCGTGCTCTCGGTGCGGGCCAGTGAAGCGCAGAAAGTCGAGGCGTTGGACAACGGCGCCAACGATTACGTGACCAAGCCGTTCGGTATCCAGGAATTCCTCGCCCGCATTCGCGCCTTGTTGCGCCAGGCCTCGGCCGGCGAGCCACAGGAAGCCGCGCTGAAGTTCGGCCCGCTGACGGTGGACCTGGCCTATCGACGGGTGCTGCTGGACGGCACCGAAGTGGCCCTGACCCGTAAGGAATACGCCGTCCTGGCGCAACTGGCGCGGCACCCGGGGCGGGTCATCACCCAGCAGCAATTGCTCAAGGACATCTGGGGCCCGACCCACACCGACGACAGTCACTACCTGCGGATCGTGGTCGGTCACCTGCGCCAGAAGCTGGCCGACGACCCGACCCGGCCGCGGTTCATCGTGACCGAGGCGGGGGTGGGGTATCGGTTGTTGGGGGAGGGTGGGCTTTAGTTCTGTGTTGTCCGGGCCACCGCCATCGCGAGCAAGCTCGCTCCCACAGGGTCCACCACAGATTCAGTGTGGGAGCGAGCTTGCTCGCGATGAGGCCCCCACAGCCAGCGCAAATGCCTAGTTCTGTTCACGCTCATAGCGATCCAGGGTATCGCTGGCAATCTCCCGCCCCAAGGCGATCAACTCCGGCGCCTTGTAGAACTCGAAAAAACGGCACACCCGTTTCGGCACGTTGATCAGCACATCCGGCGGGTAACCGGCGATCTTGTACTGGGCCAGCGAGGTCTGCATCACTTCGAAACTCTGGTTGATCAAGTCCAGCAACGAAGCCGGGCCGACGTTATCGATGATGAATGAACCGGTGGCGGATTTCGGTGCGCCTTCGTTCTCTGGCGCGGCAGCCGGTTGTTGGCCCTCGGGCTCGGCCGAGTCGATCCACGGGTTGATCTCGGCGGCCTCGGCCTTCAAGGCTTCCTGTTCCAGCAGCAACAACTGCTCGGCCTGCTTGCGGCGAAACGGCAGGCGCGAGCCCAGGGAACTGACCAGGGTGTCGAAGCGGCGCCTGAACGCGGCGGGGCGCGGGATCACCGGTAATCGGTACTGTTTCTGGTTGGTGGCGTTGAGGTTGACCGCGATGATCAAGTCGCAGTGGCTCGACACCACCGGCACGATCGGCAACGGATTGAGCAGGCCGCCATCCACCAGCATGCGATTGCCTTGCATCACGGGTGTGAACAGGCTGGGAATCGCCGCTGAGGCACGCATCGCCTGGTGCAGGCAGCCTTCCTGGAACCAGATTTCCTGCTGGTTGGTCAGGTCGGTCGCGACGGCGGTGTAGGGGATGCGCAGCTCTTCGATGTTGAGCTCGCCGACGATCTTGCGGATCTGCCCAAAGACCTTCTCGCCGCGGATCGCCCCCAGGCGAAAACTGACGTCCACCAGGCGCAGGACATCCAGGTAATCCAGGCTTTCGATCCAGTTGCGATACTCATCGAGCTTGCCCGCCGCATAGATCCCACCCACGACAGCACCCATGGAGCAGCCGGCGACGCAGGCAATGTCGTAGCCACGTCGTTCGATTTCTTCGATCACCCCGATATGGGCATAGCCCCGGGCGCCACCCGAGCCCAATACCAATGCGACACGTTTTGTCATGACCCGGCCTCTTGTCGAACAGACTTCAACAATGCACTCATCGACGGCTCGGCTCAATCGTTGTGGTGCAGACGTCGTTTTTTGACACGCTGCGACGGCATTTGCGTATGCTCGGCCACACTTGAATTTACGCGGTCAAGCAAGGCACTTTTCGCCGTTGCCACCGTCTTAACAGCACGACTGTTGACCTGACCTGAGGTGTTATTGATGAAAGCTCGGATCCGCCTGCCTTTGGTGGCATCTTTGATGATTTTGGCCCTGGCCGGTTGCGCAGGTAAAACCGCTTACCGCGACAGTTGCGGCAGCCAGCTCGACAGCGCCTGGCATGAACTGGACCTGGCCAAGGCCGAAGGTTTTGCCGGCACCGTCAGCTACTCCAAGGCCTTGTCCCTGCTGACGGGCGCCAAGACCCAGCAGCAATTCGAAGCGTTCGAAGGCTGCACCAAGAAAGCCGAGAAGGCGCGTTTCTACATCCGCGAATCCCGCGCGGGACGATAAAGGCAGCCGCAAGCTACAAGCTGCAAGAGGGCGATACCCGCTGCTCCCACTTGCAGCTTGCAGCTCAAAGATGCGTACGGAGTACGTTCCATGATCGATCGGCTGGTGGCCCGCATATTGGGCCTGGAAGTCCGCCTGTTGGCCTGTCAGGCCCGCTTGAATGCCCACACCGACAGCGAAGCGCTGCATGACCTGCGGACCACGGTACGCCGTTTGCGCAGCCTGCTTCGTCCGCTGCGTGGGTTGCCCGGTGTCGAACAACTGGAAACGGCGGCTTCGGCGGTGGGCACCCTGACCACGCCCCTGCGCGACCGGGAGGTGTTGGCGGCTTACCTTGAACAACATGGCTTGGCCGAGGCGGCGCGGCGACGTCAGATACAAATGGCCGATGCCTATCCCGCCGTGGCCGCGAGTGTTGAACTGGCCCAGTTGCTGATGATGCTCGATGCCTTCCCGCGCTTCGTTCGCGCCGCCCAGCGTGAGGGGCTGCTGAAGGGCTTGCGCAAACGCATCGAAAAGCGCCTGGACAAACAGTGGAAGAAACTCGGCGAAGCCCTGCGAGATCCCGCCCATGACCGCCATCGGTTGCGCCTGCTGATCAAGCGCGTGCGCTACGCCATCGAAGCTTACCCTGAGCTCGACCGCCTGCCCGAAGCCGCCATGCCACGGCTCAAGTCCGCCCAGGGCGCGCTGGGCGACTGGCACGATTGCTGGCAATGGCTGGCCAGGGCCAAGGAAGAAACCGATCTGCAGGCTTGCGTGCCCACCTGGCACGCCACGATGGAAAAGGCCGAGGCCAAGTCCGACAAGGTGCTCGACAAGCTGATTGCCAGTTGCTTCGAAAAATCCTGAATCCACCCCATTTCCCCTTGTGGGAGCGAGCAAGCTCGCTCCCACAGTGGGGTGGGGCTGGATTCGAGATCCTCGGCTTTTCTGTCAGCCTCTTTGGCCGGAATGAGCCCTGTGCCGCCCTGCCTGGGCTGGTTAAGATGCCGTCATCCTTTTCCCCCCGTTTTCGAGGTCGTCATGCGCTTTTCCGAGTTGATCGATGCCGTGCGCCGGCAGCCAGGTGCGGTGACCATCGCGCCGGAGTGGGGCCAGGGCCGGGCCACTTTTGGCGGGTTGGTGGCGGCGCTGCAATATGAGGCGATGCGTGCCCAAGTGCCGGCGGATCGCCCGGTGCGTTCCCTGGCGATTACCTTCGTCGGCCCGGTCGAGCCCGACGTGCCGGTCAGTTTCGAAGTCGACGTGTTGCGAGAAGGCAAGGCGGTAAGCCAAGTGTCGGGGCGCGCGGTGCAGAACGGTCAGGTGGTGACCGTGGTGCAAGGCAGCTTTGGGGCCTCGCGCTCGTCCGTGGTGGCGGTGCTGGCCGATCCCGCACCGGAATTCAAGAGCGTGGAGCAATCCCAGGAGTTGCCTTACATCAAGGGCATGACCCCGGAGTTCATGCGGCACCTGGCGATGCGCTGGAGCGTTGGCGGCGTGCCATTCAGCGGCAATAAATCCCGGAGCATGGGCGGTTGGGTGCGCTTGCGCGGCGATGTGCAGGAGGAACCGCTGAACGAAAGCCATATCCTGGCCTTGGTGGACGCCTGGCCCCCGGCGTTGTTGTCTCACCTCTCGCAAATGGCCCCGGGCAGCACGCTCACGTGGACCATCGAGTTCGTCCAGCCGCTGCTGGACCTCACGACACTGGACTGGTGTAAATACCTGGCCGAGATCGAACATGCCCAGGACGGCTACGGCCATGTTGCCGCGAAGTTCTGGAGCGCCGATGGCCGCTTGATCGCCCTGAGCCGGCAGACGGTAACGATCTTTGGGTGAGGCCGCTTCGGCTAAGGTTTACGGTGGTGACGGTGGCGATCACGCCAGGCGCGCCACCAGCCACCGCTGAGAAAGAACCGCGGAAAAGTCAGGAACTGCTCCACCAACAGGCGTGACACGGCATCCTTGCGATCGCTGAACGGCTCGGAGGCCTGGGCCTCCAGGCTGTGTCCGTGACGCTGCAGGCCGAGTGCCGCGAGCAGGCCGATGACGCCGATGGCGATGTCCCCCAGGCTCAAGCTGAACACGCCCGTCACAATCAGCAGAAACGCGATGATGAACAGCGGCACGGCAATCAGGTGCAACACCAGGTTGGTGGGGTGGCGATGATTGTCGGGGTAGGCGCGCCATTGCCAGGCTGGAAGATTGGGGTGACGTTTGCCCATAATGCTATTCCCTCGATTCGTGTGCACTTATGCTTGAAGAATAGGTGCCTGTCAGGGCGACTGCGAATCGAGGTTGGTTATCGAGGCGATAGCGTTTCAAAGGTTACATTTGAGTTGACTGTACTGGCCTCTTCGCGAGCGAGCTCGCTCCCACATGCGGTCTGTCGGGCTCACAAACTTTTGTGTCCGACTCGCTCCCATGTGGGAGCGAGCTTGCTCGCGAAGGCGTCCTCACAGTTTGAGCTGCCCGATCGCCTTGCTCAACTCGCCCGCCAACGTTGCCAATTCATCGCTGGTGGTGGCTGAATCGACGGTTTGGCGCACGGTGTTTTCGGTCACGTCGCGAATGCTCACCACCGCCCGGTTCATTTCCTCGGCGACGTGGCTTTGTTGCTCGGCCGCGACCGCGATCTGGGTGTTGCTCTCGCGCATTTGGGCCACCGCTGCGGTGATCTGTGCCAGCGCGTCGCCGGCCTCGCGGGCCTGTTGCACGCAATCGTCGGCCTTGAGCGAACTCTCCTGCATGAAGTCCACCGCATCCCGGGTGCCGGCTTGCAGGGCCGCGACCATGAGGGTGATTTCATCCGTGGAGGCCTGTACCCGCTTGGCCAGGTTGCGCACCTCGTCGGCCACCACGGCAAAACCTCGGCCCATTTCCCCGGCCCGCGCCGCTTCGATGGCCGCGTTCAGGGCCAGCAGATTGGTTTGCTCGGCGATGCTGTGGATCACATTGACCACGCCGTTGATCTTCTGACTGTCTTCGGCCAGGCGCTGGATCATTTCGGCAGTCTGCTGCACCCCCGACGACAATCCGGTGATCGACAGTTGCACCCGACCAACCACTTCGTGACCGTTGCCGGCCAGGGTGTCGGCGGTTTTCGACAGGTCGCGGGTGGCGCCGGCGTGCTGGGCGATGTGATAAACCGTGGCGGACATTTCGTTGATCGCCGTGGCTGCCTGATCGGTTTCGCTTTGCTGGCCGAGCATGCCGTGGCGAACATCGTTCATGCTCGACGCCAGGCGCGCCGCACCACTGTCCAACTGCCGGGCAGTGCTGGCGACGGTGTCGACCACCCGTTGATAGCCGGCCTGCATGGCGTTGAACGCCGCCGCCATCTGGCCCACTTCGTCCTCGCAGGCCAGCGGCACGCGGGCGGACAGGTCGCCGGTTTTTTCCACATGCAGCATCACGTCTTTGAGCGTGTTGAGCTGGCTGAGCAAAAAGCGGATCAACAGCTGCGACGCGCCCAACATTGCCAGCATCAGCACGAACACGGCCATGGCGTATTGGCTGAAGCGTTCACCGAACACTTGGCTCAGGCTTACACCTCGGGCCAACACCGCGAGTGACTGTCCGTCATCTCGACGGATCACTTGGGCACCCAGCAACGGATCGTCGCCAAGCAGCGGCCCGGCATCGAGTTCGACCCAGCCATCGGCCTGAGCCAGCGAAGGCAACGGTCGTTCGTTGAACACCGGAACCTGGTCGCGCCGGAAGGCCAAGAGATCGTCAGCCCTGGGCAAGGGTTGCCCGGCAGGCCAGGCATTGAGCACCTGTGCTTGGGCCTGGGCGTTTGCCTGGGCTGCATGGTTGCGCGCTTGCTGTTCGAGGTGCACCGCGTAGAGCACCAGCAGCAAGGTGGTGATAAAGGCGACCGCATTGACCGCCCAGAATTTGTATTTCAACGAGATATTGCTAAGCCAGGCACCCATGGAAGGTTTTCTCTGATAGCGGAAACAGCATTGGCAAGGTGCCATTATTCTGCCGCTATTCAGGTGCCGGGGTTTTGATGTGGGTCAACAGACAACAGAGTCCCAGGGTTTTATGTGGCCCAACAGACAATGAAGTCCTCTTGTGGGAGCGAGCTTGCTCGCGATAGCGGTGTGTCAGTCAGCCAATCAGCAAGCTGGTGCGCCACTATCGCGAGCAAGCTCGCTCCCACAGGGATTTGCAGGGTTCAGGAGATCGTGGGCAACCCAAAGAACGCCCGGGCGCAGGCGCTGCTATGGGCTGCCAGGTCTTCCTGGGTTTCGCCCCGGTGCAAGGCCACTTCACGCAGGACTTCCGTCAGGTAGGCCGGCTCGTTGCGCCCGTTCTTGGGTTTGGGCCGTAGCGTGCGGGGTAGCAGGTAGGGCGCGTCGCTTTCGAGCATCAGTCGGCCGCGGGGTATTTCGCGCACCAATGGGTGCAGGTGCGTGCCCCGGCGTTCGTCGCAGATCCAGCCAGTGATACCAATGTGCAGGTCGAGATCGAGGTAGTTGAACAATGCCTTTTTTTCCCCGGTGAAACAGTGCACCACAGCCGCCGGCAATTGATCGCGAAACTCCCGGAGGATGTCCAGCAAGCGCTGGTCGGCGTCGCGCTCATGCAGGAAGACCGGTAATTGCAGCTGGACCGCCAGGGCGAGGTGTTCCTCCAGGACCTTTTCCTGCTGGGGGCGGGGCGAGAAGTCTCGGTTGAAATCCAGCCCGCATTCACCCACCGCGCGCACGCGGCTGTGCATCAGCAGGTCCTTGAGGTGCCGGGCGCTATCGGCGGTCCACTCGCTGGCGCTGTGGGGGTGAATGCCAGCGGTGGAAAACAGTCGTTCCCCGGTCTCGTCGAGGTGTTGGCACAACTCCAGGGCCTGTTCGCTGCCCTCGATGCTGGTGCCGGTCAGGACCAGTTGGCAGACCCCGGATGCATAGGCACGCTCGAGCACCGCCTGGTGTTTTTCGGTGAAACTGGGGTTGGTCAGGTTGACGCCGATATCGATGAGTTGCATGGTGCTACCTCGGCCCAAAGGCCGGAAAGCATATCAGAGCTGTAGATTTATAAGAAAAGCCAAGAACTACAATGAGTTGAGGCTGTCTGTTAAGGCCGCGAGACACATAGGGTTGGTATAAAAGCCATCACTGTGCCAGTCTTCCGCACTTTTTCAGCGTCCCAGGCGCTCTGTTTCTGTCGACTCAGCCTCGTTTTTCACGGAGGCGGTCCGCAGTGTTCCTTCCGGAGAGTGGATGACACGTCCCCAGGTATGGTTACTGTTGTGTTGTTCGCTGCTGTTGCCGATACCGGCCGAAGCACGGCTGCCCGGGCCGGTGCAGGCGGCGGCGCCGGGCACGGTGCGCGACCTGGCGCAGATCCGCAGCAGCCGTGTGTTGAAGGTTTTGGTCAACCAGAGCCGCAACAGCTCCGGTGAAGTCCAGGGGCAACCCATTGGCGTCGAATACCATCGGCTGCGGGCCTTCGAGCAATACCTCAACGGCCACGCCCGGGACGGCCAGGAAATTACCCTCAAGATCATTCCCAAGGCCAAGGACCAACTGCTCGGTGCCTTGCAGCGCGGGGAGGGCGACCTCGTCGCGCCGGGTGAGCTGCTTGAGCCTCAGGCCGGCCATGCCGTCAGCGCCAGCAATCCGATCCGTACCGACGTGCCTTTGCTGTTGGTGGGCATCAAGGGAGAGAAGCGTTACACGCGGGTGGAGCAACTTTCCGGCAAGACCCTGGCCCTGCCCAACGGCAGTGCGGCGGGGGATGCCGTGAGCCAGATCAATCAGAAACTGGCGCTGCTCAAGCTGCCGCCGGTGAAGATCGAATGGGTCGATCCTACCCTGGCTGTGGAAGATGTCCTGGAGATGGTCCAGGGCGGGATTTTCCATCTGACCATCGTCGAGCAACCCATTGCCGAGCGCTGGAGCAAGATCCTGCCCAAACTGCGCTTCGACCGCCAGGTGTTGATCGGCGAGCCGGGTGACGAGTATTGGTTCGTTCGCCGTGACGCCGACATGCTGCGGGCGAGCATCGACCGATTCCTGATGACCTACAAGGTGCCCTCCAACCAGGACGCGGCGTTCCTGCGCATCTACCGACGTTTGTACCAGGTCCACTATCCGCTGGCCCGGGCCAACCGCCAACGCTTGGAAAACCTGCGTCCGGTGTTGCAAAAACATGCCGATGCCCAGGGCATGGACTGGCTCAACCTGGCGGCCCTGGCTTTCAAGGAATCCGCCCTGCAACCCAATGCCCGCAGCGGTGCAGGCCCCACCGGCCTGATGCAGATCACCCCGGCGGCAGCCCAGCGGGTAGGGGTCGATAACATCCAGAACCTGGATGCCAACGTGCAGGCCGGCGCCAAGTACCTGGCCCTCATCCGCCGCAAGTTCTTTGCCAGCCCCAAGCTCAACGAGCGCGAACGCATGGCCTTCGTCCTGGCGGCCTACAACATGGGGCCCGAGCGCGTCCAAGGCATGCGAGCCGAGGCCCGGCGGCGGGGTCTGAACCCCAACCAATGGTTTTTCCAGGTCGAACGCATTGCCATGGAGCAGGTAGGAATGGGCGCCGTCAGCTATGTTAATAGTGTGAATAAGTACTACCTGGCGTTTGATCGTGAACGGGAGTCCTTGGAACCGAAGGAGCAAAAGGTTGCATTGCGTAAGTGATCGAATAAACTGATTGGTATTACGGATTTTTTCCGCTTTTAGCATGAATTTTATTGATTAATATAGCGGCCACTTTCTACTTACTCCCAAGGAATGACCTCATGAGCACTCTCATCAACAAAGTTCTGTTCACCCGCGCCGGCTATGGCTTGACTGTCCTGCGCATCGCCGTCGGTGTCATATTTGCCGCCCACGGCTCGCAGAAACTCTTTGGCCTGTTCGGTGGCTACGGCCTGGCAGGCACGGCGCAGTGGATGGAAAGCATCGGTCTGACCCCGGGCTATATGATGGCGACACTGGCGGGCGGTACGGAGTTTTTCGCCGGGCTGGCGCTGATCGTAGGTCTGCTGGTGCGTCCTGCGGCACTGGGCCTGGCCTTCCTGTCGCTGGTGGCGATTTTCGCCGTGCACATCGGTAACGGCTTGTTCATGGCCAACAACGGTTATGAGTTCGCCCTGGCATTGCTGGCGGGCAGTATGGCCGTGCTGATCGAAGGAGCGGGCAAGCTGTCGGTCGATCGCGCCATCGCGGGTTGAGTGCACGGTTGGAACCCAAGGCCCGTCTTGTACGGGCCTTTTTTATGGGGAGTGATTCTTGACACTGGCCGGTCAGCTTCTCTAGGATGCCGCTCATGCGCCGATTTAAACAGCTACTTGCGGGGCGCCAGGTGACTCTCCCGTTGCCGATAGAAGCCGGAAAGACACGGCTTCGAAATACCGCTAAAGCGCTGGTTCGGTGTTGCCTCTCACCTGCCATGCAGACTTTCGAGGCAGAGACACGACACGATGAACGCACCCAGTCCCCTTGTACGTCTTGCGCCGATCACGGCGAACCTTGTGCAACGCAACCCGAAAATTCTCCTGGGCGGCACTCACCAGCCAACACTCTTGCGTTACCTCGACGGCTGGCCGCGTCGCAACCATGGGCCTGCCGCTTTCCTGATCCAGTTTGTCGAAGACGGTGAGTCACTGGCGCGTTTTGCCAATGACAGCTTTGACCTGGCTGTCATCCAGTCCCCTAGCGCAGCGCACGCTCCTGAAATGATCCGGCAACTGACCCGTGTCGCACGGCAGGGTTTGATCACGCGCCGTTGAGGTGAGGGTCACGGATACGCGATATCCACGATGTAGACCCGTTTCTCGCCTGTGGGCGTCTGGACGCTGACCTCGGCGTCCAGGGCCTTGCCGATCAGCGCCCGTGCCAACGGCGAGTCGATGCTGATCAGGTTCTGTTTCAGGTCCAACTCGTCCGGGCCGACGATGCGGTAGCGCGATTCCTTGCCGTCCTCATCTTCAACCGTGACCCAGGCGCCAAAATATACCTTGTTCGGATCGCTGGGTTTTTCACTGACCACTTTGAGCGCTTCGAGGCGCTTGGTGAGAAAGCGCACGCGACTGTCGATTTCCCGCAGCATTTTCTTGCCGTAGGTGTATTCGGCATTTTCCGAACGATCACCCTGGGCCGCTGCCTCGCTGACCGCCTGGGTCACCTGGGGACGGCGCACATGCCATAGCTCATGGAATTCAGCGCGCATCCGCGCTTCACCCTCGGGGGTGATCAGCGCGGTGCCGGCGGTGCGGGGTGGGCGATAACGGCTCATGGCAACTTCTTGTGATAGCGAAGCCGGGAGTCTATCAACCCTCGCGCAATACTGTCAGCGGGCTGGCGTTGAGTGCCCGACGGGTGCCGAACACCCCGGCCGCGCCGATCAACAAAGCCCCCAGCAGCGGCAATATCAACAGCCAGGGATGCGGATGCCAGGGCAGGTCGAAGGCGTAGCGGTAAAGCACCAGGCTTACCAGTTCCGAACCCAGGGCCGCCAGCAGGCCACTGACGGCGCCCAGCAGGCCGAACTCGATGCGCCGGGCTTTGACCAGCAGCGGCCGTTCGGCGCCCAGTGCGCGCAACAGCGCACCCTGGCGGATCCGTTCGTCGAGGGTCGCCTGCAGGCCGGAGAACAACACCGCCATTCCCGCCGCCAGCACGAACAGCAACACGTACTCCACGGCCAGGGTCACTTGGGCCAGGATGCTGCGCAGTTGTTCGAGCAGGGCCTCGACTTGCAGGATCGTCACCGCCGGAAAGGCCCGGGACAGGTCGACGATCTGTTGGTCGTGGCCCGGCGCCAGGTAGAAACTGGTGAGGTAGGTCGCCGGCAGGTCTTTCAATGTCCCGGGCTGGAAGATCATGAAGAAGTTGGGTTGGAAATTGTCCCAGTTGATTTCCCGCAGGCTGGTGACCTTGGCTTCCCGGTTGACGCCGCCCACGCTGAAGACCAGGCGGTCGCCCAACTTGATCTTGAGGTTCTCGGCCACTTTGCCTTCCACCGAAACCCCCGGA
The DNA here is from genome assembly GCF_900100025.1 of Pseudomonas sp. NFACC56-3. Lineage (NCBI taxonomy): Bacteria > Pseudomonadati > Pseudomonadota > Gammaproteobacteria > Pseudomonadales > Pseudomonadaceae > Pseudomonas > Pseudomonas sp. NFACC56-3. The sequence continues at coordinate 425,002 of NZ_FMTK01000002.1, read as the reverse complement.
ACGTCGTCCGCAGGTTGCTGGGACCACCAGGTCCCTGCCGTGACGACGTTGCCCGCCGGCAGGTCCGCGGCCCAGGTCAGGCTCAGGTCGCGCTGCAGCGCCCGGTCACCCGCCGAGTCCTTGGTGACGAACTCCGTGGCCGGTTCGCCATTGATGCTGATGAGGCGCCCGGGGACCACGGGGTAGAGCGGGGCCGATTGTGCGGACAATTCCAGCAGTTTGTCGGTGAAGGCCTGTTTGTCGTTGGGCAGGATGTTCAGGGCGAAGTAATTCGGCGCGTTTTTGGGCAACTGGTTTTGCCAGGTGTCCAGCAGTTCACCTCGCAGCAGCGCGATCAACGCCATGGACAACAGGATCAGGCCGAACGCCAAGGCCTGACCGGCGGCGGCCAAGGGATGGCGCAGCAATTGGCCGAGGCCCAGCCGCCAGGGCAGGGCGGCGCGGGCCAGCAGGCGACGCAGGCTCTGGAGCAGCAGCAACAACAAGCCGCCCAGCACCAGCGCGGCAACGACGCCACCGCCCAGCAGGGCGAAGGTCAGGACCAGGTCCAGGCTCAGGCGCCACATGATCAGGCCCAGGGCACCCAGTGCGGCACTGTAGATCACCCAGGAGCTGGAGGGGATCGGCAGCATGTCCCGGCGCAGCACGCGCAACGGTGGCACTCGCCCCAGCGCAGCCAGTGGCGGCAGGGCGAACCCCGCCAGTGCCACCAGCCCGGTGCCGATCCCGGCGATCGCCGGCAGCAGGCCGCCCGGTGGAACGGTGGTGGGCAGCAGGTCATGCAGCAGGGCGAACAGGCCCAGTTGGGCGAGCCAGCCGAGCAGGGCGCCGCTGATACTGGCGAGCAGGCCCAGCACCGTCAATTGCAGGCTGAACAGTGCCATGGTTTCCCGGCGTGAAAGGCCCAGGCAGCGCAGCAGTGCGCTGGCATCGAAGCGTCGGGTGGCAAAGCGGTTAGCCGAAAGCGCGACGGCGACTCCAGACAGCAACACCGCCACCAGGCTGGCCATGTTCAGGTAGCGCTCGGCCTTGCCCAGGGCGCCGCCGATCTGACGGTTGCCGTCGCGGGCATCCTGCAGGCGCTGGTTGGCTTCAAGGCCAGGCTTGACCAGGTCGCGGTAGGTTTGCAAGGCCGGTGCCGGACCGCGCCACAGGTCGCGATAGCTGACACGGCTGCCCGGTTGCACCACGCCGGTGGCTTCCAGGTCCTTGAGGTTGATCAGCACGCGCGGGGTGAGGCTGTAGAAGTTGCCGGCGCGATCCGGTTCATAGGTCAGCACTCGGGCCAACCGCAGGGTTTGGTTGCCAACGTCGATGCTGTCGCCGATCTTCAGGTCCAGTGCCGTCAGCAGCCGTGCCTCGACCCACGCCTCGCCAGGGTTCGGACGTCCGCCGGTTTCTTCCGGCGCGAACGGGGCGGGGCTGCTTTTCAGCTCGCCGCGCAATGGGTAGCGGTCATCGGCCGCCTTGACGCTGGACAGCTGGATGCCATTGTCGGTGGCCACGACACTGGAGAACTCCACCACCCGGGCGTGTTCCAGGCCCAGTTCAGTGCCGCTGCGGATCTGCTCCGGGCGGGCCGGCGAGCTGCCTTCGAGCAGCAGGTCGGCGCCGAGGAATTCGGTGGCGCGCATCATCATCGCGCCGTTGAGGCGGGCACCGAAGTAGCCGATGGCGGTACTCGCCGCCACCGCCACCAGCAGGGCGAAGAACAACACCCGCAACTCACCGGCGCGGGCATCGCGAAGCAATTGACGGACAGCGAGACTGAACAGGCGCAACAGCGGCAAGCGTGCCATCAAGGCTCCAGAGGGGCGACCATCTCGCCGGCTTCAAGTCGGATCAGGCGCCGGCAGCGATGGGCCAGGCGTTCATCATGGGTGACCAGCACCAGGGTCGTGCCGCGTTCCTTGTTCAGTTCGAACAGCAGGTCGCTGATGCGCTCGCCGGTGTGGCTGTCGAGATTGCCGGTGGGTTCGTCGGCAAACAACACGTCGGGCTCGGCGGCAAAGGCGCGGGCAATCGCCACCCGCTGCTGTTCGCCGCCGGAGAGCTGGCGCGGTGAATGGGTCAGGCGCTGGCCCAGGCCGACGCGCTGCAACAGTTGCGTGGCGCGTTCACGGGCATCCTTGCGGCCGTCCAGTTCCAGCGGCAGCATGACGTTTTCCAGTGCATTGAGGCTGTCGAGCAACTGGAACGACTGGAAAACGAAACCGACATGCTCGGCGCGGATCCGCGCACGCTGGTCTTCATCCAGTGCGCTGAGGGCTTGGCCGGCGAGTGTGACCTCGCCGCTGCTGGGCAGGTCGAGGCCGGCCAGCAGGCCCAAGAGGGTGGATTTGCCGGAGCCGGACGCGCCGACGATGGCGAGGCTGTCGCCTTTGTTCAGTTCCAGGCTGAGTTCGTGCAGGATGGTCAGTTCACCTTCCGCGCTGGCGACCACTTTGCTAAGGTCCGTCGCGGTGAGAATGCTTGAGCCCATGGAGAATCCGATGCGTGTGTGGTTTTTGAGTGCCGGCCTGGCCTTGATGTGCATGGTCCAGAACGCAGCGGCGGGTACAGTCCTGATCGTTGGCGATAGTATCAGCGCGGCTTTCGGCCTGGATACCCGGCAAGGTTGGGTAGCGTTGCTCGAACAACGGCTCAAAGCCGAGGGTTTTGACGATAAAGTGGTCAATGCCTCCATCAGTGGGGACACCAGCGCCGGAGGCCAGGCGCGGCTGCCGGCGCTGCTTGCAGCCCATAAACCGGACCTGGTGATCCTGGAACTGGGTGGCAACGACGGCTTGCGCGGGCAGCCGCCAACACAATTGCAACAAAACCTTGCAGCGATGATCGACAATTCCCGCGCAAGCGGTGCCAAGGTGTTGTTGCTGGGCATGCAACTGCCGCCCAATTACGGGCGCCGATACACCGATGCCTTCGCCCGGGTCTACAGCACCCTGGCCGAGGAGAAAAAAGTGCCACTGGTGCCGTTTTTCCTCAAGGACATCGGAGGTGTTCCCGGCATGATGCAAGGCGACGGATTGCACCCGTCCGTCGCGGCCCAGGGCAAGTTGCTGGAAAATGTCTGGCCTACGCTAAAACCGCTGCTCTGACGCTTTTCTACAGGCGGGCTTTCGGCTAATGTGGCGCCCCCGATTTGGAGCCCCCGATGCCGCGTCCCGCCTGGTCCCTGTTTGCCTACCAACTGATCGAGCCTGACGAGCAGTTGGATCTGTTCGCCTGCCAGGAAGTACGGGTGCATCTGGTGACCCGGCAACTGGAACTCGGTGGCTCGGCCGACCGCACCCTTTGCGGTAGCCTGCTGCCGGCCCAGCCGCGCTGGTCGAGCGTCGATCGCAAGATCTTCCAGGATCATCGCCTGTGCTCGCTGTGCCGGGCGATCCTGGAATCCCAGAAGCGCGGCACCTCGCCGATCTGGCCGGAGCTGCGGTTCGAGTTGTAATCCTCGGATTCCAGGCTGCCCTTGTGGGAGCGAGCTTGCTCGCGATGACGGCGGCACATTCAACATCGGTGCCGGCCGACCCACCGCTATCGCGAGCAAGCTCGCTCCCACAGGGGGGCTTGCAAAGTCCTCTAACCTGCTGCACATCGGACGCTCATTGCCGCTCTCCCCGAAATAACGGGTGGCAGTGTACAATCGCCGCTTTAATACCCCTTGTTCGATCTGCGAAGGATTTCCCGGATGTTGCCGCGCTTGCCTGCCGTCGCCCGCTGCCTGTCTCTTGCCGCCCTGTGTATGGCGGGCCCCGTTGCCGCACTCGAGCTGCCTCTGCCGCCACCGGGTGAAGACATCGTTGGCCAGGTGCAAGTCATCAAGGCCAAATACGAAGACACCTTCGCCGACCTGGGCACCACCTATGACCTGGGCTACAGCGAGATGGTCGCCGCCAACCCTGGGGTCGACCCCTGGTTGCCGGGCGCTGGCACCGAGATCGTGCTGCCCACTCGCTTCATCCTGCCGCCGGGCCCGCGCGAGGGCATCGTGATCAACCTGGCCGAGTACCGTCTCTACTATTTCCCCAAGGGGCGGAACGTGGTGTACACCTTCCCGCTGGGGATTGGCCGTGAGGGCTGGGGCTCGCCGATCGCCCACACCAGCATCATCGCCAAGACACCGAACCCGACCTGGACTCCGCCCGCGTCGATCAAGGCCGAACACGCTGCCGACGGCGACCCGTTGCCGAATGTCGTGCCCGCCGGCCCGGATAACCCGCTGGGCCCTTTCAAGTTCACCCTGGGCACCCCGGGCTACCTGATCCATGGTTCGAACAAGAAGTTCGGTATCGGCATGCGGACCAGCCACGGTTGCTTCCGGATGTTCAACAACAACGTACTGGAAATGGCCAGCATGGTGCCGGTGGGCACGTCGGTGCGGATCATCAACGACCCCTACAAGCTGGGCTTGAGCGGTGGCAAGGTGTACCTGGAGGCGCATACGCCACTGGACGACAAGGGCAACCCCTCGGTGGTGGACAAGCACACCGCAGTGATCAATGCGATGCTCAAGCGCGAAGACATCACCAGTAACCTGCGCATGAACTGGGACGTGGTGCGGGACGTGGTAGCGGCCGAAGATGGCCTGCCGGTGGAAATTGCCGTTCCCAATACCTCGGCGCCGATGGTCTCGAGCGCGCCGATCGACTTGCAGCAGTAAAACTCGACAGCAACCCGCCGACGCTTTGCGATGTCGGCGGGTTTTTTATCGCCTGCTAAAACACCAGACAATAAAAAGCCGACCCAAAAATGGGTCGGCTCGATAACAATCCCGAAGGACTATTACTTGCGGCTAGCTTTTTCCAGCATGCGCAGAGCACGCTCGTTAGCTTCGTCAGCAGTCTGTTGTGCTTTTTGAGCAGCAGCCAGAGCTTCATCAGCTTTACGGTAAGCTTCGTCTGCACGAGCCTGGGAGCGAGCTGCTGCGTCTTCGGTAGCAGTCAGACGTGCTTCGGTTTCTTTCGATGCGCTGCTGCAACCGGTAGCCAGAACTGCGGCCAGGGCCAGAGCAGAGAATTTCAGAACGTTGTTCATCGTGTTCCCCTTCAAGGACTTTCTATTAGTGACTGTCTCCTCAGACTGAGGAGTTAGCCGGCGTATATACTACCCATTACTTGTAGTAAGTAAACTGACGTAGCGCAAGAAGCAAAAAAATTGTAGGCGGTGATTCTTTTTCGAGCAACTTTTCCAGGAGCTGTTGAAGAAATATGCAGCTTCAGGCCTTGTCTGGAGCGCGTCGACGAAGAAAAGTTCCGTTCAGGGATGAACTCTTGCAGCCTGCGCTAACGTCGTTGTTTATTGATTCGTCTAAACTTTTGTTCATTTTTTGTGCAGCGACTCAGGCATCTTTATTGGTATTGGCGGTGACTTTAACTACGCACGCTCGTCTCAAGACTCAACAACTGGCGATGTTCAGCTATTGCACCGTGACCGACTACCGCTCGACGATGGCGCTCAATCGATAAACCCGACCAGGTTTACCTCTTCGTTGACAGGCGTGCCTTGAGCATTTGCGTCATTGGTGCCTACTATTCACGACGTGCTCGGGTTTGAGCGGATCGGTTTCGGCGCTCGGTGACCAGGAAGGCACGGGGTGGCGTAGATGTTCCTTCGCCGGAAAAACATCGGTAAGGTAGGGGTCGGCATTCAGACCCGCGAGGAGTAGTGATGAGCGAGGCGGTTACCATCCACCATGACCAGGCTGGTCATCAGTTCGAGACCAATGTGGACGGTCATCGTGCCTATCTGACCTATATGGACCTGGGCAAGCAGACCTTGGATATCTATCGCACCTTCGTGCCCAACGCCTTGCGCGGCCGGGGCATCGCGGCAGCGCTGACCGAAAGGGCGCTGCAGTACGCTGAAGAGATGGGCTACACGGTGATCCCGTCCTGCTCCTACGTGGAGCGTTACATGGAGCGTCACCAGCGGCATGCGGCGAAGCTCTGAGAAAACGGATTCCCCATAAAAAAACGCCGGACTGAAAAGTCCGGCGTTTTTTTATGCCTTAAAGATCGCAGGCTTCGCCAGCTCCTACATCCCCACCCAAATATGTGTAGGAGAGCTGTGTAGGAGCTGTCGAGTGAAACGAGGCTGCGATCCTCTTAACTACGCTGCCGCTTCGGCAGCACGTCCTTGAGTTTGGCGTGCATGCTGCGCAGGGTGTTCTCGGTCGCGCTCCAGTCGATGCAGGCATCGGTGATGGAGACGCCGTACTGCAAGTCGGCGAGGTCTTTCGGGATTGCCTGGCAGCCCCAGTTCAAGTGGCTTTCGACCATCAGGCCGATAATCGACTGGTTGCCTTCCAGGATCTGGTTGGCCACGTTCTCCATCACCAACGGTTGCAGTGCCGGGTCCTTGTTGGAGTTGGCGTGGCTGCAATCGACCATGATGTTTGGCTTGATCCCGGCTTTGTTCAGCGCCTGCTCACACAGCGCGACGCTGACCGAATCGTAGTTCGGCTTGCCGTTGCCACCGCGCAGCACCACATGACCGTAGGCGTTGCCCTTGGTGGTGACGATCGACACGCCACCTTCCTGGTTGATGCCCAGGAAACGGTGCGGGCTGGAAACCGACTGCAAGGCGTTGATCGCCACGGTGAGACCGCCGTCGGTGCCGTTCTTGAAGCCCACCGCCGACGACAGGCCGGAGGCCATTTCGCGGTGGGTCTGGGATTCGGTGGTGCGCGCGCCGATGGCCGACCAGCTGATCAGGTCCTGCAAGTACTGCGGCGAGATCGGGTCCAGGGCTTCGGTGGCGGTGGGCAGGCCCATTTCCGCCAGGTCCAGCAGCAACTGGCGACCGATGTGCAGGCCGTCCTGGATCTTGAAGGAGTCATCCAGGTACGGGTCGTTGATCAGGCCTTTCCAGCCGACGGTGGTCCGCGGTTTCTCGAAATACACGCGCATGACCAGGTACAAGGTGTCGGAGACTTCCGCCGCCAGCACTTTCAGGCGCTCGGCGTATTCGTGGGCAGCCTTGATGTCATGGATCGAGCAGGGGCCGATGACCACGAACAGGCGATGGTCGGTGCCGTCCAGGATGTTGCGAATGACCTCCCGGCCCTTGGTCACGGTGCGCAGGGCAGCGTCGCTCAGGGGGATATCGCGCTTGAGCTGGTCAGGCGTGATGAGGGTCTCGTTGGAGGCGACGTTAAGGTCATTGATCGGTAAATCAGCCATCGTGTTACTCGTCAGGTCACGGGTGCCGGCCGCCAGCGATCCCCGCGCGGCGGTGCACAGCGGATTTTAAGCGCGTCGGGGAGCCGAACCTTATCGCGTTACGAGGTGGCTCGACAATGGGCAGGGACGGGTTTAATGCCCTATAGGCTGGGGAAAAGGCCTTGGCGAGGCTCTGCAACAGATTCGTGAGCGGATGTAATGAAGATTGCATGCCATGCTGCTCGCGCCGATAGTGTGCAGGGGCTTTTACCAGGGGAGTTGCAACGATGCAGGCAGGGGTTAAACCGCGGATCGGGATGATCGGCACCGGGGCGATTGGCGGGTTTTATGGCGTGATGCTGGCGCGTGCCGGTTTTGATGTGCACTTTCTACTGCGCAGCGCGTTTGCTGCCGTGGCTGAAGCCGGTTTGCGAATCGACAGCGCGGTCCATGGCGCGCTGGCCCTCGATCCTGTCCAGGCCTATCGTTCGGCAGCCGATATGCCGCCCTGTGACTGGCTGCTGGTCGGCGCCAAGACCACCAGCAATGCCGACCTGGCGCCGGCCATTGCCCAGGCTGCCGCTGACGGGGCAAAAGTCCTGTTGCTGCAGAACGGCCTGGACGTAGAGGACGATCTTCGACCGTTGTTGCCCGATTCGCTGCATCTGCTGGGTGGCCTGTGCCTGATCTGCGTGCATCGCATCGGTCCTGGCGTCATCGCCCACCAGGCACTTGGCGCGGTCAACGTCGGTTATCACAGCGGTCCCTGTGCCGATCAGGCGCAACGCATGGCGATCGTCGAAGAGGCGGCGACGTTGTTCCGCAGCGCCGGTATCGAGGCCCAGGCCATGCCTGGCTTGCAACAGGCCCGCTGGCAGAAGCTGGTGTGGAATGTGCCATACAACGGTCTTTCGGTTTTGTTGGGCGCCAGTACCACGCCGTTGATGGCCAACGATCATAGCCGCGAATTGATCCAGGCGCTGATGGCTGAGGTGGTCCGCGGTGCGCAGGCCTGCGGGCATCACATCGCACCGGGTTATGCCGAGTATCTGTTCATGATGACCGAGAAGATGCCCGATTACTGGCCGAGCATGTACCACGATTATTCCCACAAGCGAGCGCTGGAACTGGACGCGATCTACGGCCGGCCATTGGCGGCGGCGAAAGCGGCCGGGTGTGAGCTGCCGAAAATCGAAGCTTTGTATCAGGCGTTGGCGTTCATGGATCGCTGTAACCGCTGAGCGGGACGAAAGGGGAGTGGCATGGCAAACAACATCGACGACAAACTGGTGCTGGCGATTTCGTCGCGGGCGTTGTTCGACCTTAGGGAAAGCCACAAGGTGTACCTGTCGAGTGGCGTCGAGGCCTATCGGCAATACCAGATCGAGCATGAAGACGAAGTCCTGGCACCCGGTGACGCGTTCGCCCTCGTGCAGAAACTGCTGGACCTCAACGAACACCTGGGGCGTGCCCGGGTCGAGGTGATCCTGGTGTCGCGCAACAGTGCCGACACCGGCCTTAGGGTGTTCAACTCGATCCATCATTATGGGCTGGCGATTTCGCGCGCGGCCTTCGTTGGCGGCCGCAGTCCTTACCCGTACCTCAAGGCATTCGGCTGCGACCTGTTCTTGTCCACCCACGCTGAAGACGTGCGCAGCGCCCTGGACGCCGGATTTGCCGCGGCGACCATCCTGTCGGGTGGGGCCAGTCGCGCCGCCAGCGCAGAACTGCGCATTGCCTTCGACGGCGATGCCGTGCTGTTTTCCGATGAGTCGGAGCGTGTCTATCAGGCCGATGGTCTGGAAGCTTTCCAGGCCAGCGAGCGGCAGGCTGCCCGTGAGCCGCTGCGAGGCGGGCCCTTCAAGGGCTTCCTGGCGGCGCTCAACGCGCTGCAGCGCGAGTTCCCCGAGGATGCCTGCCCCATCCGCACGGCCTTGGTGACCGCCCGTTCGGCACCGGCCCATGAGCGGGTCATCCGGACTTTGCGTGAGTGGGATATCCGTTTGGACGAGTCGCTGTTTCTCGGCGGCCTGACCAAATCGGCTTTCCTGGAGGCCTTTGCCGCCGATGTGTTTTTCGATGACCAGACCGGCCACTGCGAATTGGCCCGGGAGGTGGTCGCCACCGGTCACGTGCCCCATGGCATCAGTAACGAAATAAAGCCCTGACTGCCTCTGAGTTGGGGCGCCAGGCCGCACGTCGCAGTCTCCAAGGCGCTGCTAAGCTGAATCAATCTCCGCCATTCTGGCACGTGAGGAGGTCACATGATTCGTTCGATGCTGTACGCCACAGACCTGGGCCTTTATGCCCCTTATGTGATGCAGCATGCCTTGGCGCTGGCACGGACGTTTGAAGCCGAGTTGTATGTGGTGCATGCGGTGGAACCGATGGGGCTGTTCGCCGAATCGGTGTTGCAAAGCTATCTCGATGAGCAGGCGCTGAACGAATTCCATCGCCAAGGTCTGAATACGGTGATGGCCAATATCGAACAGCGGGTGCTCGACAGTTTCCGTGAGGAATTGGGGGAGGGGCAACAGGACTTGAAACTGATCAGGTCGGTCAGGGTGTACCAGGGCGATCCTTCCCAGGTCATTCTGGAACAGGCTGCGAAACTCTCCGTTGATTTGCTGATCGTAGGCAGTCATTGCCAAGGGGCGAACGGTGAAACCCCCTTGGGCAGGACCGCCGCCCGGGTATTGCAGTTATCCCGGGTACCGGTCTACCTGGTTCCGCTGGTCCAGCGTCGACGTCAGGGCGAGGCTTGAGGCTAAATGATGGCGTTTTATAAAAAGTTCTAGATTTATTGTCGTAACCTTCCATATAGTTATATACCGTCGCTGATGCCCGTGGCGTCCAACTGCTTTGAGGGATACATATGAAGCTTCAACAACTGCGCTACATCTGGGAAGTGGCGCACCACGACCTCAACGTTTCCGCTACTGCCCAAAGCCTCTACACGTCGCAACCCGGCATCAGCAAGCAGATCCGCCTGTTGGAAGACGAACTGGGCGTCGAAGTCTTCGCCCGCAGTGGCAAGCACCTGACCCGCGTGACCCCGGCCGGTGAGCGCATCATCACCACGGCCGGCGAGATCCTGCGCAAGGTCGAAAGCATCAAGCAGATTGCCCAGGAATTCTCCAACGAGAAAAAAGGCACCTTGTCGATCGCCACCACCCACACCCAGGCCCGCTATGCGCTGCCGCCGGTGATCAGCAACTTCATCAAGCAATACCCCGACGTGGCGCTGCACATGCACCAAGGGTCGCCGATGCAGATCGCCGAGATGGCTGCCGACGGCACGGTGGATTTCGCCATTGCCACCGAGGCCCTGGAGCTGTTCGGGGACCTGGTGATGATGCCGTGCTACCGCTGGAATCGCTGCGTGGTCGTGCCCCAGGGCCATCCGCTGACCAAGCTGCCGAAGCTGACCCTCGAAGCCCTGGCCGAATACCCAATCGTCACCTACGTATTCGGTTTCACCGGTCGTTCCAAGCTCGACGAAGCCTTCAGTCATCGTGGCCTGACACCGAAAGTGGTGTTCACCGCCGCCGACGCCGACGTGATCAAGACTTACGTCCGCCTGGGCCTGGGCGTGGGCATCGTCGCGAAGATGGCCGTCGATACCAAGCTCGACAGTGACCTGGTGGTGCTGGATGCCAGCGAATTGTTCGAATCCAGCGTGACCAAGATCGGTTTCCGTCGTGGCACTTTCCTGCGCGGTTTCATGTGCGATTTCATCGAGAAATTCGCGCCGCACCTGACCCGGGAAGTGATGGCCAAGGCTATCCAGTGCCACAACAAGCAGGAACTCGAAGAGTTGTTCGACGGCGTCGAACTGCCGGTGCACTAAAAACCGTTACCTGCCTAGATCGCCTCGGTGACAGTGAACTGTTGCCGGGCGCCGGCGACCACGATCTCCACCTCATCCCCTTCGAACTTGCCCAGCAGGCCTCGGCCCAGCGGTGAGCGAGGGGTGATGACGGTGATCGGCTGACCTACCAGCGAAACCTTCAAGCCTGCCGCATCCGGCCCGAGGAAGAGCCATTGCTGGCGGCCGTGCTCATCTTCCAGTCCGATCAATGTGCCGACCTGAATGCCGCGCTGCTCGTCGTAAGGCCTCAACGTCAGGTTTTGACAAAGGGTGAGCGCCTGGCGGATTTCTTCCACGCGCCTGGCTTGTCCGGCGGCGAGGTAGGACGCCTCAAGGCCCAGGGTGTCGTATTTGTTCTCGGCGATGTTTTCTTCGTGGGTCGCGGTTTCGTAGGCGGTTTGCGCGGCGCGTTCGGCGATATCGAGATCAATCTCGAGCTTGTCGAGAATCAACTGGTGGACGGTCTGTTTGTTCATGTCATTCGCAGAATTGCAGCACGTTGGCGCGGCTTTTTTCACTGGGCGCATTCTGGTCCTGTTGCAGCCAGAACTGGCACTTGGGGTTGGACAGGTTGCGAGGATTGCTGCGGGCCTGATCAAGCGCCTGACGCTGCTCGTTCCTCTGCAGGTTCTGCTGATACTGCTCGAACATCGGCGTGGGCGGCTCGGGGGCCGGTTGCACTGCCGGTGGTTGCGCCAGTTGATGGACGGCGGCGGCCACCGGTGCCAGTTGTTCGTTGAACAGGAATCTGGACAGTAGCCAGCCCGTCAACACGATGGCCAGGAACCCCAGCCACAGGCCCAGGGCGATGCTGAAGGTCAATTGCACAGCCGTAAGGCGCGAGGGTGTCGAGTGATCGGGCATGGCTGCTTCCTGGCAGGGTCATGGGCAGGCGCTGATTGTCGCATGAAGATTAATCGCCGTCGGCTCTTCTGTGCGATCGGTTTATTCGGGACAATCGGGCCTTTGTCACAGGGAGTCGGGAATGGCTGTGCGCTGGGATATTTTTTGCACCGTCGTCGATAACTATGGCGACATCGGTGTCACTTGGCGCTTGGCTCGGCAATTGGTGGCCGAGCACCGATGCGCGGTGCGGCTGTGGGTCGACGACCTGCGTGCTTTCGAACGGCTGTGTCCGCAAATCGATATCGCCCTGTCCGAGCAATGGCAGCAGGGCGTGCAGGTGTGCCACTGGCCCGCGCACTGGCAGCCCACTGAGGCCGCCGAGGTGGTGGTCGCCGCGTTTGCCTGCCAGTTGCCGAGTGCCTACATGGAAGCGATGGCCGAGCGCCAGACGACGCCCTTGTGGATGAACCTCGATTATTTGAGCGCCGAGGACTGGGTGATCGGTTGCCATGGCTTACCGTCAGTCAAATACAAGCACGTGCAGAAATATTTCTTTTTTCCGGGCTTTCGGGAGGGAACGGGTGGCTTGCTGCGTGAGGCCGGTCTGCTGGAGCGCCGTCGACAATTCCAGCAGGATGCCGAAGCGCAACGCAGTTTCCTGCAGGGATTGGGCATCGAGCGGGCGCCCCAAGCCTGCCTGATCTCGCTGTTTGCCTACGAGAACGCCGGGCTGGCGAGCTGGTTCGACGCGATGGCAGCCGATACCCAGGCATTTCATGTGCTGGTTCCCGAAGGGCGAGTGTTGGGCGACGTCGAGCGTTGGCTCGGTGTCGAAGGCCTGAAGGTCGGTGCGCTGCATCGACGTGGCGCACTGACGGTGCAGGTGCTGCCGTTCGTTTGCCAGGATCAGTACGACCAGTTGCTGTGGTGCTGTGATTTCAACGCCGTGCGCGGCGAAGACTCCTTCGTGCGCGCGCAATGGGCCGGTCGGCCGCTGCTCTGGCATATCTACCAGCAGGAAGAAGACGTCCACCTGGAAAAGCTCGAGGCATTTCTCAGGCTCTACAATCAGGGGCTTTCACCGGCCGCGCAAAAAGCGACCAGCGGTCTCTGGCGGGCCTGGAATGCCGGCCAGGACATGGCCGAGCATTGGAAAAGCAGCCGCGAACACCAGCGGGAACTGGCCGAACATGCCCAGGCGTGGTGTCTGGAACAGGCCTCGCGACCCGATCTTGCCGCAGCGCTGGTGAAGTTTTATGTAAATTGGATATGATACGCGGCCTAGATTTTTGTAAATCCCATCCAAATTCGGATATTCGCAATGAAAACTGGTAAAGAACTGAAACCCGGGACCGTGATCCGTCTCGAAAACGATCCTTGGCTGGTTCAGAAAGCTGAGTTCACCAAGTCGGGTCGTAACAGCGCGATCATGAAGACCAAGCTGAAGAACCTGCTGACCGGTTACAAGACCGAGATCGTCTACAGCGCCGACGACAAACTGGACGACGTGATCCTCGACCGCAAAGAAGCGACCCTGTCCTTCATCAGCGGTGACACCTACACGTTCATGGACACCACTGACTACACCATGTACGAGCTGAACGCCGAAGACATCGAAAGCGTTCTGCCATTCATCGAAGAAGGCATGACCGACGTCTGCGAAGCCGTGTTCTTCGAAGAGCGCCTGGTTTCCGTAGAGCTGCCGACCACCATCGTGCGTCAGGTTGACTACACCGAAGGTTCCGCTCGCGGTGACACTTCCGGCAAGGTCATGAAGCCTGCCAAACTGAAGAACGGTACCGAGCTGTCGGTCGCTGACTTCATCGAAATCGGCGACATGATCGAGATCGATACCCGCGATGGCGGTTCCTACAAAGGCCGCGCCAAGTAAGCGAAGCCTTCTGTATGAAAAAGCCCGACCATTGAGTCGGGCTTTTTTATTTCAGGACTGAATACCAGATCCCGTGGCGAGGGAGCTTGCTCCCGCTGGGCTGCGAAGCAGCCCCAACCCAAGCAACCCAATCACTCAGTCATACCTGGATTACGACTGCTGCGCAGCCGAGTGGGAGCAAGCCTCCTCGCCGCAAAGGTTTCTCCTGGTTCCATCATCACTTCAAGTGCTGCTTGAGTTCTTCGGACACCTGCAACATCGCCGAACGCACCGCTGGCACCTGGCTGACCACGTTGAGCAAGCCATAGTCGTGGATCATGCCGTTGTAGCGCACGGCCGTGACGGGCACACCGGCCGCGTCCAGTTTGCGGGCATAGGCTTCGCCTTCATCGCGCAAGACATCGGCCTCGGCGGTCTGCACCAGCGCTGGGGGCAGGCCCTTGAGTTGTGCGGTGCTGGCCCGCAGTGGCGAGGCATAGATCTCGCCGCGTTGCCCGGCATCGGTGGTGTAGTTGTCCCAGAACCACTTCATCATGTTTTTACTGAGGAAGTGTTCTTCGGCGAACTGGTTGTAGGACGCCGTCTCGAAGCTGGCATCGGTCACCGGCCACAGCAATGCCTGGAAACGGATCGCCGGCGTACCTTTGTCCTTCGCCATCAAGGCCACGACGGCCGCCATGTTGCCGCCGACGCTGTTGCCCACCACGGCCAGGCGCTTGCCATCGACGTTGATTTGCTTGCCGTGCTCGGCCACCCATTTCGTCGCGGCGTAAGCCTGGTTGATCGCCACCGGGTAATGCGCCTCGGGTGAAGGCGTGTAGTTGACGAACACCGCGACGGCACCGGACCCCGCCACCAGATCCCGGACCAGTCGTTCGTGGGTCGGGAAGTCGCCCAGTACCCAGCCACCGCCGTGGAAGAACATGAACACCGGCAACTCACCCTTGACCCCGGCGGGGCGAACGATGGTCAGGCTGATCGGCTGGCCATCGACCTGGATGGTTTTCTCGCTGACGTCGGCCTTGGGCAAGGTCAACTTTACTCCCGCCTGGGCGCCCACCAGGACGGCACGGGCGTCCTTGGGCGACAGCTGCTCCAGTGGTTTGCCGGTACCGGCATTGAGTACGTCGAGAAACGCCTGGGTGTTGTGTTCGACGATGCCGTCGGCGAAGGCACCGCTGACGCTGAGGGCGAGAAGGGTGCCGGTCAGGGCTTTGCTGAATGTGTTCATGTGCATCTCCTTAAGTTCTCGGGGTCAGGGTAGGGGGTCAGACGGTCACGTGCAGGCGCACATCCACGTTGCCGCGGGTGGCGTTGGAGTACGGGCAGACGTGATGAGCCGCGTCCACCAGGCTTTGCGCGTCGGCCTGGTCCAGCCCAGGCAGGCTGATGTGCAGGTCGATGTCGAGGCCGAAACCATCGGGGATCTGGCCGATGCCGACGTGGGCGGTAATCGAGGCGTCGTCCGGGATCTTGCGTTTGCTCTGGCTGGCCACGAATTTCAGGGCGCCGATGAAGCAGGCCGAGTAGCCGGCGGCGAACAATTGCTCAGGGTTGGTCGCCGCACCGCCCGCGCCGCCGAGTGCCTTGGGCGTAGCGAGTTTGACGTCGAGGATGTTGTCACTGGAAATCGCACGACCGTCACGGCCGCCGGTGGAAGTTGCGATTGCGGTGTAGAGCGTTTGCATGATGGGAGCCTCGTTTCTGGGTTGATTTGTTTGCGCTAAATATTTGCGCACCAAGTAGGTGTGAGGAGAATGTATAGCGCTAATATTTTGCGCGCAAGTTAATTTTTCGAGGTGAGTAAGAAAAATCAAGCTGAGAAGGCTTGTAACCCTTGATATAGAGCGGTTTCTTGATGTTTAAAGTTTTTTCAGCTGTGGGCTGGTAGGGAGGCCGCTATCGCGAGCAAGCTCGCTCCCACAGGAGGTGGGAGTGGGCCGTAAATCCAATGTGGGAGCGAGCTTGCTCGCGATAGCGGTGGGTCAGTAGGCGGGGATATCGGATGTACCGGCGCCTTCGCGAGCGAGCCCGTTCCCACAGGGGGCTGTGAGCGCCGCAAATCCAATGTGGGAGCGAGCTTGCTCGCGATAGCGGTGGGTCAGTAGGCGCGGATACCGGATGTACCGGCGTCTTCGCGAGCGAGCCCGCTCCCGCAGGGGGAGTCAGAGGCTGTCTTGCAAATGCCCGCGTAGCGCTTGCAGGTCATGTTGCAGCTTCTTCAGCTGTTCCAGGGTCTGGCCGCTGGCGGCGAGGATGCATTGGGGGATGTCGAGGGCTTTTTCCCGCAGGGCACGGCCCTGTTCGGTGAGTTCGACAATGACCACACGTTCGTCCTCACGGCTGCGGGTGCGGCTCAACAGGCCTTCGGCCTCCAGGCGCTTGAGCAATGGGGTCAACGAGCCGGGGTCGGTAAGCAGGCGTGTGCTGATTTCACCGACGGTCAATCCGTCCTTTTCCCACAGCACCATCATCGCCAGGTATTGCGGATAGGTCAGGCCCAGGGCCTGGAGCAGCGGCTTATAGACCTTGGTCATCAGCAGCGACGTGGAGTGCAGGGCGAAACAGACCTGGTTGTCGAGCAACAGGGCTTCGCAGGCTTCGGGGGTGTCGCGCAGGGTGTTCATGGCAAAACCTTCAATCAATGATCGTTACGAATCTAGCGGGCGAATCTTTAATGCGCCAGATAATTCTGACATTTCGGATAGATGTTACGTTTCCCCGCTGGCGCCGACTGCGTAGGATAAGCGCCTGAGGAAAAGGGGAGAGTCTTCTGTGTTCGAATTTGCACTGTTCTTGGTGTTTGGTGCCTTGTTGGGCACCTTGGGGGGATTGTTCGGGATCGGTGGCGGCCTGATTGCCATTCCGGTGCTGGGTGTCTGGTTCGGCCTCGACCAGCAAATGGCCCAAGGGACGGCGCTGGTCATGGTGGTGCCCAATGTCATGCTTGCGTTGTGGCGCTACCACCAGCGCAATCGCATCGAATTGCGCCATGTCCTGCCGTTGGCTTCCATGGGGTTCTGCTTTGCCTGGCTTGGCTCGATCTGGGCCGTGGGGATCGATGCCGATAGCATGCGGATCGGCTTCGTGGCGTTCCTGATCGCGCTGACGCTCTACAACCTGGTTCGCATGTTCGCCGCCACCGCACCTGCTTCGGCGCAAATGCGGTATGGCTGGCCGTGGCTCGGTGTGCTGGGCGCCGCATCCGGCACCATGGGCGGTCTGTTCGGTGTCGGTGGGGCCGTTGTCGCCACCCCGATCCTGACCAGCATTTTTGGCACCAGCCAGGTGGTTGCCCAAGGCTTGTCCCTGGCGCTGGCCTTGCCCAGTACCGGCGTGACCCTCGCCACGTATGCGTTTCACCACGAAGTGGACTGGAGCATCGGCCTGCCGCTGGCGGTCGGTGGCCTGCTGAGCATCAGTTGGGGAGTGAAAGTCGCCCACGCCTTGCCGGAGCGGCTGTTGCGCGGGCTGTTCTGCGGTTTCCTGGTGCTGTGCGCGGTGTTGCTCGCCTTTAAAGTTTGAAACCTTCGACGATGTGTTCGGCCAGGCACTCGGTGATCGGCGACGGGTTATGCAGGTTGCGGATCAGCATGATGCTGGCCTCGGGCAGTTCCGGCAGGTCTTCGGCCTCGCCCAGTACGCGCATGTCCGGGGTCAGCAGGCTTTCCAGTTGCGCCGTGATTGCCAGGCCGGCGCCCACCACCGCCATGAGCGCCGACAGGCTCGAGCTGTTGTACGCCACGCGATAATCGCGGCCCATGGCATCCAGCGCATTGCAGGCCCATTGTCGGCAGAAACAATCGCTGTTGAACATTGCCAGCGGCAGCGGCGTTTGTTCATGGACGTTGAAGCAGGCGGCTTCGGCCCAGACAAAACGCTCCTTGCGCAGCAACTGGCCGATTTCGTCCCCCGGTTTACGGGTGACGATGGACAGGTCCAGGTCCTGGCGCAGCAGCAACTGCTTGGACGACTCGCAGTGCACTTCGATTTCGATCAGCGGATAGAACTGGGCGAAGCGTTGCAGGATGCCCGGCAGGAAACGCATCACGTAATCGTCCGGCGTGCCGATGCGCACCGTGCCGACCATGTGCGGTTCGCGCAGGGTATTGAACACCTCGCTGTGCAGCTTGAGGATCCGCCGGGCGTAACCCAGCAGCACCTGGCCTTCGGCGGTGAGCTTGACCTGGCGCCCGTCGCGTTCGAACAGCCGTCGCTGCAAGACGTCTTCTTCCAGCCGCTTCATCTGCATGCTCACGGCTGACTGGGTGCGATTGACCAATTCCCCGGCCCGAGTGAAACCGCCCTGGTCGGCGATGGCGACAAAGGTACGCAGCACTTCCGTATCGATGCTCGGGTAACTCGACAATTGATCAATCTCCGAGATGTATTGCATAAGAAACATTCGTTGGATTGATCTTAGCGTTAGCGCGAGACTTGAGCCATCCCCAACGGAGGACATCACGATGAAAGGTCAAAAAGGTTATCTACTGATAGACAAACTCTCCCACGGCTTTTCCATCAGCGCCTTGCTGCACAAGTTTAGCCGCTGGTACGAATTGCACCACGAACGCGAACTGCTGGCCGGAATGAGCGACGAGGCGCTCAAGGACATCGGCGTGAGTCGTGCCGACGTGGAGCGGGAAGTGGTTCGGCCATTCTGGGATGACCCCATGCACAAATGAGCCATCCTTTCCTACACAAACCCCTTATTGGTGAGGTAGGTTGCGAGCAGACAAGGAGATCTCCATGCCCGCGACTGTGTCCTTTACCCTCAAACAGGCCCGGCGTCTGGCGTTGGCCGCCCAAGGATTCGATGGGCGGTCGCCGCCAGCTTCGGTGCAATCCTCGCGCCTCAACCGTCTGATCGAACGCCTCGGCGTCCTGCAGATCGACTCCGTCAATGCGCTGGTGCGCTCGCATTATCTCCCGTTGTTCTCCCGCCTCGGTCACTACCCTCGCGATTTGCTCGATCAAGCCGCCTGGAGCCAGGGCCGACGCCGCACGCTGTTCGAATATTGGGGCCATGAAGCGTCGCTGCTGCCGATGTCCATGTATCCACTGATGCGCTGGCGCATGGATCGGGCGTCCCGCGGCGAGGGCATCTACCAGCAATTGGCGCGTTTCGGCCATGAACGCCAGGATGTCATCCGTCGCGTCCTGGCGTCGGTCCAGGAGCAGGGCGCCCTGGGCGCCGGCAGCTTGTCCACGCGCGAGGAGAAGGCCGGGCCCTGGTGGGACTGGAGCGCAGAGAAACATGCGCTGGAATGGCTATTCGCGGCGGGCGAAGTCACGGTGGCGGGGCGGCGTGGGTTCGAGCGGCTCTACGACTTGCCGGAGCGGGTGTTCCCGGCCTCGGTCCTGCAACAGCCCCGGCCGGACGAGGCCCAGGCCCAGCGCGCCTTGTTGCTGCATGCCGCCGAGGCCTTGGGCGTCGCTACCGAGAAGGACCTGCGCGACTACTTTCGTCTGGGGCCGACCGACAGTCGCATGCGACTGGCCGAGTTGGAAGAGGCCGGCGAACTGTTGCGCTGTGAGGTGCAAGGCTGGAAGCAACCGGCCTGGTGCCGACCCGCGGCGAAGATCCCTCGCAAAGTAGCGGCCAGTGCCTTGTTGTCGCCGTTCGATTCGCTGGTCTGGGAGCGCAGCCGTACCGAACGACTGTTCGATTTCCGCTATCGGCTGGAGATCTACACCCCTGTCCACAAGCGGATGTACGGCTATTACGTATTGCCTTTCTTGCACAATGAACGCATCGCTGCTCGGGTGGACCTGCGGGCGGAGCGGGCCCTGGGTCGATTGGCTGTGCATGCGGTGCACGAGGAAGAGCCGGGGCTGGACGAGGAGGGCGTGCAGGCCTTGGCGATTAATCTGCGGCGCATGGCCGATTGGCTGGGGTTGGAGCAGGTCCAGCTTAACTGCCAGCGGGTGGGTGGGGTTCGGTTGGCGGTGGTGTTGGCTGAAATCGGAGCTGGCTGAGCTGGCCCCTTCGCGGGCAAGCCCGCTCCCACAGTTGGCCGGCGGTGAACATGATTTTTGTGTTCGACCCAGTCCAATGTGGGAGCGGGCTTGCCCCCGAAGGCGGTCGTTCAGTCGCTGTACGCTGAAAGATTCACCGCCGAACCTGCTTCAACGTCTCCGCAATCAGGAACGCCAGCTCCAGCGATTGATCGGCATTCATCCGCGGATCGCAATGGGTGTGGTAGCGGTCCGAGAGCCCGTCCTCGGTAATCGGTCGCGCGCCGCCGATGCATTCGGTGACGTTTTGCCCGGTCATTTCGATGTGAATCCCGCCGGCATAGGTGCCTTCGGCTTCGTGGACCTGGAAGAACTGCTTCACTTCGCCGAGGATCTGCGCGAAGTCCCGGGTCTTGTAGCCGCTGCTGGCCTTGATGGTGTTGCCGTGCATCGGGTCGGAGCTCCACAGCACCTGCTTGCCTTCACGTTGCACGGCGCGTAACAGCGGCGGCAAGTGTTCGCCGACCTTGTTGGCGCCCATCCGGGCAATCAGGTTCAGCCGGCCGGGGTCGTTTTCCGGGTTGAGTACGTCGATCAGGCGGATCAGGTCGTCCGGGTCCATGCTCGGGCCGACCTTGACCCCGATCGGGTTGTTCACCCCGCGCAGGAATTCCACATGGGCACCGTCCAACTGACGGGTGCGGTCGCCGATCCACAGCATGTGGGCCGAGCAGTCGTAATAGTCGTTGGTCAGGCTGTCACGGCGCACGAAGGCTTCTTCGTAATTGAGCAGCAGCGCTTCGTGGGCGGTGAAGAAACTGGTTTCGCGCAGTTGCGGCGAGCTGTCCATGCCGCAGGCGCGCATGAATGCCAGGGTTTCGTCGATGCGGTCGGCCAGGTGGCTGTATTTTTCCGCCAGGGCCGAGTTGGCGATGAAGTCCAGGTTCCACTGGTGCACTTGGTGCAGATCGGCGAACCCGCCCTGGGCGAAGGCGCGCAGCAGGTTCAAGGTGGCGGTGGACTGGTGGTAGGACTGCAACAACCGCTCCGGGTCCGGTACGCGGCTTTTTTCGTCGAAACCGATACCGTTGACGATGTCGCCTCGGTACGCCGGTAGGGTCACGCCGTCGATGGTTTCGTCGTTGGCCGAGCGCGGCTTGGCGAACTGCCCGGCCATGCGCCCGACCTTGACCACCGGGCAGCCGGCGGCAAAGGTCATGACGATCGCCATCTGCAAGAGCACCTTGAAGGTGTCGCGGATCTTGGCCGCCGAGAACTCGGCAAAGCTTTCGGCGCAGTCGCCGCCTTGCAGCAGGAACGCCCGGCCCCGGGTCACTTCGGCGAACTGACGGCGCAACTCCCGGGCTTCACCGGCAAACACCAATGGCGGATAACTGGCCAGGGTCTGCTCCACCTGCAATAGGTGCGCGGCGTCAGGGTAACGGGGTTGCTGCTGGATCGGCAGGGCGCGCCAGCTGTCAGGGCTCCAGGGTTGGCTCATCATGATCTCTAGGTGATTTACGCTCGGACGGCCATGTTATCAGCAAATTAGTACGTGACCTGTTCCGGTTGCTTCGCGGACAATCGCGTCCTTGTCCCGTATCCGCAGGCTCATGCCGGCACGGCAACCATCAGGAGATGAAATGACAGAGGAGCGCGTCGAGCATTTGCTCGCCGAGGTGCACGACGAGTTCGGCATGATTCGCGTATTCGAAGTGGCCGATTACCGGTTTCTGGAGTTTGGCGACGCCATCGAGCAAAGCTGCGTGTTCACAGCCGATCCGAGCTGGCTCGAATATGACTACACCCGCGCCATGCTCATCGGTGCGTTGTGTCACGAGCAGCCGGAAAGCGCGCTGTTCCTGGGGCTGGGTGCCGGTACGCTGACCCAGGCCTGCCTGAAATTCCTGCCACTGGAAGACGTCGAGGCCATCGAACTGCGTCCCGACGTGCCGCGCCTGGCCATCGAATACCTGGGTCTGGACGACGATCCGCGACTGTACATTCGCGTTGGCGATGCCTTGCAATTGCTTGAAACGGCGGAGCCGGCGGACCTGATTTTCGTCGACCTCTATACCGATGTCGGCCCAGGCGTCGGGCACTTGGCCTGGGGGTTCCTGGAAAACTGCCAGAAACGCCTCAACCCGGGCGGCTGGCTGGTGATCAACCAATGGGCCACCGACGATGGCAAGCCATTGGGCGCGGCGCTCTTGCGCGGTTTGTACCACCGGCACTATTGGGAACTGCCGGTGAAGGAGGGCAATGTGATCCTGATTGTGCCGGCGGACCTCGATCAGGAGCTGGACATGCAAGGACTGGTCGCCAGGGCCGAAGGGCTGGCGCCACGCTTGGGGTATTCGTTGCAGTCACTGATCAAGGCGATCCGGCCGGCGACCTGATCAAAGGCCCCCAAAACCTTTTTACAAGTGAGTTCCCCTGTGGCGAGGGAGCTTGCTCCCGCTGGGTCGCGAAGCGGCCCCCTTCGATTTCAGCTATCAACCCAGGCGTCTGCTTCGCAGCCGAGCGGGAGCAAGCTCCCGCGCCACAAGGGCAAAGTCGTCTGGAGATGAACCGTTTTAGCTGGCTGCCCCAAGGCCTTCTGACAGCGAGCCCCATAACGGGTCTGGCAATAAAAAAAGCTCCCTTTTCGGGCAAATTCCGGTATAGTGCGCGCCGGCCTTTAGCCGGGCCGCGTCAAGGTAGCGCAATTCTCCGAAGTCAGCTTCGGTTGCATGTCCGCACAACGGATGCTTCCACGACGTTCTTTTTCCATTCATTCGTTTTCGCAAATCCCCGCCGACAAAGCAGCCAGGGCGACTCTTGAGTCTCAACACGGCATGCGCAGCTTTGGAGCATGGGTCTTTGCGGATGCACTTAGAGGCAGACCCATGACCCAGGAAACCGGCGGCTTCGCCGCTTTTAATCTCAACCCGAACATTCTTGCTGCCGTCACCGCGACCGGCTACGAAGAACCTTCGGCGATTCAGCAGCAATCGATCCCGATCATCATGGCCGGCCACGACATGATCGGCCAGGCGCAAACCGGTACGGGTAAAACCGCTGCGTTCGCCCTGCCGATCCTGCATCGCATCGATCCTGCCAAGCGCGAACCGCAAGCCCTGATCCTGGCGCCAACCCGTGAGTTGGCGCTGCAAGTAGCCACCGCTTTCGAAACCTACTCCAAGCAAATGCCTGGCGTTACCGTTGTGGCCGTTTACGGCGGCGCCCCGATGGGCCCACAACTGAAAGCCATCCGTAATGGCGCGCAGATCGTTGTCGCCACTCCGGGGCGTCTGTGCGACCACCTGCGTCGTGACGAAAAAGTCCTGGCTACCGTGAACCACCTGGTGCTCGACGAAGCCGACGAGATGCTCAAGCTGGGCTTCATGGATGACCTGGAAGTCATCTTCAAGGCTCTGCCAGCGACCCGTCAGACTGTATTGTTCTCGGCCACCCTGCCGCAATCGATCCGTGCCATTGCCGAGCGCCACCTGCGCGATCCGCAACACGTGAAGATCCAGACCAAGACTCAGACCGTCACCGCGATCGAACAAGCTCACCTGCTGGTTCACGCCGACCAGAAGACTTCCGCCGTTCTCAGCTTGCTGGAAGTGGAAGACTTCGACGCCCTGATCATGTTCGTGCGCACCAAGCAAGCGACCCTGGACCTGGCCAGCGCCCTGGAAGCCAAAGGCTACAAAGCCGCCGCGCTGAACGGTGACATTGCCCAGAACCAGCGTGAGCGCGTGATCGACTCCCTCAAGGATGGCCGCCTGGACATCGTTGTGGCGACCGACGTCGCTGCCCGTGGCCTGGATGTTCCGCGCATCACCCACGTGTTCAACGTGGACATGCCGTACGATCCGGAATCCTACGTTCACCGTATCGGCCGTACCGGCCGTGCCGGTCGCGAAGGCCGCGCGCTGCTGCTGGTCACTCCACGTGAGCGCCGCATGCTGCAAGTGATCGAGCGTGTGACTGGCCAGAAGGTGGCTGAAGTTCGCCTGCCGGACGCCCAGGCCGTTCTCGATGCCCGCATCAAGAAACTGACCAACAGCCTGTCGCCCCTGGTGGCTGACGCCGAATCGACCCACGGCGAGCTGCTCGATCGCCTGACCGCCGACATCGGTTGCACCCCACGTGCCCTGGCCGCGGCACTGCTGCGCAAGGCCACCAATGGCCAGGCGCTGAACCTGGCTGCGATCGAGAAGGAACGTCCCCTGGTGCCGAACAACGCACCGCGTGGCGATCGTCCCGAGCGCACCGGTGATCGTCCGGACCGTGGTGATCGCGAGCGTCGTGCACCGATCCCGCTGGCCGAAGGTCGTGCGCGCTGCCGTACTGCGCTGGGTGCCCGTGACGGCATCGCCGCCAAGAACCTGCTGGGTGCCATCCTCAACGAAGGCGGCCTGGCCCGCGAAGCGATCGGCCGCATCCAGGTGCGTGACAGCTTCAGCCTGGTCGAGCTGCCGGAAGATGGTCTGGAGAAGTTGCTGACCAAGCTCAAAGACACCCGCGTCGCTGGCAAGCAGCTCAAGCTGCGTCGCTATCGCGAGGATTGATCGGCTCTTGGGCTGATTGATCTAACATGAAAAATCCCCGACGAGTTCGGGGATTTTTTTGCCTGTTGTTTGGAGTGCTTTCAGGGTGGAGGCCAATCGCGAGCAAGCTCGCTCCCACATTGGACTTGCGGCGCTCACAAAACCCTGTGGGAGCGAGCTTGCTCGCGATTGAAGCGACGCGGTCCGTCGGTCAATCGAACCGATAAATGTCCATCCCCAGCGTCCCCATCGTGAACCCCGTATGGGCAACACTGAATGTCCCACCGGCACCCCGGGCAAAATACAGCGGCAACAAGTGCTCATCACTGGGGTGGCTGCGCACGGCGTTGGGTGCCTGGCGACGGTAATCGTGCAGTGCGGGCTCGTCGTCGGCCGCCAGTTGCTCGACCATCCAGTCGCGAAAGGCCTTGGCCCAGGGTTCGACGCTGTCAGGGCCGGCGTTCCAGTCCAGGTCGCGCAGGTTGTGGGTGATGCTGCCGGAGCCGATCAGCAAGACGCCCTCTTGGCGCAGGCTCGCCAGGGCCTGGCCGACCTGTGTCTGCAACACCGGTCCCTGGTGGCTGGGCAGGGAAACCTGCACCACCGGAATGTCGGCCTCGGGGTACATCAACGACAATGGCACCCAGGCGCCATGGTCGAACGGCCGTTGAGGGTCGAGACGGGCCGGCAGGTGCGCGGCGTTGAGCATGTTCGCGACTTGCGTCGCCAGTCGCGGATCGCCAGGCGCGGGGTACTGCACCTCATACAGCGCCGCTGGAAAGCCGCCGAAGTCATGCCAGGTGCGCGGCTGCGGATTGGCGCTGACCAGCAGCTCGTTGCTTTCCCAGTGGGCGGACACGATGACGATGGCCTTGGGCTTGGGCAACTGTCCGGCCAGGCGAGCCAGTGCCGGGCCGCTGGCGCCGGGTTCCAGGGCAAGCATCGGTGAGCCATGGGAGATAAACAGGCTGGGCAGCATGGACGAACTCCTGAGCGTTAAGATGGGCTCATCTTCCGTCAGGTCTATGATCTAAATCTAATATAAGTTTTAGCGCGTTTTGATCGAATTTTTGGAGCGAATCATGGAGCCCGAGTTTTGGCACAAACGCTGGTCATCGAACCAGATCGGTTTTCATTTGCCGGAGGTGAACCCGTACCTGCAACATTTCTGGCCGCAACTGGGGTTGGAGCGGGGCAGTCGAGTGCTGGTGCCGTTGTGTGGCAAAAGCCTGGATCTGCTATGGCTTGCCCATCAGGGGTATTCGGTGTTGGGCGTGGAATTGTCGGAAAAAGCCACAACCGATTTTTTCCTTGAGCATCAGCTTGAGCCGAGCGTGAGCGAGGAGGGCGTATTCAAGGTCTTTCGTGGGGCTGATATCGAGATTCGCTGCGGTGATTTCTTTGCCCTGGATCGGGAGGATGTGGCCGATTGCACGGCGTTGTACGACCGCGCGGCGCTGATCGCCTTGCCAGCGCCGATGCGGGAACGGTACGCGGCTCATCTGCAGAGGATCTTGCCCAACGGCGTCGGGTTGTTGATTACCCTGGATTACAACCAGGATGAAATGCTTGGCCCGCCTTTTTCCGTGGGAAGCGATGAGGTGCAGCGGCTGCTGGGGGATGCCTGGCGGCTGGAGATCTTGCAGGAGCAGGATGTGCTGGGGGAAAGCTGGAAGTTCTTGCAGGCTGGGGTGACACGGTTGGATGAGCGGGTGTATCGGATTTCCAGTCGTTGATGCTGTGCGTCTATGCTGGCGCCATCGCGAGCAAGCTCGCTCCCACAGTTGATCGGCAGTGAATAAAGAGTCTGTGTCCACCGAAGATTCCTGTGGGAGCGAGCTTGCTCGCGATGGGGCCAGCCTAGTCGCCCCATGAACCCCAGGATAAAAAAAGCCCGCATTGCTGCGGGCTTTTTTACAAGGCTTAGCGGTTAGCCGCGACGACGCAGTGCGTCGATACGCTCTTCCAGCGGCGGGTGGCTCATGAACATGCGTGCCAGGCCCTGCTTGATGCCACCGTTGATGCCAAAGGCATTCAGGGTATCGGGCATGTGCACCGGCAGGCCTTGCTCGGCACGCAGGCGTTGCAGGGCGCCGATCATGGCGCTGGTACCGGCCAGGCGTGCACCGGCGTCGTCGGCGCGGAACTCGCGTTTGCGCGAGAACCACATGACGATGGCGCTGGCGAGGATGCCCAGTACCAGTTCGGCGAAGATTGTCGCCACGTAGTAGGCGATACCCTGGCCTTCTTCGTTCTTGAAGATCACCTTGTCGACGAAATTACCGATGATCCGGGCGAAGAACATCACGAAGGTGTTCACCACGCCCTGGATCAACGCCAGGGTCACCATGTCGCCGTTGGCGACGTGGCCGATCTCGTGGGCCAGCACGGCCTTGACTTCATCGGGCGAGAACCGTTCGAGCAGACCCTGGCTGACGGCGACCAGGGCGTCGTTCTTGTTCCAGCCGGTGGCGAAGGCGTTGGCCTCGTAGGCCGGGAAGATACCGACTTCCGGCATCTTGATACCGGCTTCGCGGGACAACTGCTCGACGGTCTGCAGCAGCCATTGTTCGTGACGCGTGCGCGGCTGGCTGATGATCTGGGTACCGGTGCTCATCTTCGCCATCCACTTGGAGATGAACAGCGAGAACAGGGAACCGGCGAAACCGAACACCGCACAGAAGATCAGCAGCTGATTGAGGTTGAGGTCAACCCCATTGGCCGCCATGAACCCGTTGAAGCCAAAGAGGCTCAGGGTGATGCTGGCAATCAGCACGACCGCCAGGTTAGTGGCCAAGAACAGCAGGATGCGCATCATGGTTGTGAAAATCTCCTCATGCTAAAGATGTAGCGTTATGCGGGGTATATAAGGTGCTGCCGCAGGCTATTCAACTCGCCGACTATTTCAAACTGTGTCCTACAGGCGTCCTAAATGTTTGAAAGACTTTTCTGAAAGTGACCAGGGAAAAGAAATGCGCTGCCTGCCCCCCGTGAACGTTGAGCCCAGATGCACGTTGACCGTCCAATTCCCAGTGTAGAAGGCCCGACGGAGTCGGCCGAACGGATATGTTGCTGAATCAAACAGCGTGCGAGGTGAGGGCGCCTCGCACGCAGCCTGGCTTATTGACGGTAGGACTTGAGGAAGTTGCCGATCCGGCCAATGGCCTGGTCGAGGTCATCGACCCGCGGCAGGGTCACGACGCGGAAGTGGTCCGGCCATGGCCAGTTGAACGCCGTACCCTGGACCACCAGCAGCTTCTCGGACAGCAGCAGGTCGAGGACGAACTTTTCATCGTTGTGGATCGGGCAGACCTTCGGGTCGATCCGTGGGAAGGCATACAGCGCGCCCATCGGCTTGACGCAACTGACGCCGGGAATGTCGTTGAGCAATTCCCAGGTGCGATTGCGCTGTTCCAGCAGCCGGCCCTGGGGCAGGACCAGGTCGTTGATGCTCTGGTAGCCGCCCAGCGCCGTCTGGATCGCATGCTGGCTCGGCACGTTGGCACACAGGCGCATGTTGGCCAGCATGTCGATGCCTTCGATGTAGCTCTGGGCATGGTGCTTGGGCCCGGAGATGGCGATCCAGCCGGAGCGGAAACCGGCGACCCGATAGGACTTGGACAGGCCGTTGAAGGTCAGGCACAGCAGGTCCGGCGCCAGGGAAGCGGTGCACACGTGCACGGCGTCGTCGTAGAGGATCTTGTCGTAGATCTCGTCGGAGAATACCACCAGGTTGTGCTGGCGGGCCAGTTCCAACATGCCCAGCAGTACTTCCCGGGAGTACACGGCGCCGGTCGGGTTGTTCGGGTTGATGATCACCAGTGCCTTGGTATTGGGCGTGATCTTGGCCTTGATGTCCGCCAGGTCGGGAAACCAGTTGGCCTGTTCGTCGCACAGGTAATGCACCGGGTTGCCGCCGGACAGGCTCACCGCGGCGGTCCACAGCGGATAGTCCGGTGCCGGTACCAGCACTT
The DNA here is from genome assembly GCF_900100025.1 of Pseudomonas sp. NFACC56-3. Lineage (NCBI taxonomy): Bacteria > Pseudomonadati > Pseudomonadota > Gammaproteobacteria > Pseudomonadales > Pseudomonadaceae > Pseudomonas > Pseudomonas sp. NFACC56-3. The sequence continues at coordinate 396,761 of NZ_FMTK01000002.1, read as the reverse complement.
CGTCGCCGTTGTTGAGCAGGGCCTGCATGGACATCACGATCAGCTCGGACACGCCATTGCCCAGGTAGATGTCCTCGATGCCGATCCCTTCGACCTGCTTCTGCTGGTAATACTGCATCACGGCCTTGCGCGCACTGAACAGGCCTTTGGAGTCGCTGTAGCCCTGGGCGGTCGGCAGGTTGCGGATGACGTCCTGGAGGATTTCATCGGGCGCTTCGAAACCAAAGGGGGCCGGGTTGCCGATGTTCAGCTTGAGGATGCGATGACCTTCCTCTTCCAGGCGTTTGGCGTGCTTGAGCACCGGGCCGCGAATGTCGTAGCAGACGTTGGCGAGCTTGTTCGATTTGCTGACCTGCATGGCGATGTGTTCCCGAAAATGAACGATCCAGGCGGCGTATGAACTACCGTAACTGGGAATCCTGCGTCTGTGCCCAGGCCTGACGCGGCATAGGCGCCACAATCCGTTTGAATGCGCATGACGTGACTGCCAGACTGGCGTCTGACGAGGCGCAATCATACGTGCCGCCCGATCTGCGGAAAAGCGTCGGATCGGGCTTTTTCAATTGCCGAGGTAAGACGATGGAAAAGTTGGAAAAAACCCTTGAGGAATGGCGCGCCATGCTCGACCCGGAGCAGTACAACATCTGTCGGTTGAAGGGCACCGAGCGGCCATTCTCCGGCAAATACAACGCCACCAAGACCGATGGCGTGTATCACTGCATCTGCTGCAACGAGCCGTTGTTCGATTCGCAGACCAAATTCGATTCGGGCTGTGGCTGGCCGAGTTTCTACGCGCCGATCGAAGGCAGCGCGGTGGTGGAAGTGCGGGACGTCAGCCATGGCATGATTCGCACCGAGGTGGTCTGCGCCAAATGCGATGCCCACCTGGGCCACGTCTTCCCCGACGGCCCGCCGCCCACGGGATTGCGGTACTGCATCAACTCGGTGTGCCTGGATCTCGTGCCCCGCGATTAAATGGCCGCCGCTCCTGTGGCGAGGGGATAAATCCCCTCGCCACAGGTCTGTTCGGCTGCAGCATCATCGATGCCTATACCGTCTCCATAATTAAATTGCACACAATTCAATTGATCGCTATCTTCAGCCTCCAACCTTTAACCGGAGCCTTGCCATGAGCGACAACCTGCTGAGCATCCCGTGCACCACCATCAAGGGTGAGCAAAAGACCCTCGCCGATTTCGCCGGCAAGGCCGTGCTGGTGGTCAACACGGCCAGCAAGTGCGGGTTCACCCCGCAATACAAGGGACTTGAGGCGTTGTGGCAGACCTACAAGGACCAGGGCCTGGTGGTGCTGGGCTTTCCCTGCAATCAGTTCGGCAAGCAGGAGCCGGGCAATGAAGGGGCGATCACCGAGTTCTGCGAGCTGAACTTCGGCGTGAGCTTTCCGCTGTTCAAGAAAATCGAAGTCAACGGCGCCAACGCCCATCCGCTGTTCGTCCAGCTTAAACAGCGTGCACCCGGCGTGCTGGGGTCCAAAGGCATCAAGTGGAATTTCACCAAGTTCCTGATCGGCAAGGACGGTCAGGTGGTCAAGCGGTTTGCCCCGACCACCAAGCCCCAGGACCTGACTGGCGAGATCGAAGCGCTGCTCAAATGAATGACCTGTCAGCCGACTCGCTGAAGCTCGACAGCCAGTTGTGCTTCAAGCTGTACGCCGCTTCACGTGCGGTGATTCGTGGCTACAAGCCGATGCTCGATCAGCTTGGTCTGACCTATCCGCAATACCTGGCAATGCTGGTGTTGTGGGAATGGCAGGACACGGCTCCGTCACACCCGACGGTCAAGGCCCTGGGTGAACGTTTGCTGTTGGATTCCGGCACACTGACGCCGCTGCTCAAGCGTCTGGAACAGTTGGACCTGGTCCAACGCCAGCGTTCGGCCCGGGACGAGCGGGAGGTACACCTGAGCCTGTCGGCTGCGGGGCGGGCTTTGCGCGAACAGGTCGGCCCGCTCAAGGCGCGCCTGTTATGCGACAGCGGGGTCGATCTGGACCGCCTGGGCGCGTTGCGAGACGGTCTCGATCACCTGCTGGGCCAGATCAAAGCGTTGACGTAGTGCGTACCCACTGGTCCAGCACGGCTGCCAGCTCTTCGCGGCGGAACGGCTTGGACAGGTAATCGTTCATGCCAGAGGCCCGGCAGCGCTCGCGTTCTTCGGGCATCGCGTTGGCCGTCAACGCAACGATCGGCAGGTCCGACCAACGCCCGCTGCGGCGAATCTGCCGGCTGGCTTCGTAACCGTCCATCACCGGCATGTTGCAGTCCATCAACACCAGGTCGAACACCTGCTGTTCCAGTTGATCCAGGGCCTCGACGCCGTGGGCCGCGACGGTGACCTCGCAGCCCAGTTTCACCAGCATGCCCTTGGCCACCAGTTGGTTGACCGGATTGTCTTCCACCAGCAGCACCCGTCCACGCTTGGATGGCGTCGGGGTTTCGATCTGTGCGTCGTTGATGGTGGTCGCCTCGCTTTGCATGGCGCGCCGCACAATCTGGTACAGCGCATGGCGCGCCAGCGGTCGGGCCTGTTGTATCAGCGGGGCGAGGGCGGCGGCCTCTTCGCCGGGCATGAAACTGCCATAGGCGGTCACCAGCAGGATCGGTGCGTCAAAGGTCGGCCGCAGGTTGAACAGGCATTCCGGGCAGTCGGTGATCAGCACGTCAGGCTTGAGTCCCAGCAGCCCGTCATCGATGGAGCGTTGCACATAATCCAGGCCCCACCCCGGCAACAACATGCCCAGCAACTCGGCCAGGCCGCTGCTGCTGGCGGTGATGGCGACGACGTTGCCGCGCAACGGTTCGACCGGTGTTGCAGGGAGATGGCAGGGCAGGGGCAGGTCTGCGCAGAACTGGCTGCCGAAGCCGGCTTCGGAACTGATCGTCAATCGCCCCTGCATGGCTTCGCAGAGGTTGTAGGTCAGTGCCAGGCCCAACCCGGTGCCGCCAAACTGACGGGTAATCCCGGCGCCGGCCTGGGTGAACGGCTGCAGGATTCTCGCCTGGGCTTCCTGGGGAATGCCGATACCGGTGTCGCAGACTTCGATTCGCACGCCGCCTTCGTAATGGCTCAACTTCACGTCGACCCGGCCGAAGCGTGTGAACTTCAGTGCGTTGGACAGCAGGTTGCTGACGATCTGGCGTACCCGGGTCGGGTCGCCGAGCACCTGCGCCGGGAACCGGGGATCGATCAGGCAGGCCAGCTCGACACTGGGGGCCGCGTTCTGGGAAAGCAGGTTGGCGGTGTCCTCCACCAGGGCGCCGAGGTCGAACGGGATGCGTTCGAGCTCCAGTTGCCCGGCGTCGAATTTCGACAGGTCGAGGATGTCGTTGAGCAACTCGACCAATACCTTGCCCGAGTCATGGGCGATCGAAAGTTGCTGCTGTTGCTCGGCCGTCAGGGGACCGTCCAGGGACAGGGCGATCATTCCCAGCAGGCCGTTGAGTGGCGTGCGGATCTCGTGGCTCATGTTGGCGAGGAACACGGAGCGGGCTTCGGCCATATCCAGGGCCGTGCGCCTGGCCACCTCCAGCTCTTCGTTGGACTGGCTGAGGCGGGCGTTGATGGCCTTGAGTTCGGCGGTGCGTGCCGAGACGATGTTTTCCAGTTGCGCCAGGTATTCAGTGAGGCGATTTTCGGCGGTGCGCCGCTGTTGGATTTCCGTGGAGATATTTTCGAACTGCTGGTTGGCGACGGACACCAGCACGCCGATTTCATCGGACTGGTGGCCGGAAGGACATTCCAGGCGGTTCTGTTCGTTGCTGCTCGGGTCGCGGCTGCTCAGTTCGCGGATGACCCGCACCAGGGGCTTGGTCAGCATCACGTAGAACAGTGCCAGCAACAGGCCGGTCAGGATCAGGCTGCGGGCGAAGCCGTTGAGCAAGGTGACCTCGGCGCGGCGCAGGAAACGACTGCCGAACGCATAGGTGTCGACGTCCAGTCGCAGCAGGCCCAGGGATTCGCCGGGCAAGTGGTCCAGGTAGAGCCGGTCCTCGAACTGGCGCTGGGCACCGAACAGGAAGTCGCTGATGAACCGGTAGCTGCTTTGCAGCTCGGGCCGCTTGACGTTGGCCAGCACGGTATTGTTGTTGTCGATCAGCTCGGCGCCGACGATGGCCGGTGAGCGCAACAGGCCCATGGCCAGTTCCTGGGCGAGTTCGGCGTCGATGTTGTAGGCGATGCGCGAGGCCGGGTTGTGGCTGATTTCCAGCAGCGACAGGATTTCACGGTTGATCGACGCGTCTTCGCTGGCATAATCGATGCCGATCTGCATCAGACTGAGCAAAGTGCCCAACACGAAGCCCACGAGGACAGTCAGGCGGGCCTGCTTATAGGAAAGCCGTTGGGTGAATCTGATGTCCATTGAGTGATGAACCACTTACGTTTCCCTTCGCCGGTCAAGCATAGCTGATCATCTCTGAATTCCGGTGCGGCCGCTGTGTATTGTGTGAAGTAGACCCGCCATTGGATAAGGCGTTTCGTTGTTGGAGCGCCATCATTACTGTGAACCTTTCCGAGGAAAAGACGTGGACTCGCGATTGAATGCTTTTCTTGAGCGTGCCGATGCCGTGCTGGCCCGGATCGAGCCTTTGCTGCCGACGCCCCGGCCCGCCATCGATTGGACCCAGACCCTGGCCGCCCGCTGGCAGCGTGACGGGCGCAGTGGCTACCTGCTGCCGCTGCAAGTCAGTCTCGACATGCGCTTGTCGGACCTGATCGGCGTGGATCGCCAGGTCGAACAACTGGGCCGCAACACCCGGCAGTTCATCGATGGCATGCCCGCCAACCATGCCTTGCTCTGGGGCTCGCGTGGCACCGGCAAGTCCTCCCTGGTGCGCGCCCTGCTGGCCGAACATGCCCCCCATGGCCTGCGGTTGATCGAGATCGAACGTGATCACCTGGCCGATCTGCCCCGGGTGGTCGAGCAGGTCGCGAAACTGCCGCAGCGCTTCGTGTTGTTCTGCGATGACTTGTCGTTCGAGTCCGGCGAAGGCGATTACCGCGTGCTCAAAAGTGTGTTGGATGGCTCCTTGGAGCAGGCACCGGACAACGTGCTGCTGTATGCCACCTCTAACCGTCGCCACCTGGTGCCGGAAAAGGAGAGCGACAACGAGAATTGGAAACGGGTCGACGGCGAACTTCACCCCAGCGAAGCGGTGGAGGACAAGATCGCCTTGTCCGACCGCTTCGGCTTGTGGCTGTCGTTTTATCCGTTTACCCAGGAGCATTTCCTCAACGTCGTGGAGCACTGGATCGGCGAACTGGCGGCCAAGGCCGGACTGGCCTGGCAGCGCGACGAAGCGCTGGATGTGCTGGCGGTGCGTTGGGCAACCGGTCGCGGCAACCGCAACGGACGTTGCGCTTATCAATTTGCCCGTTATTGGGTAGGCCTGAAATTGTTGGAGCACAAGGCATGATCGATTTGAAGGGCAGCGGTGTTGGCCTCGATGGCTACGACTTGTTATCGGCACAGTTGGAATCCTTGTTGGCCGATGAGCGTGACTTCATCGCCAACGCCGCGCAGTTCTCGGCGTTCCTGTCCAGTCAGTTGGACGACCTGAACTGGGCCGGCTTCTACCTCAATCGCAACGAAGAGCTGGTCCTGGGGCCGTTCCAGGGCCAGATTGCCTGTGTGCGGATTCCCTTTGGCCGTGGCGTGTGCGGCACGGCAGCAGCGACCCGGCAGACCCAGCGCGTCGAAGATGTCCATGCCTTCGCCGGGCACATCGCTTGCGACAGCGCGTCGAACAGTGAACTGGTGGTGCCGCTGGTCAAGGACGGGCGCCTGATCGGCGTGCTTGACCTGGACAGTCCGAAACTGGCGCGCTTTACCGAGCATGATCAAGCCGGCATTGAAGCATTGGCTGCGATATTCCTGCGCCTGACGGAGTGCTGATCATGCCTTCAGCCCGGCCTTGACCAGCAGGCTGTCGGGGTCGACCTCATCGATCTGGCGCGGGTCGAGGAACTGCTCGGCGTAGCTCAGGTAGATCTTTTCTTCGATGAACAGCCAGAACAGCTCGGGATCGATATGGGCGTCACGGCACATGGTGGCCATGATGCCCAGGGCCTCGCTCAGCGTCTTGGCTTTCTTGTAGGGGCGGTCGGCCGCCGTCAGTGCCTCGAAAATGTCGGCGATGGCCATCATCCGTGCCGGCAGGCTCATCTCCTCGCGCTTTAGGCGCTTGGGGTAACCGCTGCCGTCCATTTTCTCGTGATGGCCGCCGGCGATCTCCGCCACGTTGTTCAGGTGGCTAGGGAAGGGCAACTGACTGAGCATCAGGATCGTCTGCACCATATGGTGATTGATGACGTAGCGTTCCTCGCGCGTCAGTGTGCCTCGCATGATGCTCAGGTTGTAGAGCTCGCCGCGATTGTATTTCCAGGCCGGCACATCGAGCTGGAAGCCCCACGGGTTGTCCGCCGGGATCAGCTCGGCCGCGTGGCGCTCGAACAGGTGTTCGGGCTTGTCCGCCAACAGCGGTTCGGTGACCGGCAGTGTCGGCTTGGGTGTGCGGGCCTGACGCCGGTTTTCTTCCCAGGAAACCCCCAGGCGATCATCGAGGGTCCGGGTCCACGGGCGTTGCGCAATGTGTCGCAGGCGTTGCAGATCGGTCTCGGCCATGGCTTCCGAGCCCAGGTTGCAGCGGGCGACGAAAGCAAAGTCGTCATCCAGTGCCGTCAATGTCGCATCACGCTGTCGTGCCAGGGATGACGACTCGCCGCCGTTTGCCACGGCCTGCCAGTAATCGACCCAGGCGTCGCGCTTGAGTACTTCGAAACGGGTGCGTATCTCGTGGATCCGGTCGTTCAGGGTTTCCAGCTTGGTGGCTTTATCGACGACGTACTCGGGGGTGGTGACCTTGCCGCAATCGTGCAGCCAGGAGGCGATGTGCAGGGCTTCCCATTCATCCTCCGTGGGCCGGTAGGCGCTGAACGCCGGGGCCTGGCTGGCAGCGGCGGCCTGGGCGAGCATCAGGGTCAGGACCGGCACTCGCTGGCAATGGCCGCCGGTGTAGGGACTCTTGGCATCGATCGCGCCGGCCAGCAGTTGGATGAAGGCGTCCAGCAGTTGCTTTTGCTTGGCTTGCAGGCGCTGGCCCTCGATGCTCACAGTGGCGGCGCCGGACACGGCTTGCAGGAAGGCGATGCGGTCGGGCTGGAGTTTTTCCAGGTCGGCTTCGGTGCCGCTGTCGTTGATCAGCAACACCAATACACCGACGGTTTCCTGGTGGCGATTGCACAGGCGGATGCCGATCAGGTGGACCCGAGGCGAGTCCAGTGCCTGCAGGATGCCTTGCAGGTCCGCCGCCTGCTCGAAGCCCAGGGAGGTCACGAGATTGTCCGAGACGGCCAGTTGTTGGAGCCATTGCGGGCTGTCATCCGCCTGTAGCTCATGACTGCGCAGCTTGAAGGCGTCGAGGTCCCTGGGGATTCCATCGATCACCAGCCCATGGGGCTTGAGCCGGTTTTCGTCGTTCTCGCGCAGATAGATCAGGCCGGCCTGGGCCTGACCGATTTTCACGGTTTCGAACAACACCCGCTCCAGCAACGGGGCGAAGCGGGTTTCGGCGCGCAGGCTGGCGGTGATTTCAAAGAAACTTGCCAGGGTCTCTTTCATGCGTGCCATCGAGACGCTCAACTGATCGACCTCCAGCACCGGGGAGCGGCGGGACACCGGGTAGTTGAAGTCAAAGCTGCGAATGGCGTCGGCCTCCCGCACCAGTTCGCGCAAGGGCTTGACCAGGATCCTGGACGTCAGCCAGCCCAGGGGCAGGCACAGCAACAGGGTGGCAAGGGTGATGAGCGCGCCTTGCCAACGTATGCGATAAGCGTCGTCCAGCAGCTCGTCCTCAGGCACCAGCAACGCCAGTTCCAGGCCTTGGGGCCCGCCTTCCTGCATGTGGCTGCGCGAAACGATCCACTGGCGTCCGGCCGCTTCCAGGCGGGTCGTGTCAGTGTTGTCGTCGAGGACGGCGGCGATGGCCGGGTTGAGGTCGCGGGCCTTGATCAGGCGCGCCGACTGGGCGTCGGCGAGCAGCCGGTCGCTGTCGGGATAACCCACCGCGTTGCCCTTGGGATCGAGCAACACGATCTCGGTGCCGGTGGTCACCTTGTGCTTGGCCAGGGTCTGGGACAGGGCCGCCAGGGTCAGGTCGGCGCCGATGACCGCCTGCTCGCCGCTGCGCCGGGCCAGGGTGGTGCCGACGTTGTGCGTGGAGAAGAAAACGTAGGGCTCGGTGGTGATCTGCTCGGCGCTGCCGACGGCGCTGCGAAACCAGGCGCGGCTGCGCGGATCGTAGGTTTCGTCGGCCATGTCCCGGCGATCGATGAGTGTCAGGGTCTCGTCGTAGAACAGCGACTGGGAATGGACCGGGCCTTGCTCGGTGGCCCGCTCGACGGTCCAGACTTGATAGGCCGCCTCGGCGGGGGCCCGCAGGGCGGTTTTCAGGGCGGGGGTGCGCAATGGCCGGACCATCAGGAAATTGCCGTGCTGATCGCCCAGGTACAACGACGCCAGGTTCGGGTTGTCCCGCAATGCCTGGCTGAAGGGCACGAGCAGGGCCATGCGTTGCGCCATCTGCGGCGTGCGTGTCGCCGGGTAGTCGGCCAGCAGGCCCAGCAGGTGGCGGATGGGCTCGTAGGTGTCATACAGGTCCAGGCGCACCTCCTGTTCAATGCGGTTGAACAGTTTCTCACTGCTGGACAGGATGATTTGCGTGGTTTGCCGGTAGTTGAAAATGCCCAGCACTACCCCGGTCAACAACAGAAGCAGGGTAAACATCACGCTGATGTGGACATGCAGGGGGAACCGGCGTTTGTCCGGACGCGGTGCGCTGGGCATTGCAGTCACTCCAAGTGTCAGGGGGGCTCGATGGGTGTTCCCGCGTGCAAGGGAAACTGATCGAGAACCCCCCAGGTACGCACTGCTGATCGAATAGCATAGTAAACACTGGATTATTTTGCCTTGGCGAGCTCCGTTTCCAGAGCCCGCTCCAGTTCGGTCATGGCGCGGTCGAGGGCGTCGATGCAGGCGCTGATTCGTTCAGGTGCCTGTGCCAGATGACACGCCTGCTCCAGCGCCTCGCACCGCTGGATCAGCGTGGTCGCCTGGACGATGCGGGCGACGCCTTTTATCTTGTGCGCCGTTTCGGTCAGCGCTTGGCGGTTTGCGCCCTGGGCGACATCGAGCAACTCCTGGCGGTCCGCGCGGCTGCTGCTGAGTAACTCCGCCAGCAGGCGCCGGTTGGACGAAGGGTCGCCGCCGGTCAACGCCTGGAGACTGTGCACGCTGAAAGCCGCTGGGTGACCGACGGGTTTGACCGTCTTGATCCACTGGCTCAAGGCGCTCAGGCTGATGGGTTTGAACAGGCAGTCATCCATGCCGGCGTCCAGGCAGCGTTGTTTTTCCTCCGGTTGAGCATTGGCGGTGAACCCCAGGAGGGTGCAGGGCGGGCGTCGCTGTTCGGACTCATCGCGACGAATCGAGCGGGCCAGTTCGTAACCGCTCATGATGGGCATGTTGCAATCGGCAATGACCAGATCGAAATGGCTTTTGCGCCAGACCTCAAGCCCGTGGGCACCATCGTGGGCGACCCGGTAGTGATGGCCGAGGTATTCCAATTGCTGGGACATCAGCAAGCGGTTGGCGGAATGATCGTCCACGATCAGGACGTTCAAGGCGACCTGGGCCGTTTCGATGACCGGTTCGAGTGCGATGCTCACCGGCGCAGTCGCCAGGACGGTCAGTTGCAGGTGGACCTGGACCTGGGTACCGACGCCGGGTTGGCTACTCATATGCAGGTCGCCGCCCATCATCCGGCACAGGTTGCGACTGATCACCAGCCCCAGTCCCGCGCCTTTGCGGGCCATTCGGCTGGTGTTATCGACCTGGGCAAACGGCTCGAACAAGCGTTGCAAGTCTGCCGGGCCGATGCCGATACCGCTGTCGTTGACCTCCAGATGCATGTGCAGGACGTCGTCCCGCTCGGTTGGCGATAGCCGGACCTTGACCACGACCTGGCCCTGCTCGGTAAATTTGAGGGCATTGCTGATCAGGTTCGACAGCACCTGCTTGAATCGCAAGGGGTCTATCAATACGTCAGGGGGGCTCTCGGCGGCATCGAACTGCAGTGACAACCCCAGGTTCTTCTGCCGGGCCACGCCCTCGAAGACCCGTATGACCGATTGCAGCAGGGCCCTGAGATTGACGCGTTCGGGAGCCAGGCTCAGATGGCCGGATTCGATACGGGCGATGTCCAGGATATCGCCGATCAGTTCGAGCATGCCGAAGGCCGATTCGTAGGCGACTTCGATGGTCGAGCGGTCCACGTGGCCCTTGTCGGCGTGTTTCAGGGCCAGTTCGAGCATGCCGATCACCGCGTTCATCGGGGTGCGGATTTCATGGCTCATGGTGGCCAGGAACGTGCTTTTGGCGCGGTTCGCGTCATCGGCCCGTTGCTTGGAGGCGCGCAGTTCCTCGAACAGCTGCCGTCGTTCACTGATGTCGATCCAGCCGCCGATGATGCCTTGCACCTGCGCGGCGGAGTTTCGGTAGGGAAGGATCCAGTGATAGATCGTCAGCTTCCGGTCGCCGATGTGCAGGGGACGGTCCACGATCAGGGGAGTACCTTCGGCCATGACGCGCTGGTAGTCCGCCTGGTATTCCTGCGCTTCGAAGGCGTTGCTCATGGAGCCTGGCATCAAGTCCTTGCCGATGACGTCTTCGCGCCTGGCGTTGAACGCTTCCAGGTAACTGTCGTTGCAGCTCTGCAGGATGCCGTTGCGATCCCTCACGTAGATGGGATGGGGGGTGCCATTGAGCAGCGCATGCATGAATTCGAGTTGATCGTTGAGGGCCAGTTCCGCCCGTTGACGTTGCCTGATCTGGCGCTGCATGTAGGCGTTCCACGCCAGGGAAAGCAGCAGTAACAGGCCGACGCCCGCGACGACCTGGAAGAACAGGCGGTTGTAAGTGCGCCAGGTATGTTCCGAGGGCGAGACGTAACCGCGCCAGCGGTTGTTGATGATGCCCAGTTCGTCGGGGTCGATGCTGGTCAGGGCCTTGTCGAGGATGGCGTTCAACTCGCTGGCGTGTTTGGCCGTGGCCAGCGCGAACAGCGCCTGTTGGGTGCCCACCGTGCTGCTGATCTGCAACCTGTCCCGCCACGCATGGGAGGAGATGAAGTAGTTGGCCATCATCTGGGAGTTCACGCTGCCGTCGACCTGGCCATGGGCGAGCATTTCCACGGCGCGCAAGGGGCCGTCCGTTTCGATGATCCGGATGCTCGGGTATTGGCTGCGTAGCCATTCAATGAGCGGATTGCCCGTGGTGATCGCCAGGCTGGCGTGGCCGAACTGATCGAGCGTGGTGGGCGTGTCGGACGACTTGCGGGTCAGCAGGACGAACGCGCTGTCGACGTAGGGGCGGCTGAATTTCAACTGGCGTTGCCGTTCACTGCTGGGCAACAGCGCGGCGATCATGTCGGCTTCATCGTTCAGGACCGCGGCAATCATTTCACTGTCGTTCTGGCGGCGCTGGATGTCCAGGCGCAGGCCGGTGCGCATCCGGATCAGCTCCAGCAGGTCGGCGCTGATGCCGCGAAAGTCGCCGTCCGGATCGAAGAAGGTGAAGGGGGCCGAGGTTTCGTTCACCACCACCCTGACCACCGGATGCCTGGCCAGCCAGCGTTGCTCGCGGTCGGTCAGTTGTACCCGGTGGTCCGTGAGGTACAGGTCGCTGCCTGCGCTCCAGCGCTTGGCAATGGCTGTCTGTTCGGCGATGGGGACCTGGTTCAGCGTCGCGTTGATGACCTCCAGCAAGCGGGTATCGTCACGGCGTACGGCGAAACCGAATCCATAGGATTCATGTTTGCCGAAGCTGGCCATGCGGATATTGCTCAAGTAACCCTTGCTGATCATGTAGTGGGTGGACAGGGTATCGCCGAGAAATACATCGGCCTGGCCAAAGGCGACGGCATTGATGGCGTTCTGGTAGGACGGGTAGGTGGTGATGATTGCCTTGGGGTAGAGCTTTTCGATTTCCCGCAGCGGCAGGTAGTGATAGACCATGCTCAGCCGCAAACCCTCGAGGTCTTCATTCAGGGATCGGCTTTCATTCGTTCGGGTGACGAGAACGGGTTGGTCCACTGCGTACGGCGTCGAAAGCGCAATGTCGGGGTCGCGGGCTTCGAAACCGTTGGCGGTGCCAAGCATGTCGATTTGCCCGTTCTTGAGCGCCGCCATGGCTGCTTCGCGGGAGGCGAAACGCAGGACTCTCATGGGTAAGCCGGTGGACTTGGCGAGGATGTCGGCATAGTCGGCGGTCAGGCCTTCGTAGTCGCGTCCGCTGGCGGAGAGATCGAAGGGCGGGTAATCCGGTGCGGAAGTGCCCAGGACCAGTTCATGCCGGCTTTTTAGCCAGGCGCGGTGAACATCATCGAGCTTGATCTCGGCCCGAGCCAAGGACGAGCGCCCCAACAGCGTGTATTGCCCGGGCGCATCCGGTGTCGCCGCGAGCACTCCTGTATATAACGCTGCGCTGATCAGCAGGAGACATTCGGTTATGCGTCTGAGCATCCTGTTTTCTCACACCAGCGCGTTGCGCTTCGCCATTTCAATCAGCTCGACCAAGGACTTGACCTTGAGTTTCTGCATCAGGCGTTTTTTATAAGTACTGACGGTTTTATTGCTGAGAAACATCCCCTTGGCTATTTCCTTGTTGGTTCGGCCCTGGGCAAAAAGTTGCAGTACCATCAGTTCCCGATCATTGACGCTTTTGAACAGGTCCAGCTCTATACTGCGTGGATCATCCGGGCGTACCGGGTTCAGCGCCTGGCTGGGGAAATAGTTATAGCCGGACAATACCGCTTTGATCGCGCTGACAAGTTCGCTGAGGTCTTCCTGTTTGCAAACGTAACCGGAGGCACCGGATTGCATGCATCGGATACCGAAGAGCGTCGGCGACTGCGCCGTGAGCACCAGTGTCTTGAGCGGCGTGGTCATGGCGTTGAAGCGTGACAGAATTTCCAGCCCGTCAAGTTTGGGGATGCTGATGTCCAGGATAACCAGGTCTGGCATGCATTCGCGCACCATTTGCATCGCGTCGACGCCGTTGTCAGTTTCTCCTACGACCTTATAGCCCTCATGTTCCAGGAGCATGCGAACGGCGAGGCGGATGACCGGATGATCGTCGACAATGAAAACGGAGTTCATGAATAAATTACCCTGCGAACTTGAATAAAGCGCGCACCTTAGCCCACTTACAGCAAGGCTCGTACGAAGAGACGGGCATGCAACTTCAATTTCAGAAGTTTCCTACAAAAAAAGAGGCAAGATATTACGATGTAATCGGTTTTTTAGTCGGTGGATGACAGTAAGAGAGGGAAGTGTTGGCAGTGTGTGAAGGGATATTTCTTTGATTGTGTTGTTTGTGCAAACAAAGGAAACGTTTTAATCGAGGTTTGTGTAAGCCCTACATGTATTTATCTACTTCAAAATCCTGTGGATGGCGCTACAAAGCCCACATACACCGCTAATCCGCCGGTGGGAGTGAGGTGGCCACCGCAATCCCTGTGGGAGCGAGCTTGCTCGCGATGGCGGTGGATCTGTCGGATGTGCCTCCGTCATCGCGAGCGGGCTCGCTCCCACATTTTTTCGAGGTGCTGCAAAGGGGGCCTTTTATTGGCGCGTGCGGCCTGTCATCTCCTGGGCCATTTCGCTGGCGTAGCTGTCGGTCATGCCAGCGATGAAGTCGATCATTCGCAGGAACGCGCCATGCAAAGGGCCATTGGGATCCGGCGCATTGTTCCCCAGCAGGTCGAGAATGCGGCGATTCTTGAACGAAGGCGTGCGGCCGCCGTACTGTTCGAGGGCTGCGCCGCAAAAGCCGTTGAGCAGGATTTCCAGCGTGGTGTAGGCGCCGATTTCATGCAGGGTCTTGCGCTTGTCCTGGAAGATTTTCCGGCGCGCCATGTCCTTGGCATTCAACACGCAGCGTTTTGCCGGGCCGTGCATATGTTCCACCAGGTCCCCTGACAGCGTGCCGGCAAGCAACGCTTCCTGCTGCTCGACAAACGCCCGGGCGGCGGCGTTGGTCAGGTGCTCGATGGCCTTGCCTCGCAGGATCGCCAGTTTGCGCCGCCGTGAGTCCAGCGGCCCCAGTTGCCGATAGGTGTCCGGAAGATCGTCGCCCACCAGGTCCAGGAGCAGCGATTCCACCTGTGGGTATTCCAGAAGATCCATCTCCACGCCGTCTTCCAGGTCGATCAGCGCGTAGCAGATGTCATCGGCGGCCTCCATCAGGTACACCAATGGATGCCGTGCCCAACGTTGATCCTCGATCTGCGGCAAACCGAGCTTGTGGGCAATCTGCTCCAGCAGTGGCAGTTCGCTCTGGTAGCAACCGAACTTGTGCTTCTTGTAGCCCAGGGAATCGGCGTGGCGTGCGGTCCAGGGGTATTTCAGATACGTACCGAGGGTGGCGTAGGTCAGCCGGGTTCCGCCGTCGAACTGATGGTATTCAAGCTGGGTGAGGACGCGGAAGCCTTGGGCGTTGCCTTCGAAATTGAGGAAGTCGTTGCGCTCGGCTTCGCTCATCGCATCAAGCCAACCTCGCCCGGCTGCCTGCTGGAACCAATAGCGAATGGCGTCCTCGCCGGAATGACCGAACGGCGGGTTGCCAATGTCGTGGGCCAGGCAAGCCGATTGCACCACCATGCCCAGGTCGCTGGGCTCGCACCAGTCGGGCAGGGCATTGCGGATGGTTTCTCCCACGCGCATGCCCAGAGAGCGCCCGACGCAACTGACTTCCAGGGAATGGGTCAGGCGCGTGTGGATGTGGTCGTTGCTGGAAACCGGATGCACTTGCGTCTTGCGCCCCAGGCGGCGAAAGGCACCGGAAAAGATGATGCGGTCATGGTCCTTGTGGAAGGGACTACGGCCCAGTTCCTGCGGGCTGTGCAGCGGTTTTCCGAGACGTTCGCGAGTCAGCAGGGTATGCCAATCCAAGGCCGGTTGCTCCGTTCGATGATGTCGATGCCCTAGCTTCCCGGTTCGTGGGTCGCCCTGCAAGGCCTATGGGCTTGCAGGGACCGGATACGTAACCCTGTGGCGCGCGCCACAGGGTGCCGGTCGTCAGGGTTTGCGCAGGTCCTTGGCCAGCTTGACCAACGGCAGCAAGGTCGTTGCCAGACGGATCAGGCCTGTCAAGCCACCGCCACCGCCATGGCGGGTCCGCTTGCCGGTGAAGAAGCCGAGCAGGGACACTGCCGCCACGCCCCACAGTGGCGCATGCTTGATGCCGAAACCTTCGTGCCAGCTTTGCGTCAAGCCGCGCACCCGATGCAAGGGTTGCAGCAATTGGCGTGTCTCCTGACGGATCTCCTGGCGATGCATTTCCATGCGCAGGCGCACCAGTGCCTTGCGCATTTCCTGTCGTGTCCGGGCTTGAGGAATATCAGGCAGGCTCATGGCAGCAGGCGCTCCCGGTCATTGGCCAGTTCTTCGAGGGTGGCGTTGAAAGGAGAGGACTCGTCATAGATCGCTGCCTTGAGCCGCAGACCGCAGAACAGGGCCGCCAGCAGGTAGAACAGGCACAGGCCGATAATGCCCGACAGACGATAGGTGTCCCATACCAGGATCAGCACCAGCGCCGAAAGCCCGACCAACAGCAGCAGGCCGAACACCAGCGCCAGGCCGGCGAACAGCAGGAGGCTGACGGTGCGTGCCTTCTGTTCCTGCAACTCCATGCCGAACAATTCGACGTGGCTGTGCAGCAAGCCAAGAAACGCGGCGCCCAGGCGGCGCGCTGTGGGTTGAGTGCCCGCTTCGGACGAGCCGGATTCGTCGATACCCATGATCAGCGCCGTGTCGCCAACAGACCGATCAGAAAACCAACGCCCGCGGCAATGCCTACCGATTGCCAAGGGTTGGCCTGTACGTACTCCTCGGTGGCGACTACAGCAGCCTGGCCGCGTTCGCGCATGGAGTCTTCGGTCAGCTTGAGCGTTTCGCGGGCGCGCAGGAGGGTTTCGTGGATCTGGCCGCGCAGCGCATCGGCCTGATCGCCTGCCAGCGTCGCGGTGTGATCGAGCAAGCGCTCCGTGTCGCTGACCAGCGTCTGAAAATCTTCCATCAGGATTTCTTGAGCAGTCTTTGCCTGGGTTCTGGCCATGGGTGGATCTCCGTAAGTGACGTCTGAAGCGTTCGAGTATGAGCCTTGTCGGAAGGTTCAGTGCAAGTGGCTGGTACAACTTTTGCTCAGGCTTCTGCCATGTACTGGTGCGTCAGCCTGTGCCGGTGCGCTGAAGCTGGGCGAAAGCTCGTAAAACCTTAACCAAATAATCAAAACCCGCGAAGCACCTCGAAGCGGGACCTCGTTTTTGCCCGATCTACGCACCAAAGCAGTTCATTGGCCTGCTCGCGGCCAATGAATCGTTTCAACTTGGTGCGTTCGTGGGGCGAGCGAACCGGTTTGGTGCTTTTTTCAACTTTTTCAGGTCTGCCAACACCATGGAAAATATGCAAAGTGCCGTGGACAGTCTGGTCCACAGCTCCAACACGCTGTTCATCCTGCTCGGCGCGGTCATGGTCCTGGCCATGCATGCCGGCTTCGCGTTCCTTGAAGTGGGAACGGTCCGACAGAAGAACCAGGTCAATGCGCTGTCGAAAATCCTCAGCGATTTCGCGGTCTCGACCCTGGCCTACTTCTTTGTCGGATATTGGATTTCCTACGGCGTGACCTTCCTGCAGCCAGCGTCGGTACTCAGCACCGATCATGGCTACAGCCTGGTGAAGTTCTTCTTCCTGTTGACCTTTGCCGCCGCGATCCCGGCCATCATTTCCGGCGGTATCGCCGAGCGTGCGCGGTTCGCGCCGCAGTTGTGCGCCACGGTGTTGATCGTGGCGTTTGTCTACCCGTTTTTCGAAGGCCTGGTCTGGAACGGCAATTTTGGCTTGCAGGCTTGGTTGCAAGCTCGGTTCGGCGCCAGTTTCCATGACTTCGCCGGTTCCGTGGTGGTACATGCCATGGGCGGCTGGCTGGCGTTGGCCGCGGTGCTTTTGCTCGGCCCGCGTAATGGCCGCTACCGGGACGGTCGCCTGGTGGCGTTCGCGCCTTCGAGCATTCCATTCCTGGCCTTGGGCTCGTGGATCCTGATTGTCGGCTGGTTCGGCTTCAACGTGATGAGTGCCCAGACCCTGCCTGGGGTGAGCGGGCTGGTGGCGGTCAATTCGTTGATGGCCATGGTGGGCGGTACCGTGGCGGCATTGATTGTCGGGCGCAATGACCCAGGCTTCCTGCACAACGGCCCGCTGGCCGGGTTGGTGGCGGTCTGTGCCGGTTCCGACCTGATGCACCCGGTGGGGGCGCTGGCCACCGGTGCCATTGCCGGTGCCTTGTTCGTCTGGTGCTTCACGGCGGCCCAAGGCAAATGGAAGATCGACGACGTGCTCGGCGTCTGGCCGCTGCACGGGTTGTGCGGGGTCTGGGGTGGCATTGCCTGTGGCGTCTTTGGCCAGGGGGCCCTGGGCGGCCTGGGTGGGGTCAGCCTGATCAGCCAGTTGATCGGCACGGCGCTGGGTGTTGTCGTCGCCTTGGCCGGTGGGTTCGCGGTCTATGGCGTGGTCAAGGCCGTGCTGGGGCTGCGCCTGACCCAGGAAGAAGAGTACTACGGCGCCGACCTGTCGATTCACAAGATCGGCGCGGTCAGCCAGGACTGATCGTTGCACAGTATTTGTGATGCAGGACACTAGAGCTCCTTGTCCTGGTTGCCAGGGTAAAAACCGTGGAGCAGGCGATAACGATCATGACGGACCTGATCCACATGATGCCGGACTTGTTGTTCGGGCAGGCCGAGCATGATCAGGGCGTGGGACGCCAGCATCAGGCTCGATTCCAACAGTTCCGGGACCACTTCGCTGGCCCCGGCTGCCTGCAATTCGGCCAATTGGCTGTCGTCTCGGGTGCGCACCAGGATCGGCACCTGTTGGTTGATCCGTCGGGCCGCCTTGAGCACGGTGATGGCGATGTCGGTCTTGTCCACCGCGATCACCAATAGCCTGGCGCGGCTCAAGCCAACGGCGGCGAGCAGGTCACTCCGTCGCGAATCGCCGTAATGCACGCAGTTTTCCCCGACGGTGGCTTCCCGGATGATCACCGGGTCGTCATCCAGGGCGACGAACGCCTGGCCTTCGCGGCGCAGGAAGCGCCCGATGGACTGGCCGACGCGCCCATAGCCGCAAATCACCACGTGATCCGACAAGCCGGCATTGAGTGCGCTGATCTGGTCCAGTTGCGCCTCTTCGTTGGGTTTGCGATGCAGGCGCGCGGCGATGCGTGGCGCCGCACGCAGCAACAGCGGGGTCAGCAGCATCGAGCAGAACGTCGCGGCCAGCAGCAGGCCGCTGATGTCGGCGGGCATGAGGCGGTTCTGTTGCATCAGCGCCATCAAGGCAAAACAGAATTCGCCGCCCTGGGCCAGGGCCAGGCCACTGCGCCAGGCAGTTTCCCCGTCACTGCCGCGCCATTTCACCAGGGCGGCGACCACGCAGCCCTTGAGGAGCATCAAGCCGAGGGTCAAGCTCAGGATCAAAAGGCCGTCGTCGCGCAACAGTCGCAGATCGATCAGCATGCCGATGCTGACGAAAAACAGCCCCAGCAGGATGTCGCGGAACGGGCGTATGTCGGCTTCGATCTGATGCCGGTAGTGGCTTTCCCCCAGCAACATGCCCGCCAGGAAAGCCCCCAGGGCCGGCGACAAGCCGAGCAAATGGGTCAGCCATGCCGTCAGCAGCACGATCACCAGGGCCAGCAGCACGAACAGTTCTGCGGACCGGGACGCCGCCACCTCATGGAACAGCCGGGGCAACAGCAGCCGGCTGGCCAGCAGCAGGCCACCGAACAGCACCAGGGTCTTGCCCAGGGTCAGCGGTAGCGCCCAGTACCACGGGTGTTCGCTGCTGCCGGCGAAGACCGGCACCAGGGTCAGCAGCAGCACCGCGACGACGTCCTGGAACAACAACACGCCAATGGCGTTCTGGCCGTGGCTGCTGAAGATCTCGCCCAGGCTGGTCAACTCCTTGCTGACAATGGCGGTGGAGGACAAGGCCAGCCCCGCACCGAGCAGCAGCGCGGCGATCATCGGCGCGCCGCACACGGCCAGCAATCCCGCGAGCAGCGCCCCGGAACACAACACCTGCAGGCTGCCGAGGCCGAACACGACCCGACGCAGTTCGAGCATTTTCGACAGGGAAAACTCCAGCCCCAACGAGAACAACAGGAACACCACCCCAAGCTCGGCCAGGTCTGGCAGTTCTTCGCTGTCGTTGACCCAGTCCAGCGCGGTAGGCCCGACCGCCAGCCCGACACAGAGATAACCCAGCACGGGCGGCAGGCGCAGCCGCCTGAAGAGGGCGATGACCACCAGGGACGAGGCAAGGATGATCAGCAGGTTGGCAAACAAGGGGAACTCCGCTTCAAGGCTACAACGCACAGCGTAGAGGGGAAAACGTGACCAGCGTCGCTGGAAAAGCATTTATGTTCAGTGATTTGCATCAGCGTTTTACCGAAACACCCGGAAGCGAGCCAGCGACTCGACGGTTTTCCGAGGCGGGCCTAGAATGACCGTCTATGTTTTTTGGGTCTACCCGCCATGCTTCCTGAATGCCAGTTGTTCGGCACCCTGGGGTGTCATCTTTGTGAGGTCGCCGAAGGGGTGCTGATGCCTTTCGTCGAACATGGATTGTTGGTGGAGCTGGTGGACATTTCGGAACGTCAAGCCTGGGTGGACGATTATGGTCTGCGTATCCCCGTGTTGCGCAGGCTGGATACCGGTGCCGAGCTGGACTGGCCCTTCGAGGCTGAACAGATCGTGACCTTCCTCCGTTGAGCGACGCGTCCGTCGGTTCCCAAGACAGCGGTTGGCGAAAGTAGCAAGCTTCGGTTACTGTATGTTCATACAGCTATCTGGAGTGCATCCCCTTGGTCAATGTCGAACAACTGAAAAGCAGCGTAAACAGGATGTCCGCGGACGTTGTGCGTGAGGCGGTCCTGGAGCTACGCCTGGATGGCTTGGTGACCGAAGGCAAGACGCCCTTCAATAAACTGCATTTCAACACCTGTTTCGCCGAGATCGAAGCGTTGTTCCAGCGTGCCGGCTATCACAAACAGTTGGATGTGGTGGGTTACCAGGGGTTGCTGTACGCGCTGTACGATCCAGGCCGCTGGGAGGCGGTGGACGTGCTGCGCTGGTTGAAGGAATTCACCGAAGCGGCGGCCAAATCGACGTCAGTCACAGCGTAGAGCAATCATCGCTGGGCTGAGCGGTGCGACTGTCGGATAATGCCGCCCTGCAAAAACGCCTGAGAGTTTTCAATGTCCGGTTCATCGTTTTCCGCCGCTCATCATCAGGCCAGTACGCTGTATCTGCCGCCCGGGTCCTGGCCGACGGTGCTGGAGTGCCTGTGCGAGCATTTCAGCGCCATCAGTCGCGAGCAGTGGCTGGATCGGATCGCCCGGGGCCGGGTATTGGACGGGGAAGGCAAGGCCATCCATGTCGATTTGCCGTACCGCGAAGGCCTGCGCATCCACTACTTCCGTGAGGTCCGCGACGAGAAGCCGATCCCGGTGGTGGAGTCGATCCTGTATGCCGACGAGCATCTGGTGGTGGCAGACAAACCGCATTTTCTGCCTGTCACTCCGGCGGGCGAATACGTCGAGCAAACCTTGTTGCGACGGCTGATCCGGCGGCTGGACAACCCGCATCTGGTGCCCCTGCACCGCATCGACCGGCACACCGCCGGGCTGGTGTTGTTTTCCGCCAATCCGCACACCCGTTCGGCGTATCAGTCGTTATTCCCGACGCGGCAGATCGAAAAACGCTACCAGGCCATTGCCCGCGCGTTGCCTGGGTTGACCTTTCCCCGGGTGCATAGAAGCCGGATGATCGACGGTGAGCCGTTCTTTCGGATGCAGGAGGGGCCGGGTGAGCCCAATACCGAAACGACCATCGAAGTGCTGGAAAGACACGGTGACCTGTGGCGCTACGGGTTGTCTCCGGTCACGGGCAAGAAACACCAGTTGCGGGTGCATATGAATGCCCTGGGAGCGAGCATCTGCAACGATCCGTTTTACCCTGACGTGCTTCGGGATACCGAGGATGACTACGCCAACCCGCTCAAGCTACTGGCACACGGGCTGCGTTTCATCGATCCGGTCACTGGCCAGGAGCGTGTATTCCAGAGCGAGATTACATTGCAGTGGTAGTGCCCATGATTTTCGACCAGGCATAAAAAAGCCCGCAAATGTTGCGGGCTTTTCGTATCTGGCGGTAGCGCTGAAGATTACAGGTCTTTAACGGTACGAACCTGATCCTTGTTCACGCGAGTCTGCTTGCCATCCAGTTGCTCGAATTCGTAGAAGCCGCTTTCTTCATCGTAATGGGGGGTATCGACGGCCTGGATTTCGCGACCGTCATTCAAGGTGATCACTGTTGGCGAAGCGCACCCGGCAAGGGTGGCGAGGCCCAGAGCGAGCATGAACGTGGCGAGGGTCCGTTGTGTCATGGTGTTTCTCCGAATGGATTCTTCAAGTTACTGACCTTCAGACGTATACATTGCGCGCAAGTTCCTGGCTAGTGTCAATCTGACACGCCTTTATGTCGGGCCAGTAACTCCGGGGTGTTCAGATTGGCCAGCCGCGGATCGTCGGCAGGGCATTGCAAGGCAACGGCGTGCAGCGCGCGCATGATTCGACCGGGGCTGCGTTCGCCTTCGCCCCAGGCTTTTTCGAAGCTCGCTGCCAGGGCCAACGGGATGACACACAGCAGCGGTTCCCAATGCTCGCCGTGCCGCACCATCAATGGCTGATCGGGGTGCTGGCTGGCCGTGCTGCGCATGTTGTCGAGCAGGCTGGCGTCGACCTGCGGCACGTCGCACGGCAGCACCAGCAAATACGGATGCCTCGCAGCCTTGAGACCTGCCCGGATGCCCGCCAATGGCCCGGGAAAGTCGCCTTCCTCGTCATGCACCAACTGATCGGCATACGCTGCATAACGTTGTGCATTACGGTTGCAGGAAATGATCAGGTCATCGCTCAGGGCGCGGGTCTGGCGATGGATATGGGCAATCAATGGTTCGCCTTGCCACTGTACCAGGCCTTTGTCCTGACCGCCCATGCGTTGCCCGCGGCCACCCGCCAAGAGCAGAATGGAGCAGGATGGCAGCGGCGTAATCGAGGTCATGGCGTGTCTCCGCACGGGCGAAAAAATAAGGCGCTGTGATATAACACCGGGCTGTTTCCTCCACAACTGGACGAGCCTATGAAAGCCAAGGCTGATGTACCTTTCGTGCCGCTCAATATCGCGGTGCTGACAGTCAGTGACACCCGTACCCTGGAAACCGATACGTCCGGGCAGGTCTTCGTCGATCGGCTCACGGCGGCCGGTCACAACCTGGCGGCGCGGGTCCTGCTCAAAGATGATTTGTACAAGATCCGGGCGCAAGTCGCGACCTGGATTGCCGAAGACGTGGTGCAAGTGGTGCTGATCACCGGCGGCACCGGTTTCACGGGGCGTGACAGCACGCCGGAAGCCGTCACGTGTCTGCTGGACAAGCAGGTCGATGGGTTTGGCGAGTTGTTCCGCCAGATATCAGTGGCCGACATCGGCACTTCCACCGTGCAGTCCCGCGCGCTGGCGGGCCTGGCCAATGGCACGCTGGTCTGTTGCCTGCCGGGGTCGACCAACGCGGTGCGTACCGGATGGGATGGGATCCTGGCCGAACAATTGGATGTGCGGCATCGTCCGTGCAACTTCGTGGCCCATTTGAAACAGGCAGCCCCTTGTGAATCCCGTGGGTAAACCGGGCAAGGCCGGTGCCTTGATGGCCGTTGAGGTGGCGTTGGAGCGGCTGCTCGAGATGGCGGCGGCCACGCCGATCGTTCAGCGCGAGCATTTGCCTTTGGCCGCAGCGTCAGGGCGAGTGCTCGCCGAGGATCTGGTATCGACCCTTGATTTGCCGCCATGGCCCAACAGCGCCATGGATGGCTATGCCTTGCGGCTGGCGGACTGGAACGGCGAGCCATTGGTGGTCAGCCAGCGGATTTTCGCCGGCCAGGCTCCGGAGCCGTTGGCCGTTGGTACCTGCGCGCGGATCTTCACGGGAGCGCCAGTCCCTGCCGGCGCCGATTGCGTCGAGATGCAGGAAAACGCCGTGGTGGAAAGCGACCAGCGGGTGCGGTTTACCGAGCCCATGGTCAGTGGGCAGAACATTCGTCCCCAGGGACAGGAGACCACCGTTGGCGAGCAAGTCCTTTCTGCCGGGACTCGCCTGGGGCCGATCGAGCTGGGTTTGGCGGCGTCCTTGGGCTGTGCATCGCTGGATGTGGTGCGCAAGGCCCGCGTCGCCGTCCTGTCCACGGGCGATGAACTGGTCGAGCCCGGTCAGGCGTTGGGGCCTGGCCAGATCTATAACAGCAACCGCGTGCTGCTGTGTGGCTGGCTGCAACGCATGGGCTGCGAGGTGGTTGACGCGGGTATCCTGCCCGACGATTTGTCGGCCACCCGTGAGCGCCTGGCACAGTTGTCGGATGTCGACCTGATCCTCTCCACCGGCGGGGTATCGGTGGGAGAGGCGGACTTCCTGGGTATCGCCTTGCGCGAGGACGGGGAGCTGGCGCTGTGGAAACTCGCCATCAAACCGGGTAAGCCGCTGACGTTCGGGCATTACCGTGGCGTGCCGGTCATAGGCCTGCCTGGAAACCCCGCTTCGACCCTCGTGACGTTCGCCCTGCTGGCAAGGCCTTACCTATTGCGACGCCAAGGCGTTCAGTCGGTGGCGCCACTCAAGTTCAAGGTGCCGGCCGGTTTCGCCTGGCCAAAGGCGGGCGGTCGCCGAGAGTACCTGCGAGGCCGTATGGAGAACGGTCGAGCGATCATTTACCGAAACCAGAGCTCGGGTGTCCTGCGCAGCGCGGCCTGGGCCGACGGGTTGGTCGAGGTGCTCGAGGGACAGACGCTGGTGGAGGGCGACGAAGTGGGCTTCATTCCCTTGAGCGAAGTCCTGGGCTAGCACCTGGCAGCTGTTCTCCGGCCCGAGTTGGACGCCCGGGCCTTTGCGCGCCTCACCTCTATCGCGTGAGCAGCATCACCAACTGATCGAATCGATTGTTGGCGATCCAGCCCAGCAGACCGAGCACCACCGCCGCAGCGCCAGCCGAATAGGCCAGCCTGTGGCGGATCACCTTGACGTCGGTGCGTATTTCATCCATGTCTTTGCGGATGTATTTGAGGTGAGTTTCCAGTTCAACGACGCGCGGTTCCAAATCAATTCCTCCAACGGGATTACTGCAACTTTTGCATTCGTTTCGAGTATCGGCGCGCCCGCTTCCAAAGGACGCGAGCTGCCGGGGCGACAGCTTGTATTCACGGTTATGCATGGGATGGTCCATCCCCTTGGCCATAACTGCTCGAGCGACTGATCCGGCCCCTGCGGGCCGTGACGTATCCATCCATGGGAGAATGCTTCCTTGTGTGATGAGGGTTTAAGCGATCCAGCAAAACATGAAGCCAAGGTGTCTCAATACCGCTAGAGGGTCAATTGAGCTGATTCGCCAGATCTTGTAAGAAAACTCTTCGAATCAGGGCGTGTCGATCGGGCCATCCGTTCTGCTCGTCTAATAAATTGAGACACGCCGGGCTTTTTCGCGCCAATGAGCGGTCCCATGCCTGAACCTTCCAATGACGGAGACTACGATGAGCAAAGGCAAGGCGCTGTTGATTCTGCATGGCAAGCAAGCGCTCAACGAAGAGGTTCGCTCGGCAGTGATGCTCAAGCGCGAACAAGGCTGGGAGCTGGCGGTACGGTTGACCTGGGAAGCCGGTGATGCCCAGCGATGCGTCGATGAAGCCCTGGATGCCGGTTATACGCGACTGATCGCCGGCGGCGGTGATGGAACCTTGCGTGATATCGCCGAAGCGATCACCCAGAAGTCCAGCGATGCCAGCCTGGTATTGCTGCCGCTGGGCACGGCCAATGATTTCGCTCGGGCGGCGGGTGTTCCGTTGGAACCCGCGCAGGCCCTGGATCTATTGGACACTGTGCCGCAGGCCGTTGATGTGGGTGAAGTCGGCGGGCGGATTTTCCTGAACATGGCCACCGGCGGTTTTGGCAGCCAGGTGACGGCGAACACCTCCGAGGATCTCAAGAAGGTCTTGGGCGGCGCCGCCTACCTGTTCACGGGCCTGTCTCGATTCAGTGAACTGAGTACCGTCTATGGTGAGTTACAGGGCCCCGATTTTTACTGGCAGGGCGATTTGCTTGCGCTGGGCATCGGTAATGGCCGGCAGGCGGGGGGAGGCCATGTGCTGTGCCCGCAAGCGTTGGCTGATGATGGGTTGTTGGACATCAGCATCCTGCCGGCGCCCCAGGAAGTGGTCAGTACGTTGAAAGACTTGCTGGCGGGCGGCCTGGGCATCGACAACATGTTTGTCCGTGCGCGCTTGCCATGGGTGGAAATCAAGGTCGCGCGAGGCCTGGACATCAATCTCGATGGCGAACCGTTGCAGGTCGACACCCTGCGCTTCACTGTCCGCCCGAAGGCGCTGCGGCTGCACCTGCCGTCCGATTCGCCGCTGTTGGGCGGCGCGACGGCGCTCAGTCATCCAGGCTGATGATTTGCTCACGCACCGCGAACAGCACAAGACCGGCCACGTCATGGATCTGCAAGCGCTT
The DNA here is from genome assembly GCF_900100025.1 of Pseudomonas sp. NFACC56-3. NCBI lineage: Bacteria > Pseudomonadati > Pseudomonadota > Gammaproteobacteria > Pseudomonadales > Pseudomonadaceae > Pseudomonas > Pseudomonas sp. NFACC56-3. The sequence goes on along the minus strand of NZ_FMTK01000002.1, from coordinate 371,015 downwards.
CATGACTTGCGCCCGGTGGGTTTCCACGGTCTTGACGCTCAGGTTCAGCCCATTGGCAATTTCCCGAGTGGATTTGCCGCGCACGATCAACCGCAGAATTTCCAGCTGGCGTGCCGTCAGGTTATGGGTCTGGGCAGGGTCCGGCTGATGTTTCTGGACGCGGGTCAGCGCCTGGTTGATCACCGTGTGGGCGATGGCCGGGCTCAGGTAGCGTTCGTCATTGCGCAGCGCTTCCAGGGCGTGTCTCAGCTCGGTGGCGGTGGTGTCCTTGAGCAGGTAGCCATGGGCGCCTGATTCCAGCGCCTGCATGATCAGCGCAGGATCCGTATGCATCGACAGGATCAGCACCTTGCTGTGTGGGCGCACCCGTTTGAGCTGTTGCAAGGCATCCAGGCCGCTGGTGTCCTTCATGGAAATGTCCAGCAGCACGATGTCGGGGTTCAGCCGTTCTACCAGCTCCAACAATTGTGTGCCGTCATTGGCTTCGCCGATCACGGCATAGTCCGGGATATCCATGACCAGGGCGCGTACGCCGGCCCTGATCAGGGAGTGGTCATCGACCAGAAGTAAATTACAAATCAAAGGAGAACCTTATTCTTGCTGGCTCGCTCCAGGGCACGCGGTGCCCAGGGAAAGCATGCTTCGATGTGCGTGCCTTTGCCGGCCTCGCTCACGACCTTGAGAGTGCCGCCCAGTTGTTCGACCCGCTCCGACATGCCGGCCATGCCCCGTTGACCTTCGCGAGCGGGGTGGCTGGCCGGGACAAATCCCTGGCCATCGTCGCTGATCAGCAGGGTCAGGCCGTCGGGCAGGCGTTGCAGGCGTACCAGCAGATTCGTCGCCCGGGCATGGCGCAAGATATTGGTGACCGCTTCCTGGGTGATCCGGAACACCGCGACCGACATCTCCTCCGGGATGCCCGTCATGCGCTGCTGGCAATCGAGGCTCCACTTCACCGGGACGTTGGCCAGGGTCTTGAGCAGGTGCGCCCGCAGGCTGGCCTCAAGCCCCAGGCTGGTCAGTTCCCTGGGGTTGAGGATCGCCGATACGTCGCGGACCTTGTTGAGGGTTTCGTCCAGGGTCTCGCACAGGAGCGCGCACTGACCTTGCAATTCTTCCGGGATCCGCCGCTTGAGCCATTCGCTTTGCAGTTTCGCCGCGGTCAGCAATTGGCCAATGTCGTCGTGCAATTCGCGGCTGAGCCGATGGCGCTCATTTTCCTGGACCTCGAGCAACCGGTCGGCCAACTCCTGGGGCTGGAACTTGATGGACTTGCGCGACAATCGATGGTGGATCCAGACACAGCTCAAGGCCGCGACATTCAGCGCCAGCAGGCCCAGCGGCACCGTATGGGCGTACAGGTAGGTCAGCAGGCAGCCGAGGGTCGAGCACATGCACAACAATAATGTGAAGCGACGGGCGTTTTCTCGGGAGGGAGGCCAGGTGATGAATGACTTGAGGCTGGCGTGCATAGCGGATGGAGCCAATGAATGTTCGCTGCGGGCAGGCCGGTCAGCTCATCTGACGGGCCGGGTCGGGTAAACGTTTCAGGTCGAAGGCAGCTTCGGTTGGCGGCTATTACGGCGCTGCCTGGAAGTGGCTGACGCGGGAGATAGTACCACTTCGCCTATCGTTGGTCGCGCTCGGCATGGTGCCCGGAAAGCGCTAGGGAGCAGGCGCATTGCCATCGTATCAGGCTTGTTTCTGGGGATAAGACACCAACGCCAGCGGACGTGACGCGGCCAATGCCTGGTCGGGACTCTGGCCGACCTGGAAAGCGAATGCCTCGATCAAGGACGTTTGTTCGCTGTTGTCCAGGCTCAACTGGCCGGTGGTGTGATCGACCAGTTCCAATTGCCAGGCCATCAGGGTGAAGCAATCCTTCAAGGCATCCAGGGCCTGGTCATGCAATTCCATGTGGTTTTGCGCGTGGCTGAGCAAGCCATGGATATGCAGGGAAAACTCCGAAACGGCTTCCAGCGCCAGGGCATTGGCCTTGTTTGCCAGTTTCAGCAAGGTGCTGAGCATGCAATCGATGGCGTCCTTGTCATTGTTGATCAATTGCAGATGGCTCAGGCATTCCTCTGACTTGGCCAGCAGTGTCTCGGCCTCGATCAGAAATTCGGGAAGACGTTGATTCCAGTTCCTACGATCGTTCGGCATGCTTATCTCCACAACATCATGTCAGGCGAAAGGAAACCGCGTATGGCGAACGGCTGGATCTCAAGGTCGACCGCGGACGGACGCGCGACGACACGCCGGTGCCGTTTAGCGAAGGTGAATTCGTAAACGATTACACGGGTGAGATCGGCCGAAAGGCTGCAGGTCCGATGTCCTGTGGTCGCGTACAAAGGCCTGACTCCGTTCAGCAATGAGAATGGCGTCACATTAATGGCTATTGGATAACGGGAATATCAGGTTGGACCTGATTGTGCCTAGGGGAATCCCTTAGACAGGGGAACTTAGTGCGCAAACCGGGGTCGCGCAGCGGGGGTAAATGCCAGATGAAATCGTGAAGCCAGTAAAGCATGATGTTAATGTGATATCAATTCCCTGTGTGTATTTTATCCGGGGTCAAGATTCGGCTCGTGCGGCCGATATCGGTTTTATTGGATTCATCCGAACAAGCCCAGGAGTCATCGATGGCCGGCATTCTCGACACAGTAGATCAACGAACCCAACTGGTGGGTGAGAATCGCCTGGAAATTCTCATGTTTCGCCTGGCGGGTCGGCAGTTGTTTGCCATTAACGTGTTCAAGGTCCAGGAAGTCCTGCAACTGCCGAAGTTGACCCTGATGCCGCAACGCCACCGGTTCGTGTGCGGCGTGGTCAATCTGCGAGGCCAGACGCTGCCGGTGATCGACCTGTCCCAAGCCATTGGCATGCGTCCGCTGGTGCCGGGCGCCAACAGCACCATTATCGTGACCGAATACAACCGTTCGGTTCAGGCGTTCCTGGTGGGCGGTGTCGACCGCATCGTCAACATGAACTGGGAAGCCATCCTGCCACCGCCGACCAGCGCCGGCCGCGAGCACTACCTGACCGCCATCAGCAAGGTGGACGATCAGTTGGTGGAAATCATCGACGTGGAAAAAGTCCTGGCCGAAATCGTGCCTTACAACGCCAAGGTCTCCCGGGACAAACTCGAAGACCCGGTGCTGGAGCGCGCCCGTGGCCGCGAAGTGCTGCTGGTGGACGACTCCAACGTCGCGCTCTCGCAATTGCGCGACACCCTGGGCCAACTGGGTGTGAAAATGCACATCGCCAGCGACGGCCTGAAGGCCCTGAACATGCTCAAGGCCTGGGCCGATACCGGCGAGGTCATGACCGACAAATTGCTGATGATCTTCACCGATGCGGAAATGCCGGAAATGGACGGCTACCGCTTGACCACCGAAATCCGCAACGACCCGCGTTTGCGTGGGCTCTATGTCGTACTGCACACCTCTTTGTCCGGCAGCTTCAACGATTCGATGGTCAAGAAGGTCGGTTGCGACAACTTCCTCTCCAAATTCCAGCCGGACAAGCTGGTCGATGTGGTGCGTCAGCGGCTGATGCTCGACTGAAACCGATGGTGGTTTGCTTCAATGGCCGGCTCGTATAAGGTGGCATTTTTTGCCACCGGGGAAGGTGACCATGTTGCGGCTGAGCGCGCTGTATCGGTATCCGTTGAAGTCCGGCAAGGGCCAGCCCCTGCAGCAGATTTGCCTGGACAAGCTAGGGCTGGACGGTGATCGGCGCTGGATGCTGGTGGACGAGGGTACGGGGCGGTTCCTGACCCAGCGCGCCGTGGCGAAGATGAGCCAGCTCTCGGCCTTGTGGAACGAGGCGGGTGGCCTGACGCTCAGCGCGCCGGGCCATGGCGCCATCGACGTGCCGCTGCCATCCACCCAGCAAGAACGACGGCGCGGCGTGATCATCTGGCGTGACACCTTGCGTGTGCCGGATGCCGGTGATGAGGCTGCGGCCTGGGTCAGCGAATTCATCGGCAACCCCACGCGGCTGGTGCATGTGCCGGTGGAACTGGCGCGCACCACCGCCGCCGGTTATGGCAAGGATGACGACAAGGTCGCCTTTGCCGATGGTTTCCCCCTGCTGCTGATTGGCCAGGCCTCATTGCAGGACCTGTCGAGCCGGGTCGGCCGCTCGCTGGAGATGTTGCGCTTTCGTCCCAACCTGGTGGTGGAGGGCGGCGAGGCGTTTGCCGAGGACGGTTGGAAGCGTATTCGTATCGGCGAGGTGGAGTTCCGGCTGGTCAAACCCTGCTCGCGTTGCATCATGACCATGGTCGATCCGCACACCGGCGAACGCGATCCGAATCGCGAACCCTTTGCCACGTTGCAGCAGTACCGTTCGACGCCGGACGGTGCGATGTTCGGCCAGAATCTGGTCAACGACAGCAACGGTCGGCTTGAGGTCGGCATGCCGGTTGAAGTGCTCGAATAAACAGAACCGTGAATAAAAATGCCCGTGTCCAATGACCCGGGCATTTTTGTTTATCTGGCAACAGCTTTTCTAGCTTTTGTGGCGAGGGAGCTTGCTCCCGCTGGGCTGCGAAGCAGCCCCTCTTGCTAGCCGCAGGGGACGCTGGCGCGTCCAGCGGGAGCAAGCTCCCTCGCCACAGGGGTAACTGTGCCCCCGCTTTGCAGTGTGCCGAATCAGCCGCGATATTCACACAGGTAAGCGGTGTCGACGGCCACTTTGAGCTGGAACTTGCTGTTGGCCGGTACATTGAACTGGCTGCCGGCCGCGAAGGTTTCCCAATCGATGCTGTCGGGCAGCTTCACGGTCAGGGCGCCGGAGACGACGTGCATGATTTCCCGTTGGGCCGTGCCGAACTCATATTCGCCCGGTGCCATGACGCCGATGGTCGCGGGGCCTTCGGCAGTGCCAAAAGCGATCGACTTGACGGTGCCATCGAAGTACTCGTTGACTTTAAACATGGCGATTCCTCGAAAAAAGGGGCTGAAAAAGGCCGGTCAGTATGCACAAGGCTGCAACATTCGTCATCTGCCGCGCCGGGAGGCGAGCGCCGCTCAACCCGGAAGCACCAGGGGCAACAACCGCGCGGTATTGCGGGCATCTTCCAGGGCGCGGTGCTGTTGCCCGCAAAATTGCAGGCCCGCCAGTTGCAGCGCGCCATTGAGCCCCAGCGGTCGTTCCAGCCGGCGGGCCTTGGCGAAGCGTTGCTTGAGGTTCATGTGCGGCACTTGGGCGAGGACACTGTGCAACTGCTGGCGCTGCCATTCCTGAAGCAGTTGCTGGCGGTCGTAGTCGCCCCAACTGACCCAGCTTTCCAGCTTCGGATGATACGGCGCCAGCCAGCGCTCGAACGCCGGCCAGACCTCGGTCAAGGGCGCGGCGCCGTCGATATTGGCCTGGGTGATGTGGGTCAATTCGCGACAGAAAGGCGTGAGCAGCGGTCGTCTCAGGGGCCGCACGAAGCGCTGGAAATGATCCACTTCGCGGCCGTCACGACTCACCAGCGTGGCGCCGATCTCGATAATTTCCATTTCGGTTACCGGCCAGCCACCTTCATCGGTGGTGGCCTCCAGATCAATCACCAGCCAGTGAGGCATTGCAGTGTTCCCGGTATCGGCATGCTGATGGGTTTGAGCGTAGTCAAACCCCAGGCATCCGACTAGGGGGCTGTTTCAACGCGCAACAAAACCTGGCGTTTTCTCACCTGATCACCCTGTGTGACCTGCAATTGCCTGACCACCCCGTCGATGCCTGCCTTGAGTGGGTGCTCCATTTTCATCGCTTCGAGCACCATCAGCAGTTGGCCTTGGCGCACCGGGCTGCCTTCGCTGACCAGTACCTCGACAATGGCACCGTCCATGGGCGCCAGGAGCGTACTGGCACCGGCACTGGCCTTGCTGGCGACGGGGGCCAGGGTCCGGTCTTGCAGGTGCAGGCCGCCGGGGCGGGTGGACAGCCAGAGATCATGACCTTCGAGGCGCCAGGCATGGCGCTGGCCAATCCCGTCGATGACCAGCGTTGCGCCCTGGGCACCAACGTCGAGCAGCCTCAGTTCGATCAAGCGCCCGGCACTGTGGATGTTCAGTGTCCCGTCGGTTTGGGTTTCAAGGCTCAGCTCCCAGTCGCGCTCCCCGACGCCGATCCGATACTGCAGCGCCGTGCCGATGCTGTTGCGCCATCCGCCCAGGCCGGGTGCATGCCATGCCTGCGATGCCTGATAAAACGCCGCCGTGGCGATAGCCAGTTGTTCGGCCGAGGGCTCAACGGGCAGAAGCGCCGCATGATTGACAAAATATTGGCCGATGAAGCCGGTGCTGAAGTCGCCGTCGATGAACTGCGGATGCGCCAGCAAGCCGGCGAGCAAGCGCTGGTTGCTCTGGACCCCAAGCAGCACGCAATCCTCCACCGCTCGCAACAGGTTGCGGCGTGCTTCGTCGCGGGTGGCGCCGTGGACGATGAGTTTGCCCAGCATCGAATCGTAGAACGGCGTGATGGCTTGGCCCTGCAGCAGGCCATGGTCGACTCGCACACCGGCGCGGATGGGGGGCTCCCAGCCAACCAAGCGCCCGCTCTGGGGCAGGAAATCCGCAGCTGGGTCTTCGGCGTACAACCGCACTTGCAAGGCATGACCGCTGAACGTCACCTGCTCCTGGCGCAGGGGCAGCGGCCTGCCAGCGGCGACGTCCAATTGCCAGGCCACCAGGTCCAGGCCGGTGATCAACTCGGTGACCGGGTGTTCGACCTGCAGGCGCGTGTTCATCTCCAGGAAGTAAAACCGACCGTCCGCCGCGAGCAGGAATTCCACGGTCCCGGCACCGACGTAATTCACTGCGCGCCCGGCCTTGAGTGCCGCCTCGCCCATGGCCCGGCGCAGGTCGGCGGTCATGACCGGGCAGGGCGCTTCCTCGATGATTTTCTGGTGGCGCCGCTGGATCGAACAGTCCCGTTCGCCCAGGTGGATCAACTGGCCGTGGTGGTCGCCGAAGATCTGCACTTCCACATGCCGCGGATCGATCAAGGCTTGTTCGAGGATCAACTCGTCGCTGCCGAAGCCGTGCAGGGCTTCCGAGCGTGCGCTGCGCAACTGCTCCAGCAGGTCCTCGGCGCGCTGGACCAGGCGCATGCCGCGGCCGCCGCCACCGGCACTGGCCTTGATCATCAGCGGGTAGCCGATGCGCCCGGCTTCGCGCTGCAGCGTGTCGTCGTCCTGGGCGGCGCCCTGGTAACCGGCGATGCAGGGAACACCGGCTTGGATCATGGCGATTTTTGCCCGGCGCTTGCTGCCCATCAACTCGATGGCCTCGGGGCTGGGGCCGATGAAAACCAGGCCGGCCTGCGCGCAGGCGTGGGCGAACCCCGCATTCTCCGAAAGGAAGCCGTAGCCGGGGTGGATCGCATCGGCGCCGCTGCGCCGGGCCGCCTCGAGAATGGCCAAGGGGTCGAGGTAGGACTGCTGCACCGGGTCCGGGCCGATCAGTACGGCTTCATCGGCCATGCGCACGTGCAGCGCATCGGCGTCGGCCTCGCTGAACACAGCCACCGTGCGATAACCCAGGGCCTGGGCGGTGCGCTGGAGGCGACAGGCGATTTCGCCGCGGTTGGCGATGAGGATTTTGCTGAAGGCGGGCATGGGGCTATTCCTGGTTTTTTGTGGTGTCTGTTCGGGCCTCATCGCGAGCGAGCTCGCTCCCACAGTGAACGGTGAAAATGTGGGAGCGAGCTTGCTTGCGATGGCGGTCTGGCGGGCGATGTACTCATTTTTTCTTCCCTGGCAAAATGCCCATGAGCTTGCAGATGATGCCCAGCATGATTTCGTCCGCGCCGGCGCCGATGGATACCAGCCGCACGTCGCGATAGGCCCGGGCCACCGGGTTGTCCCACATGAAGCCCATGCCGCCCCAGTATTGCAGGCAACTGTCGGTGGTTTCCCGGGCCAGGCGTCCGGCCTTGAGCTTGGCCATCGAGGCCAGTCGCGTGACATCCTGGTCGTGGATGTACTGCTCGGTGGCCTGGTAGACCAGCGCCCGCAGGCATTCGATTTCGCTGGCCAGTTCCGCCAGGCGGAAGTGGATCACCTGGTTGTCGATCAGGGCCGTGCCGAAGGTCTTGCGCTCCTTGCAGTACTCGATGGTGCTGTCGATGCAATGCTCCAGGCCCTTGAGCATGTTGGCCGCGCCGAACAGGCGTTCTTCCTGGAATTGCAGCATCTGCATCATGAACCCGGCGCCTTCCTGGCCGATGCGATTGCGTTGTGGCACCCGCACGTCGTCGAAAAACACCTGGGCGGTTTCCGAGCTGCGCATGCCGAGTTTGTCCAGGTGCTGGCCGAGGCTGATGCCGGCGCTGCGCATCGGCACCATGATCAGCGATTTGTTGACGTGGGGCTTGTCGTCCGAGGTATTCGCCAACAGGCAGATGAAGTCAGCGCTCGGCGCATTGGTGATCCACATCTTGCTGCCGTTGATGACGTAGTCGTCGCCGTCCTTGCGCGCCGTGGTCTTGAGGCCGGCGACATCGGAGCCGGCACCGACTTCCGAGACGCCAATGCAGCCCACCTGTTCGCCGCGAATGGCCGGGCGCAGGAACGCTTCACGCAACGCGTCGGAGCCGAAACGGGCCAGGGCCGGGGTGCACATGTCGGTCTGCACGCCGATGCACATCGGCACGCCGCCGCAATGAATCGTGCCGAATTCCTCTGCCGCGACGATCGAATAGCTGTAGTCCAGGCCCATGCCGCCGAAGGCTTGCGGCTTGGAAATACCCAGCAGGCCCAGCTCGCCGGCCTTGCGGAAAATCTCGTGGATGGGGAAACGCCCGGCCCGCTCCCATTCGTCGACGTAGGGATTGATGTCGTGGTCGACAAACTGGCGGACGGTGCGCCGCAGTGCTTCGTGTTCCTGGGTGAAGATCATTTTATTGTTCTCCTGTGAGCCGTGGAGCGTCCTCAGAAACGGGCCACGCCGAAGCTGTTGGCTTGCAAGGGGCGCTGCTCGGCTTCGTGACAGATGTCCAGCAGGTAACCCAGCAGTGTGCGGGTGTCACGCGGGTCGATGAGCCCGTCGTCCCACAGGCTGGCGCTGCCGTAGAGAGCAGTGGATTGGCTGTCGAGTTTCTGCGCGGTGGTTTGCTCGAGCAGGTCCAGCATCTTCGGGTCGGGGCTCAGGCCGTTCTTGAGTTGCGTGGCCTCGGTGACCATCCGCAGGACCTTGCCGGCCTGGGCGCCGCCCATCACGGCGGTATGGCTGTTGGGCCAGGCGAAGATGAAGCGCGGGTCAAGCCCGCGGCCGCACATGGCGTAGTTGCCGGCACCATAGGAGCCGCCCACCACGACGGTCAGCTTGGGCACCCGGGCATTGGCCACGGCCTGGATCATCTTGGCGCCATGCTTGATCACCCCTTGTCGCTCCGACTCGGTGCCGACCATGAACCCGGTGGTGTTGTGCAAGAACAGCAGCGGCGTGCGGCTCTGATCGCACAACTGGATGAATTGCGCGGCCTTGGCCGCGCCCTGTGGCGTGATGGGGCCGTTGTTGCCGATCAGGCCGCAGGCATGGCCGCGAATGTGCAGGTGGCCGCAAATCGTCTGGGTGTCGAATTCGCTTTTGAAGGCCAGGAAATGCGAGCCGTCGGCGATGCGGGCGATGATTTCCACCACGTCATAGGGTTTCTTCGGGTCGTCGGGCACCAGTCCCAATAATTCCTCGGCGGGGTAGAGCGGCTCCGTCCAGGTCCGTTCGGGCTGGGGCGGCAATTGTGCGTTCCAGGGCAGCAAGTCGAGGATTTCCCGGGCCAGGCGTATGCCATCGGCGTCGTTCTCCGCCAGGTATTCGGCGGTGCCGGCCACTTGCACGTGCATCAGCGCACCGCCCAGTTCTTCCTCGCTGGCCACTTCGCCGGTCGCGGCCTTGAGCAACGGCGGCCCGGCCAGGAACAGCCGCGCTTTGTCGCGCACCACCACCACGTAATCCGACAAACCCGGCTGATAAGCGCCACCGGCCGTGGCCGAGCCATGCACTACGGTGATCTGCGGCAGGCCCATGGCCGACATGCGTGCCTGATTGGCGAAGCAGCGCGCGCCTTCGACGAAAATCTGCGCCGCGTAATTGAGATTGGCGCCGCCACTTTCGGCGAGGGTGATGACCGGCAGTTTGTTTTCCATGGCGATCTGTTGCAGGCGCAGGGTCTTGTGCAAACCGCTGGGGGAAATCGTGCCGCCCTTGATCGCGCTGTTGTTGGCCACCACCAGCGCCCGCACCCCGGACACGTAGCCGATCCCGGCGATCAGGCCGCCGCCGGCCTGGCTGCCGTCCTTGTCGTCATGGAGTTTGTAGCCGGCCAGGCTCGCCAGCTCGAGGAACGGTGCGCCGGGGTCCAGCAGCAGGTTCAGGCGCTGGCGTGGCAACAGTTGGCCGCGCTGGTCGAACTTGTCCTGGGCCTGGGCGGCTTTCGCCAGCACGGCCCGTTCGAGTTGGCGCAGTTGTTCGACACCGGCCAGCATCGCCGCGTGGTTGCGTGCGAAGTCAGCGCTGTGGGGATCCAGGTGCGATTCGATGACTGGCATGCAGACTCCTCGTGTTATTTGCCATGGCGACCGCCCTTAGCCGACCTGATAGGCAATGTGTTGCGGCACCGGTATCTGAATCTCCAGCAGTTGCTGGGCGAACGCCTTGCCCTGGGGATCGATGCGCAGGCTGGCGACACCGCCGCCAGCGAGGGCGTTTTCCAACAGGAAATTCAAACTGTGGGTGCCCGGCAGGTACCAGCGTTCGACCCGGCCCAGCAGCGGGTCGAGCACGTGGCTCATCCAGTCGACCATCACCTCCGGGGTCAGCGCCTCGGCGATCCAGGGCAGGTATTCGGGTTCCCGGGCGATCACGCCAATGTTGCTGTGGTTGCCCTTGTCGCCGGAGCGCGCCACCGCCAGTTTGATCAGCGGCACGCTGGCGTCGGCCCGGCCCTGGGGTTTGGGCGGGGCCGGGGCGACCGGCAGATCGGTGGTGTGCAGCGGTTCGAAAGCGGGCAGGGGGCAAGGGTGGCGCTGGCCGTCGAGTTCGATGGCGAGCCGGCAGGTGGTTTTATCGATCAGGAACGAGAACAGGCGAATCAACGGCGACACCGTCGGCCGGCCACCGACCAGGCCGGTCAGTCCCGGCGCCATGCCAGTGGCGGCCTGGGCGATTTCCCTGGAAAACAGCAGCAGCGGCTGTTTATCCGGGTGCCGTACCGCCAGCTTGATCACCACCTCACGGCTGTCCCGGCGCCGGCCGTGCTGGCCATAGGTGGCTTCGCTGCCCAGCAGTTCGACGTTCACGTCGCTGTAGGGTGCCCAGCCACGTTGGTGCAACAGCTGCGAGGTCTTGGCGACGATCGCCTGGCTGACCCGTTCGGCCTTGGCCACCGCATCGATGCCGGCGATCAGGCAGGTGGCGGTGCAGCGCCAGCCGTCCAGCCAGGTGGCGCAGACCTTGTACCGGTCGCCGGGCGGCAGGCCCCTGGCCCCGTGGACGCGCACGGCATGCTTGCCCTGCGGGATCAACCTGACCTGGCTGAAATCACAGATCACGTCGGGCAGCAGGTAACCTTGCGGGTCGCCGATTTCGTAGAGCAACTGCTCGCCGACCGTCAGCGGCGTGACCAGCCCGCCGCTGCCTTCGGTCTTGGTGACAATGAACTGACCATCGGCGCTGACTTCGACGATGGGAAAGCCGATGTGCTCGTAATCCGGCACTGCCTGCCAGTCGGTAAAATTACCGCCTGTGCACTGGGCACCGCACTCGATGAGATGCCCGGCGAGCGCGGCCTGGGCCAACCTGTCGTAATCGTCCCAGGCCCAGCCGAACTCATGCACCAGGGCGGCGCTGACCACGGCACTGTCCACCACGCGGCCGGTGATCACCACATCGGCGCCCAGGCGCAGCGCCTCGACGATGCCGGGGGCGCCGAGGTAGGCGTTGATGGACACACACGCGGGAGGCAGGGGTTCGCCGCTGAACATCTCGCCGATGCCCTGGGCGGCGAGCCGTTCGTGTTGCGGTTGCAGGTCATCGCCCAGCAGCACGGCAATCTTCAACGCTACGCCGGCCTGGTCGCAGGCTGCTTGCAAAGCCCTTGCACAGGCCTGGGGATTGACCCCGCCGGCGTTGCTGATGACGCGGATCCCATCGTCGTGCAAACGCTGAAGCAGCGGGGTGAGGACCTCGACGAAGTCCGTGGCATAGCCGCTCGAAGCGTCTTTCAGGCGCGCCCCGGCCATGATCGACATCGTGACTTCGGCCAGATAGTCGAACACCAGGTAATCCAGCGCACCGCCCTCGACCAGCTGCGCCGCCGCCGTGCAGGTATCGCCCCAAAAGGCGCTGGCGCAACCGATTCGGATCTTTTTGGGCATGGCGTTCCCTCCGGCAAAGGCGATTCGAGACTACCAAGCAAGCGCTTGGTTTGTAAACGACCGCCGGTTCTTCTGGCCGAGCGCTTGCTTGGCTGCTTCGCTCGGCTTAAATTGCCCGCGCCACCGATGGTTTGCTGTGCAGTGGCGGCGCGTTGGTTGATCGACTGTAGGAGAGAATGGGTGGATGAGCAAAAAGCCCTGGGCGTGATGCGTGAGCTGGTCGACAACGGGCAACTGACCGACCCGGACAGTGCGCGCGGCAAACTGCTCCAGACCGCCGCCCACCTGTTTCGCAACAAGGGCTTCGAACGCACCACGGTACGCGACCTGGCCAGTGCCGTGGGCATCCAGTCGGGCAGCATCTTTCATCATTTCAAGAGCAAGGACGACATCCTGCGGGCGGTGATGGAAGAGACCATCCGCTACAACACCGCGTTGATGCGTGCGGCCCTGGCCGAGGCCGACAGCGTGCGCGAGCGGGTGCTGGCGCTGATTCGCTGCGAATTGCAGTCGATCATGGGCGGCACTGGCGAGGCCATGGCGGTGCTGGTCTATGAATGGCGTTCGCTCTCGCCGGACGGACAGCGGCACGTGCTGGCCCTGCGTGATACGTATGAAGACTTGTGGCTCGAGGTCCTGGGCCAGGCCAAGGAGGCCGGGTATATTCGCGGGGACGTGCCCATTACCCGGCGGTTCCTCACGGGGGCGTTGTCCTGGACCACCACCTGGTTTCGCACCGAAGGCAGCCTGAGCCTCGATGAACTGGCCGAGCAGGCCCTGATCCTGGTGCTTGAAGAAAAACAATAATCGAACGGCGCTTTAAATGGCCGCCTGGCTGGCTAAGCGGCTGAAACCGCCTAGCTTGATTGTAGTGATGGGGACTTTTGGGGAGTGGGTTATCTTGACGTTTTCGCCGATGGGGATGACCTCCCGTGTGCTGCTGGCCACTCTGGCCGTTTTCCTGGCGTTGCCGATCGAGGCGGCGCAATTGGTACGGATCGGCGCGGCACATTTTCCACCCTATACCGTTCGTCCCGAGAACGGTGCCGACACCGGCCTGCTGCCGCAGATGGTGGAGGCCTTGAACCAGTCTCAAAACGACTATCAGTTCGTCCTGGTGCCGACGTCGATCCCGCGCCGGTTCAATGATTTCAAGCAGGGCCGGGTCGACATGGCAATTTTCGAGAACCCCGAATGGGGTTGGCAGGATGTGCCGCACACGTCGGTGGACATGGGCCTGGAAGATGCCGAAGTCTTCGTCGCCCAGCGCCAGCCGGAGCGCCAGCAAAGTTATTTCGCCGACCTCAGGGGCAAGCGCCTGGCGCTGTTCAGCGGTTATCACTACGCCTTTGCCGAATTCAACGCCGACCCCAAGTTTCTCGCCGGTCAATACAACGCCACGCTGACGTATTCCCACGACAGCAATCTGCTGATGGTCTTGCGCGGGCGGGCGGATATCGCCCTGGTGACCCGTTCGTACCTCAACGATTACGTGTTGCGCAATCCCGAAGTCGGCCCGCAACTGCTGGTGTCTGAACGCATCGACCAGATTTACCACCATTACGCGCTGATCCGGCCACAGGCGCCCATTTCCAGCGAAGCGTTCGCACAGTTGCTGCAAACGCTGCGGGATAACGGTCAGATGCTGAAGATTTTCCAGCCCTATCAGATCCAGCTGGTCTCCACGCATTTCCATTGAGGGCGACACTAAATTTCCCGCCCCGGCTCACGTCACACGTTGACTACCGACGAATACGCGAGCCGCTCCCATGTCCAACCTCAACCACCCGACGACGCTGCCCTTGCCCGGTGGCCGTCGCCTCGGCGCCGATGAAACCGAACGCCACCTGAGCCTGATGCTCGAAGGCGCGCCGCTGATCCGGCTGCGCCTTGTGCGCGGTCCCGAGTTGCATGTGCATTTGCAGGAAATCAACGACCGCCCGGTGGGTCCGGCGCTGTGGGCGGCCTGCTATTGGCTGTTTGCCCGGGATCCCGAGTGTCAGCACCTGACCTGGCACCTCGGCGAGCGCCCCGGCGAAGCCTTGCTCAGCGGTTTATTGACGCTTACGGAGCGTGCCGGTGAATACCGCTGCGAGCGCACGATGTTCTGGCAATTGCCGCAGCCCTGGCTGGGGGAATCGTTCAGCGGCAGTTACCCGCAACAGATGGTCATCACCGATGGCCGCCGCCATCCGCGCCGGCCCATGAAGCCGCGTGGCGAGGTGTATCGACGTTTCGATGCGCGGCTGGGGGCCTGGGTCTCCTTGCGCACCCTGGAAATCGAGCAGGACCTTGAGCGTTTCAATCGCTGGCAGAACAGCCCGCGAGTGGCGAGCTTCTGGCAGGAGGAGGGCAGCCTGGAACAGCATCGCGAGTACCTGGGCAAGCTGCAGGCCGATCCCCGGGTCTTGACCCTGATCGGTTGCTTCGATGACCAGCCGTTCGCTTACTTCGAAGCCTATTGGGCCAAGGAGGATCGGATCGCGCCGTTCTATGAGGCCGACCACTATGATCGCGGTATCCACATGCTGGTGGGCGAAGAACAGCACCGCGGGCCGCACAAGGTGGCGAGCTGGTTGTCGGCGCTGGTGCATTACCTGTTCCTGGACGATCCGCGCACCCAACGCGTGGTCGCCGAGCCCCGGGCCGACAATGCGCGGATGATCGGGCACCTGCACAACCAGTGCTTCCATTGTGAAAAGGAATTCGATTTCCCCCACAAGCGCGCGGCGCTGATGATCCTGGGGCGTGAGCGGTTTTTTGATCGGTGTGGGTTGATGTAAGGCCTTATGGCCTTATCGCGAGCAAGCTCGCTCCCACAGTTTTGTGGTCACTGAAGATCCACTGTGGGAGCGAGCTTGCTCGCGATAAGGTCGGCAAAACCACCACAAGTCACCGACGGGCGAAAGTATCCCCCCGAACCCCCGACACCTTGCGGCAATGCACCAGGGCGTCGCGGATCATGAAGTTCACCAGGGTCGGCGAGACCCCCAGTTCCTTGGCGATGTCCTTCTGCGGCACGCCGTGCAGGCGGTACATCTCGAAGGCATAGCGGGTGCGGCTGGGCAGTTCGGTCAGCGCGTCGGCGATGTGCTCCAGCGTGGAGAAGTTGATATGGGAGGTTTCTGGCGAAGCACCCTGGATCACCACGTTCAACCCTTCCTCCTCCGGCCCCGAGTATCTCTGTTCCAGCGCCTGCTTGCGGTAGTGGTCGATCGCCAGGTTGCGCACGATCTGGAACAGATAACTGAGTTGCGCCTTGAACGAGGAGGTGATCTGTGGGGCCGATTGCAGCCGGAAAAAAGCGTCCTGCACCACATCTTCCGCGCGGGACCGGCAACCGGTAATACGCGCCGCGATCTTGACCAGGATCAGTCGGTTATCGACGAACGCCTGGAGTAACGGTGAGTCGCACCTGCTTGTGGATACTTGTTCCGTCATGGAATTCACCTTGCTGCAAAAAGTTAGCGGGACGTCCGGATGCCGGACCCGTCCTACACATCGAGCGCCAAATTAGGCTTAATGATAATGATTGTCAATTGAGAAGAAGAATTATTGATGTGACAAAGTCCAGCCTCGGCGCCGCGACCCATTGCCGCGGTGCCTGGCAGCTGGCTGCTTGGCTGCATGCCTCGGTGAGTCGGCTGCCCGACTAATTATTTGCCGTGGCTATCCGTTCCATGGGGGACAACTTGCAAGCCGAATTCAGGCAGGAAACCCCCATGACCGACGCGTTCGAACTCCCCAGCACCCTGGCTCATGCCCTCCAGCGCCGCGCCGCGTTGACGCCGGACCGGGTGGCCCTGCGCTTCCTTGCCGACACCCCTGGGCAGGGTGTGGTGTTGAGTTATCGCGACCTGGACCTGCGCGCCCGGACCATCGCCGGCGCCTTGCAGGCCGAAGCGGCGCAGGGCGATCGCGCCGTGCTGTTGTTTCCCAGTGGCCCGGATTACGTCGCGGCGTTCTTTGGCTGCCTCTACGCCGGGGTGATCGCGGTGCCGGCCTATCCGCCGGAGTCCGCCCGTCGCCACCATCAGGAGCGCCTGCTGTCGATCATCGCCGACGCCGAACCGCGCCTGCTGCTCACCAGCAGCGATCTGCGCGAGCCGTTGCAAGCCATCGAGTCGGCACCGCCGGTGTTGTGCGTCGATACCCTCGACCCGGCCCACGCCGGGCAATGGCGGATGCCGACGCTGCAGGACGATGACATCGCCTTTCTGCAATACACCTCCGGCTCCACCGCGCTGCCCAAGGGGGTGCAGGTCAGTCACGGCAACCTGGTGGCCAACGAACTGCTGATCCGCCATGGCTTCGGCATCGACCTGAACCCCGACGACGTCATCGTCAGCTGGCTGCCGCTGTACCACGACATGGGCCTGATCGGCGGTCTGTTGCAGCCGGTGTTCAGCGGCGTCCCTTGCGTATTGATGTCCCCGGCTTATTTCCTGGCCCGTCCCCTGCGTTGGCTCGAAGCGATCAGCGAGTACGGTGGCACCATCAGCGGCGGCCCGGATTTCGCCTATCGGTTGTGCAGCGAACGGGTCAGTGATTCGGCCCTGAACCGTCTCGACCTGAGCGGCTGGCGCGTGGCCTATTCCGGCTCCGAGCCGATCCGCCTCGACACCCTGGAGCGTTTTGCCGAGAAATTCGCTCCGTGCGGCTTCACGCCGGACAATTTCATGGCCTCCTATGGCCTGGCCGAAGCGACCTTGTTCGTCGCCGGCACGCCGCGCCGCCACGGCATTCCTTCGTTGCGAGTGGATGACGCGGCGTTGGCGCAGAACCGGGCCGAGCCGGGGCAGGGCAGCGCGGTGATGAGTTGCGGTGTCAGCCAGCCCGGGCACGCGGTGCTGATCGTCGAGCCCGCCACGTTGCAGCCGTTGGCCGACAATCAGGTCGGTGAAGTCTGGGCCGCCGGGCCGAGCATCGCCCTGGGTTACTGGCGCAACCCTGAAGCCAGTGCCAAAACCTTTGTCCAGCACGACGGCCGGACCTGGCTGCGCACTGGCGACCTGGGTTTCCGGCGCGGCGGCGAACTGTTCATCACCGGTCGCCTGAAAGACCTGCTGATCGTGCGCGGGCACAATCTCTATCCCCAGGACATCGAGCAAACCATCGAGCGCGAAGTGGAGGTGGTGCGCAAGGGCCGGGTGGCGGCGTTCGCGGTCAACGACAACGGCGGGGAGGGCATCGGCATCGCTGCGGAAATCAGTCGCAGCGTGCAGAAAATCCTGCCACCCGAAGCCTTGATCACCGCCATTCGCCAGGCCGTGGCCGAGGCCTGCCAGCAAGCCCCGAGCGTGGTGGTGCTGCTCAATCCCGGCGCGCTGCCCAAGACCTCCAGCGGCAAGTTGCAGCGCTCGGCCTGCCGCATCCGGTTGGCCGACGGCAGTTTGGACAGTTACGCACAGTTCCCGTCAGCCGAAGCAGACGTGGCTGACGAACCCGCCCCGGCCTCCGAGTTGCAAGCCCTCATCGGTCAGGTCTGGCGGGAGCAATTGCAGGTCGAGCAGGTCCGGGCCGACGATCATTTCTTCCTGCTGGGCGGCAACTCCATCGCCGCCACCCAGGTGATCGCACGCCTGAGCGAAACCCTCGGGCTGGTGCTCAACCTGCGCCTGCTGTTCGAAGCGCCGACCCTGGCGGCGTTCGCGGCAGCGGTGGCGAACCTGCAACCGGATGGCGGCCAGTCCCTGGGCGCGATCAGCCCATTGCCGCGCCATGCGCCACTGCCGCAATCCCTGGCGCAGAACCGTTTGTGGATCACCTGGCAGCTCGACCCGGCGAGCCGTGCCTACAATATTCCCGGTGCCTTGCACCTGCGTGGCGAGCTGGACGAAGACGCGCTGCGGGCCAGTTTCCAGCAATTGATCGAGCGTCATGAGTCCTTGCGCACGCGGTTCCTGGAGCGGGATGGGGTGGCCTTGCAACAGGTCGATCCGGCCGGCGAATTCAAGCTGCAGGTGATCGATCTCAGTGACGAACCTGCCAACCGGCGCGAAGCCCGGGCGCGGCAGGTTCGAGAAGACGAAGCGGCCACGCTGTTCGATCTGGAGAAGGGGCCGCTGCTGCGGGTCACCCTGTTGCGCCTCGACGAGGATGACCATCAACTGCTGGTGACGCTGCACCACATCATCGCCGACGGCTGGTCGATGAATGTATTGGTCGAAGAATTCTCCCGCGTGTACGCCGCCGCCTCCCAAGGCCAGGTTGCTGAACTGGCGCCATTGCCTTTGCAATACGCCGACTACGGCAGTTGGCAACGCCAGTGGCTCGCCCAGGGCGAGGCCGAACGCCAACTGAGCTACTGGAAACAGCAACTGGGCGCTGAACATTCGGCCCTGGTGCTGGGCACGGATCATCCACGCAGCGCTCAACGCCAGCGCAGCGCCGCGCGGCACAGCCTGCGCCTGGACAAGGACCTCGGCGAGGCCCTGCGCCACATGGCCCAGGCCCATGACGCGACGCCGTTCATGCTGTTGCTGGCGGCTTTCCAGGCGCTGTTGCAGCGTTACACCGGGCAATCCGACATCCGCGTCGGTGTGCCCAACGCCAACCGTCCGCGCCTGGACACCCAGGGGCTGATCGGCTTCTTCATCAACACCCAGGTCCTGCGCGGGCAGGTCGATTCCCGTCAACCGTTCGCCGCGCTGTTGGCCCAGGCCCGGGAAGCCACGCTCGGGGCCCAGGCCCACCAGGACCTGCCGTTCGAACAACTGCTCGAAGCATTTCCCGGTGCACGCGAGCAAGGCCTGTTCCAAGTGATGTTCAACCACCAGCAGCGTGACCTGAGTGCCTTGCGCCGTTTGCCGGGGTTGCTGGCGGAGGAGTTGCCGTGGCACAGCCGCGAAGCCAAGTTCGACCTGCAATTGCACAGCGAAGAAGATCGCAACGGCCGGTTGACCCTGTCGTTCGACTACGCCGACGAGCTGTTCGAGGCGGCGACCATCGAGCGGCTGGCCGTGCATTACTGCAACCTGTTGCGGGCGGTCTGTGCCGATCCGCAGCAAGCCATCGGCGATGTACCGTTATTGACCGCCGATGAACACAGCCAACAGCAGCAGTGGAGCGCGGCCCCGTGCGCGCCGGCCAGCCAATGGCTGCCGGAGCTGTTGAACGAGCAGGCCCGCCGCACGCCGCAACGGATCGCCCTGCGCTGGGACGGTGGTCAACTCGATTATGCCGAGCTGCACGCCCAGGCCAATCGCCTGGCCCATTACCTGCGGGACAAGGGCATTGGTCCGGACGTGTGCGTGGCGATTGCCTGCGAGCGCTCGCCGCAGTTGCTCGTTGGTGTACTGGCCATCATCAAGGCCGGCGGTGCCTATGTGCCGCTGGATGCGGACTACCCGGCCGAACGCCTGGCCTACATGCTCGACGACAGCGGCGTCGACCTGCTGCTGACCCAGACCGCGTTGCTGGAGCGTTTGCCAGCCTGCGACGGCGTCAGTGTCATCGCCATGGACGCCCTGCACCTGGAACAATGGCCGAGCAACCCGCCGGGCCTGCACCTGCACGGCGATCACCTGGCCTACGTGATCTACACCTCTGGCTCCACCGGCCAGCCCAAAGGCGTCGGCAATACCCACGCGGCCCTGGCCGAGCGCCTGCAATGGATGCAAGCGACCTACGGGCTGGATGCCAACGATGTGCTGATGCAAAAGGCCCCCATCAGCTTCGACGTGTCGGTCTGGGAATGCTTCTGGCCGCTGATCACCGGCAGTCAACTGGTCCTGGCTGGCCCCGGCGAGCACCGTGACCCGCACCGCATCGCCCAGTTGGTGCAGCAGTTTGGCGTCACCACTCTGCACTTCGTACCGCCGCTGCTCAGCCTGTTTGTCGAAGAGCCGCTGAGCGCCCGCTGCACCAGCCTGCGCCGGCTGTTCTGCGGTGGCGAAGCCTTGCCGGCCGAGTTGCGCAACCGGGTGTTGGCGCAACTGCCGTCGGCGCAATTGCACAACCGCTACGGCCCGACCGAAACCGCGATCAACGTCACCCATTGGCATTGTACCGACGCTGATGGCGAGCGTTCGCCCATCGGCCGTCCCCTGGGCAACGTGCTGTGCCGGGTGCTCGACAGCGACCTCAATCCCGTGCCGGCCGGTGTGCCGGGCGAGCTGTGCATTGGCGGCCTGGGCCTGGCCCGGGGTTACCTCGGGCGTCCGGGCCTGAGCGCCGAGCGTTTCGTCGCCGACCCGATGGGACCGGCCGGTGCGCGGTTGTACCGCACCGGCGACCGGGCACGTTGGGGCGTCGACGGCGTGATCGAATACCTCGGCCGCCTCGATCAGCAGGTCAAGCTGCGGGGCTTCCGGGTCGAGCCGCAGGAAATCGAAGCGCGCCTGTTGGCCCAGGACGGTATTGCCCAAGTGGCGGTGCTGGTGCGCGACACCTCGGCCGGCCCGCAGTTGATCGGTTATTACACCGCGCCGGAGGTCGCCCACGGCCAGGACGAATTGAACACCCGGCTCAAGGCCGCCCTGGCCGCCGAACTGCCGGACTACATGGTGCCCGCCCAATTGCTACGCCTGGACGCCATGCCCTTGAGCCCGAGCGGCAAGCTCGATCGCCGCGCCTTGCCTGAACCGCAATGGCAGGTGCGCGAGCATGTCGAGCCGGTCAGCGCCCTCCAACAGCAAATCGCCGGCATCTGGCGCGACGTGCTGGGACTGGCGCGCATCGGCTTGCGGGACGATTTTTTTGCCCTCGGCGGCCATTCGCTGCTGGCGACCCAGATCATTTCCCGCACTCGCCAGGCCTGTGACGTGGAACTGCCGTTGCGGGCGCTGTTCGAGGCGAGCGAACTGGGTGCTTTCGTCGAACAAGTGCGCTTGATCCAAGCCAGCGGCCAGACCAACCGCCAGCCGCCCATCGAGACGGTCGATCGCAGCCAACCGGTGCCGCTGTCGTATTCCCAGCAGCGCATGTGGTTCCTCTGGCAGATGGAGCCGGACAGCCCGGCCTACAACGTCGGTGGCATGGCGCGGTTGCGCGGGGTGCTGGATGTCGGGCGCTTCGAGGCGGCCTTGCAGGCGTTGATCCTGCGCCACGAAACCCTGCGCACCACGTTCCCGAGCGTCGACGGCGTGGCCTGCCAACAGGTGCACGGCGAGACGGGCCTGCGCATGGATTGGAAGGACTTCTCGATGCTGGCCGCTGACATTCGGCAGCAGCGGGTGCAGCAACTGGCCGACAGCGAGGCCCACCAGCCCTTCGACCTGGAAACCGGACCGCTGCTGCGGGCCTGCCTGGTCAAGACCGCCGAACATGAGCATTACTTTGTGCTGACGCTGCACCACATCGTCACCGAAGGCTGGGCGATGGACATTTTCGCCCGTGAACTGAGCGCGCTGTACGAAGCTTTTGTCGACGACCGTGAATCCCCCCTGGAGCCGTTGCCGGTGCAGTACCTGGACTACAGCGTCTGGCAGCGCCAGTGGCTGGAATCCGGCGAACGTCAACGGCAGCTGGACTACTGGACCGCGCAACTGGGCCGCGAGCATCCGCTGCTGGAACTGCCCGGCGACCGCCCGCGTCCGTCGGTGCAAAGCCATCGCGGTGGACTGTTCCGTTTCGATCTCAGCGATGAGCTGGCCGCGCGGGTCCGCACCTTCAACGCGCAACAGGGCCTCACCCTGTTCATGACCATGACCGCTGCCCTGGCCGTGTTGCTCTACCGCTACAGCGGCCAGACCGACCTGCGCATCGGCGCGCCGGTGGCCAACCGCATCCGCCCGGAAAGCGAAGGGCTGATCGGCGCGTTCCTCAACACCCAAGTGCTGCGTTGCCAGCTCGACGGGCAGATGTCGGTGGGCGAACTGTTCGAGCAGGTGCGCCACACCGTCATCGAAGGCCAGTCCCATCAGGACCTGCCGTTCGATCATCTGGTGGAAGCTCTGCAACCGCCGCGCAGTGCGGCCTACAACCCACTGTTCCAAGTGATGTGCAACGTGCAGCGCTGGGAATTCCAGCAGAGCCGCACCCTGGCCGGCATGACCGTCGAATACCTGGTCAACGACGCCCGGGCCACCAAGTTCGACCTCAACCTGGAAGTCACCGACCTGGATCAACGCCTGGGTTGCTGCCTGACTTACAGCACCGACCTGTTCGACGAACCGCGCATCGCGCGCATGGCCGGGCATTGGCGCAACCTCCTGCAAGCGCTGCTGGACGACCCGGCCCGACGCCTGAGCGAGTTGCCGCTGCTCGATGCCGGCGAGCAGCAACACCTGCTCGACAGCCTGGGCGTCGAGCCCGGTGAGCATCGCCTGGACCAATGCATCCACCCACTGTTCGCCGAACAGGCCCGGGCGCGTCCCGACGCGCCGGCCCTGACCTTCGCCGGGCAGACCCTGACGTATGCGCAACTGGACAGCCGCGCCAATCGCCTGGCCTGGCGCCTGCGCGAGGCAGGCGTCGGGCCGCAGGTGCGGGTCGGCCTGGCCCTGGAGCGCTCGCTGGAAATGGTCATTGGCCTGCTGGCGATTCTCAAGGCCGGCGGTGCCTACGTGCCGCTGGATCCGGAATACCCGCTGGATCGCCTGCACTACATGATCGAAGACAGTGGCATCAGCCTGCTGCTCAGCGACCGGGCGATGCTCCGGGCTCTCGGTGCATTGCCCGACGGCGTGGGCTGCTGGTGCCAGGAAGACGATTCGCCGGCCTTGGCGCAGTACCCGGATCACTCGCTGCCGTTGATCAACCTGCCGCAACACCAGGCCTACCTGATCTACACCTCCGGTTCCACCGGCAAGCCCAAGGGCGTGGTGGTGTCCCACGGTGAAATCGCCATGCATTGCCAGGCGGTGATCCAGCGCTTTGGCATGCGCTCGGACGACTGCGAGCTGCATTTCTATTCCATCAACTTCGATGCGGCCACCGAACGTCTCTTGGTGCCGCTGCTCAGTGGTGCCCACGTGGTGTTGCGGGCCCAGGGCCAGTGGGACGCCGAGGAAATCTGCGGGCTGATTCGCCAGCATCGCATCAACATCCTGGGTTTCACCCCCAGCTACGGCAGTCAGTTGGCGCAGTGGTTGGCCACACAGGGCCAGACCCTGCCGGTGCGCATGTGCATCACTGGCGGCGAAGCCCTGACGGGCGAGCATTTGCACCGCATTCGCGCGGCGTTCAGCCCGAGCCTGTTCTTCAATGCCTATGGCCCGACCGAAACCGTGGTCATGCCCCTGGCGAGCCTGGCCCCCGAGCAATTGGGGGAGGGCGCGGCCAGTGTGCCGATTGGCAGCGTGATCGGTGCCCGGGTGGCCTACATCCTCGACGCCGACCTGGCGTTGGTGCCGCCAGGTGCCACGGGCGAGTTGTATGTGGGCGGCGCCGGTCTGGCCCAGGGGTATCACCAGCGTCCGGGGATGACCGCCGAGCGTTTCGTCGCCGACCCGTTCGCCACCGAGGGCGGACGCCTCTATCGCACCGGCGACCTGGTGCGCCAGCGCCCCGACGGGCTGGTGGAGTACCTGGGACGGATCGACCATCAAGTGAAGATCCGTGGTTTCCGCATCGAACTGGGGGAAATCGAAACCCGCCTGCTGGAACATGAGGCGGTGCGCGAGGCCGTGGTCCTGGCCCTCGACACGCCCGGCGGCAAGCAACTGGCCGGCTACCTGGTGAGCGACATCGCCAGCCAGGACGATGATCGACAAGCGGCCCTGCGCGACGCCTTGAAAAACCACCTCAAGGCCCAGTTGCCGGACTACATGGTGCCCACGCACCTGATCCTGCTGGCGAGCATGCCGCTGACCGCCAACGGCAAGCTCGACCGCCGCGCCTTGCCGCTGCCCGATCCTGAGCTCAATCGCCAACACTACGTGGCGCCGAGCAATGCCCTGGAACAAACCTTGGCGGCGATCTGGTGCGACGTGCTGAACGTGGCGCAGGTGGGCCTCAACGATAATTTCTTCGAGCTGGGCGGTGATTCGATCCTGTCCATCCAGGTGGTCAGTCGTGCCCGGCAGCAGGGCATTCATTTCACACCCCGGGACTTGTTCCAGCACCAGACCGTACAGACCCTGGCCGCCGTTGCCACACGCAGCCAGCAAATGCATGCCGAGCAGGGCCTGTTGCAGGGCGAGTCCGGGTTGACGCCGATCCAGCACTGGTTTTTCGATCGCCCGATTCCCAACCGGCATCACTGGAACCAGGCTTTGCTGCTGGAACCGGCCACGGCCTTGGATCCGCAACGGCTGGAGCAGGCGCTGCGCAGCGTCTTCCAGCACCACGATGCCTTGCGCCTGGGCTTCGACGAAAGCGCCGGACATTGGCGCGCCGAGCACCAATCGCTGGCTGACGCTGTGCTGTTGCAGCAGGTCTGCGTGGACACTGCCCAGGCGTGCGAAGCGTTGTTTGCCGAGGCGCAGAGCCGTTTCAATCTGGCCACCGGGCCGTTGCTGCGTGCCGTGCTGGCGCAGTTGCCGGATGGTCGGCAACGGTTGTTGATCGCCATTCATCACCTGGTGGTGGACGGTGTGTCGTGGCGGGTGCTGATGGACGATTTGCAAACCGTCTACCGCCAGCTCGTCGCCGGGCAGGCGGCGCAACTGCCGGCCAAGACCAGCCCGTTGCGCGACTGGACCGCGCGTTTGCAGGCCTACGCCGGCAGCGAGTCCCTGCGCGAGGAGCTGGGTTGGTGGCAAGCGCAATTGAGCGGTGCGCCAGTACAACTGCCGTGCGCGAATCCTGACGGCGGGCTGCAGGAGCGTCACGGGCAAACCGTCAGCGTGCGCCTGGACGCCGAGCGTACCCGGCAACTGCTGCAACAGGCGCCAAGCGCCTACCGCACCCAGGTCAATGACCTGCTGCTCACGGCGTTGGCCCGGGTGCTGTGCCGTTGGAGCGGCCACGATTCGGCCTTGGTCCAGCTCGAAGGCCACGGCCGCGAAGCGCTGTTCGACGACCTCGACCTGACCCGCACCGTCGGCTGGTTCACCAGCGTCTATCCCGTGCGCCTGAGTCCGACGGTCGAAGACTTCAGCGTCTCGATCAAGGCCATCAAGGAGCAACTGCGCGCGGTGCCCCACAAGGGCCTCGGTTATGGCGTGCTGCGTTACCTGGCGGATGCGCCGACACGCGAGGCGATGGCCGGCCTGCCGCACGCGGCGATCACCTTCAACTACCTGGGTCAGCTCGACCAGACCCTGGGCCAGGAGGCGCTGTTCCAGCCGCTGGATGCGCCCCTGGGGGCCATTCACGATCCCGATGCGCCGTTACCCAATGTGTTGAGCGTCGACAGCCAGGTCAGCGGCGGCGAACTGGTGCTGCGCTGGACCTTCAGTGCCCAGCGCCATGAGCGCCAGGCCATCGCCGCCCTGGCCGAGGCTTACCTCGATGAGTTACAACGCCTCATCGAACACTGCCTGACGGACGAGGCGGGCGGGCTGACGCCATCGGACTTCCCCCTGGCGAAGCTGACCCAGGGCCAGCTCGACAGCCTGCCCGTGCCGGCCGCGCGGATCGAAGACGTCTACCCGTTGACGCCCATGCAGGAAGGCATGCTGTTGCATACCCTGCTGGAGCCGGGCACCGGCCTGTACTACATGCAGGATCGCTACCGCATCAACAGCGAACTGGACCCGCAGCGTTTTGCCCAGGCCTGGCAGGCGGTCATCGCCCGTCACGAAGCCTTGCGCGCATCGTTCTGCTGGAACGTCGGCGAAGACATGCTGCAAATCATCCACAAGCCAGGCCGCACACCGGTGGATTACCTCGACTGGTGCGAGGTGCCTGAAGACGCCCAGGAAGCCAAGCTCCAGGCCCTGCTCAAGGATGAACGCGAGGCCGGTTTCGACCTGTTGAACCAGGCGCCATTCCACCTGCGGCTGATTCGGGTCGGCGCGGCGCGCTACTGGTTCATGATGAGTAACCACCACATCCTCATCGATGCCTGGTGCCGTTCGCTGCTGATGGACGACTTCTTCGAGATCTACACCGCCCTGGGCGAGCGGCGCGAGCCGCAGTTGGCCGTGCCGCCGCGCTATCGCGACTACATCGGCTGGCTGCAACACCAGAGCCTGGATGAAGCCCGGCAGTGGTGGAAGCGCAACCTGCAAGGCTTCGAGCGGACCACGCCGATCCCTGGCGACCGGCCGTTCCTGCGCGAGCACGCCGGTGACAGCGGCGGCATGATCGTCGGCGACTGCTACACCCGTCTCGATGCCCGGGACGGCGCACGGCTGCGGGAACTGGCCCAGGCCCATCAACTGACGGTCAACACCTTCGCCCAGGCGGCGTGGGCCCTGGTCCTGCGCCGGGTCAGCGGCGACCGCGACGTGCTGTTCGGCGTCACCGTGGCCGGGCGCCCGGTGGAGCTGCCGCAGATGCAACGCACCGTCGGGCTGTTCATCAACAGTATCGCTTTGCGCGTGCAGATGCCCGAGGACCATCAGCGCTGCAGCGTGCGCCAGTGGCTCAGCGATTTACTGGACAGCAACATGCAACTGCGCGAGTACGAGTACCTGCCGCTGGTGAGCATCCAGGACGTCAGCGAACTGCCCAAGGGCCAACCGCTGTTCGACAGCCTGTTCGTGTTCGAGAACGCACCGGTGGAAGTCTCGGTGCTGGACCGTGCCCAAAGCCTCAATGCCACCTCCGACTCGGGCCGCACCCACACCAACTTCCCGCTGACGGCGGTCTGTTACCCGGGGGATGACCTGGGGCTGCACCTTTCCTACGACCAGCGCTACTTCGATGAAGCCACCGTCCAGGGCTTGCTGAGTGAGTTCAAGCGGCTGCTGCTGGCGCTGATGGAGGGCTTGAACGGTGACATGAGCGAGTTGCCGTTGATCGGTGCCCAAGAGCAGGACTTCCTGATCGAAGGCTGCAACCAGAGCGAGCATGCCTATCCGCTGGAACAGAGCTACGTCGAGCTGTTCGAGGCACGGGTCGCGGCCCATCCGCAACGTCTTGCGGTCAGTTGCCTGGACACGACCTGCAGCTACGCCGAGTTGAATGCGCGCAGCAACCGCCTCGGCCACGCGCTCATCGCGGCCGGGGTCGGTCTGGATCAGCCGGTGGCGTTGCTGGCTGAACGGGATGCGCAACTGTTGGGCATGATCATCGGCAGCTTCAAGGCCGGTGCCGGCTACTTGCCGCTGGATCCCGGCCTGCCCAGCCAGCGCCTGAGCCGCATCATCGAATTGAGCCGCACGCCTTTGCTGGTCTGTACCCAGGCCTGCCAGGTCCAGGCCCAGGCGTTGCTGGACGAGTTCGCCTGTTCCGGACGGCCGAAGTTGCTGGTATGGGAAACCGTCCAGGCCGGCGACTTTTCGTCGCAAGACCCGGGCGTCTACAGCGGGCCGGACAATCTCGCCTACGTGATCTACACCTCCGGCTCCACCGGCCTGCCCAAAGGCGTGATGGTGGAACAGCGGGGCATGCTCAACAACCAACTGAGCAAAGTGCCGTACCTGGCGCTGAGCGAGGCGGATGTCATCGCTCAGACGGCGTCCCAAAGCTTCGATATTTCGGTCTGGCAGTTCCTGGCCGCGCCGTTGTTCGGCGCCCGGGTCAACATCGTGCCCAACGCCATCGCCCACGACCCGCAAGGGCTGCTGGAGCATGTGCAGCAACAGGGCATCACCGTGCTGGAAAGCGTGCCGTCGCTGATCCAGGGCATGCTCGCCCAAGAGCGCATCGGCCTGGACGGCCTGCGCTGGATGCTGCCCACCGGCGAAGCGATGCCGCCGGAGCTGGCCCATCAATGGTTGCTGCGCTATCCGGACATTGGTCTGGTAAATGCCTACGGGCCGGCGGAATGCTCCGATGACGTGGCGTTCTTCCGGGTCGACCAGGCCTCGACCCGTGGCACTTACCTGCCGATTGGCACGCCCACCGACAACAACCGTTTGTACCTGCTCGACGGCGCGCTGGACCTGGTGCCGCTGGGGGCGGTGGGGGAGTTGTGCGTGGCGGGCACCGGGGTCGGGCGCGGGTATGTCAGCGATCCGTTGCGCACCGCCCCGGTCTTTGTGCCGAACCCGTTCGGGGCGCCGGGAGCGCGGCTGTACCGCACCGGCGACCTGGCGCGGCGGCGCAGCGACGGGGTGTTGGAGTACGTTGGGCGCGTCGACCATCAGGTGAAGATTCGCGGCTACCGCATCGAACTGGGGGAAATCGAAGCGCGCTTGCATGAACAGCCGGAAGTGCGCGATGGGGCGGTGGGCGTGCAGGAGGGCGCCAATGGAAAGCATCTGGTGGGCTACCTGGTGGCCACCGACTCGGCACTCAAACCCGCCGAACGCCTGGAGCGCATCAAGCAGCGCCTGCGGGCCGAACTGCCGGAATACATGGTGCCGCTGCACTGGCTGTGGCTCGATCGCCTGCCCCTCAACGCCAATGGCAAGCTCGACCGCAAGGCCTTGCCGGCCCTGGAGATCGGCCAGTTGCAAAGCCAGGATTATCAGGCCCCTGGTAATGACCTGGAGCAGACCCTGGCAGACATCTGGGCCCAGGTGCTGAAAGTCGAGCGGGTGGGGGTACGGGACAACTTCTTCGAGTTGGGCGGCCATTCCTTGCTGGCGACGCAAATCGCCTCACGGGTGCAAAAGGCCCTGCAACGCAACGTGCCGCTGCGGGCGATGTTCGAGTGCAGCACGGTGCAGGAATTGGCCGACTACATCGAGGGGCTGGCGGCCAGTGAAATCACCGAGGAGAAGGTGGATCGGTTGAATGATTTGATGGCGGAGTTGGAAGGGTTGTAGTTTTGCGGCGTCTATGAAGACCTCTTCGCGAGCAAGCTCGCTCCCACATGGGATTTGCGTCGTTCACAAAACCCTGTGGGAGCGAGCTTGCTCGCGATAGCGTCAGTCCTGACACAGCAAAACCCAAGGTTGACGCCTCGCGCTTCGCGGCTCAGTCTTCCCAAGCTTTTTTCCAGACTCAAACAAGGAGGTCACCCATGCCCTTTGCAACGATCGACGGACAACCGCTTCACTACCTGGACCAGGGCCAGGGCCCGGTGGTGTTGCTGGGCGGCAGCTACCTGTGGGACCACGCCATGTGGGCGCCGCAGATAGAGGTGTTGTCCAGGCATTACCGGGTCATCGCTCCGGACCTTTGGGGCCATGGCCAGTCCGGGCAGATGCCGGAAGGCATGAGTTCGCTGAACGATATGGCCCGCCAGATGATGGAGCTGCTGGATTATTTGAGCATCGACTGCTTCCACCTGGTGGGGCTTTCGGTGGGCGGGATGTGGGGGACGCGGCTGGCGCTGGCGGCGCCCACGCGGATCCAGTCGCTGGTGCTGATGGATACTTACGTGGGCGTCGAGCCGGAGCAGACCCGCCAGTACTATTTCTCGCTGTTCGACAAGATCGAAGCCAGCGGCAGCGTTCCCGAGCCGTTGCTGGACATCGTCGTGCCGATCTTCTTCCGGCCGGGTATCGATCCGCAGTCGGCGCTGTACCAGCAGTTTCGCGCCACATTGGCCGCGCTGCCGACCGATCGCCTGCGCGCCAGCATCGTACCGCTGGGGCGGATCATTTTCGGTCGGGACGACATGCGGGGGCGTTTGCATGAGCTCAACGCTCAGCGCACCCTGGTGATGTGCGGCGACCAGGACAAACCAAGGCCACCGTCCGAGGCACTGGAAATGGCCGAACTGATTGGCTGCCTGCATGTGCTGGTCCCGGACGCGGGGCACATTTCCAATCTTGAGAATCCGCAGTTCGTGACCGAGGCGTTGCTGAAGGCCTTGCGCGGCTGATCCACCGCATCGCGAGCAGGCTCGCTCCCACTGGGATTTTGTAATCGATGCAAATCCACTGTGGGAGCGAGCCTGCTCGCGATTGCAATGTGCCTGTCACCTCAATGCTGACTGAGCTGCCGTCATCGCGAGCAAGCTCGCTCCCACAGGTGGCTGCAGTGGTTGTCGGTCACTTCGGCCCGAGAATCTTCACCAGCTTGTCCGGTGACGGCGCGCCTTGCTGCTGTTGCAGGTCGCCTTTTTCATCCAGATAGAAAATAGCCGGGGTGGCGGACAGTTCCAGTTCGTCCATCAACTGCTGGTTGGCGTCCAGTTTGGCCTGGATGGCGGGCGGTATGTCCTTGAGCGGCTTGAGCGGGCTGCCCTTGCCGGCCTTTTCATGCTCGGCCAGGGCTTTTTCCGGGTCCTTGGCGGCCAGCAAGGCGGCGGATTTACCCGGGCTGTCTTCGCGGATGATGCCCACCATGATGTGGCGCAACTGCACCTTGCCGGCCTTGACCCAAGGCCGGGCCTGTTCCCAGAACATGTTGCAGTACGGGCAGTTCGGGTCGCTGAACAGGTACACCGTGCGCGGTGCGTCCTTGTTGCCGTCGGCGATCCAGTTGCTCGCTTCCATCTTCGTCCAGATGGCCTTGGCCATCGGTGCATAGACCAGTTTTTGCAGCGGCTCGGCGCTCAGGTCCTTGCCCTCGGCGTCGTACAGGTTGCCCAGCAGGACGTGCTGCCCATCCGGGGTCAGGTACAGCGCCATGCCGCGGTTCTGGTATTGCGCCGCGTAACCGCGCAACCCGTCCGGGGCCTCGAAAGTGCCGACGATTTTCGCGCCCTTGGCTTCGATCTTCTTGATGGCCGCAGGCAACTCTTCGGCCTGCAGCAGCGGAGCCTGCGACAGTGCGGCGGCGACGGCCAGGGTCAGCAGGTGGCGGAGGCGGGGCATGGCGGTTTCCTTGTGGCGGAGTGGGGCGTCGTGGACGAATCCGGCGTTTCGAAGTTTTCCAGGGCGCGGGCCAGGCTCGCTTCCGACAATTCGCCCAGGTGGCTACCCAGCAGGCGGCCGTCGGCACTGTAGAATAGGGTGGTCGGCAGGGCCATGGAACCCACGGCCTGGCCGAGGCGGCCACTGCCATCGAATAACACGTTGGTCAGGCTCAAGCCCTGGGTGGCCAGGTAGGTGCTGACGCTTTGCATGCTTTCGGCCTGGTTGACGAACAGGAAGGTCAGGTCCGGACGCTGTTGCTGGGCTTCTTCGAGCACCGGCATTTCACGTCGGCAGGGTGGGCACCAGGTGGCCCAGAGGTTGATCACCAGCGGGCCGCCCTGGTAGTCGGTGAGCTTCACGGTCTGGCCGTCGGCGGTGCGCAGGGTGATGTCCGGCAGCCGAGTGCCTTGTTCATAAATCGTCAACGACAGGGTCGCCACCAGCCAGAACAGCAAGCCGCTGCCGACGCCGAAGCCCAATGGGCGGCGCAGGGCCGGGCGGCGCCGGGCCCACAGCAAGGCGCCCATCAGCAGCGCCACGATCCCCGGCCAGGCGAGGAAACCGCCGTCCCGCAGGTCGACGATCTGCCACGGGTCGTCCCGGTAATGTTGCCAATAGGCAACGACGAAGCCGATCCGTGCGGCCAAAAGCCCCAGCAGAAACAGCACGAACAGCACCGACTCAGGGTTCTCGCCACCGCGCCTGGCCACCCGCCAGCCGACGAAGGTCGCCAGGGCCAAGGCGCTGATCAGCAACAGATGGTTAAGGGCGATGGCGAAGGTGCCCAGAGTGAACGTCAGCATCAGCGTGCGTCCCGGGTGAGGTTCCAGCGCTCCAGGAACGCCTTGGCGTCGACTTCCCCGGTGATCCGCTGGCCGCGGCGCTCTTCACCGTCGGCGCCGATCCACAGCAGGCTCGGCGGCCCCGGTACCTGGTAACGGCTCAGCAACGC
This sequence comes from Pseudomonas sp. NFACC56-3, assembly GCF_900100025.1. Classification (NCBI taxonomy): domain Bacteria; kingdom Pseudomonadati; phylum Pseudomonadota; class Gammaproteobacteria; order Pseudomonadales; family Pseudomonadaceae; genus Pseudomonas; species Pseudomonas sp. NFACC56-3. The sequence continues at coordinate 339,001 of NZ_FMTK01000002.1, read as the reverse complement.
GCGGCTGGCGGGGCTGTCGGCGGTGACGTCGAGGCGCAGCAGGCGCACGCCTTGCAGGGCGTCCAGCACCTCGGCGCGGCCGAAGACCTGTTTCTCCATGATCTTGCAGGACACGCACCAGTCGGCGTAATAGTCCAGCAGCACCCACTGGCCCTGGGCCTTGGCGGCGTCCAGTTCCCGTTGCAGGGCGATAGGCTCGCTGACGGTGGTGAATGTATCGTGGGCGCTGACGGTCGCGCTACCCTCGCTGCCGGCGTAGACCTTCAGGGGGTGGAAGAAATCATCGCCATCGCCCGCCGCGCCAATCACCAGCAGGCTACCCCACAGGCCGAACAGCAGCGAGGCGCTGCCGCAGAGGTAGGCCATGCGGCCGAAGCCTTCGGTCTGGCGCCAGGCGCTGTAGGCGGCGATCAACAGCAGCACGCCCCACAGTCCGATCCACAGCGAGCCGTCGATGATCGGGCGAATCATCAGCAGCGCGGTGCCCAGGAACAGGAAGCCGAACACGCCCTTGAGCAGGTTCATCCAGGCGCCGGGCTTGGGCAGGAAGCGGTTGCCCACGGTCACCAGGAGCAACAGTGGCAGGCCCATGCCGATGCCCATGGTGAACAGGATCAACCCGCCGTGCAGCGCATTGCCGCTCTGGGCGATGTACAGCAGGGCGCCGGCCAGCGGGGCGGTCATGCACGGGCCCACCAACAGGCCGGACAGGGCGCCGAGCACGCCGGCACCCACCAGGCTGCCACCGCGTCTCTGGCGCCCGGCGTTTTCCAGGCGATCACGCAGCGCCGCCGGCAATTGCAACTCGAAGAAGCCGAACATCGGCAGCGCCAGCAACACGAATACGGCCGCGAAGCTGCCCAGCAGCCACGGTTGTTGCAGCAGTGCCTGGAGGTTGGCCCCCAGCAGGGCGGCGAGCACGCCCATGGCCGCATACACCAGGGCCATGCTGATCACGTAGCTGCCGGCCAAGGCCAGGCCGCGTCTCGGCCCGGCGCCGCTGCCCACCACCAGCCCGGCCAGGATCGGCAGCATCGGCAGCGAACAAGGGGTGAACGCCAGCAGCAGGCCCAGGCCGAAGAACACCAGCAGGCTCCAGCCCAAGGCCCGTTGCTGCAGGCCGCTGGCCAGGGCCTGGTCCGGCGCCTCGCCGGTCACCGCCGCCGGTGCGCTGCCGCCCAGGTCAATCACCTGGGTCTGGGGGGGGTAGCACAGGCCGGCATCGGCACAGCCCTGGAAACCCACCTTGATCTTGCCCGTGGCACCGGCGGGGATCTTCAGTTCCAGCGCCTGGCGATAGACTTGCTGGTCGCCGAAAAACTCGTCGCTGTGGGCCTCGCCCTCTGGCAACCTGGGTTTCTGCGCCTCGGCCAGGCCATCGAACTTGAGCCGCTGCTTATACAGGTAGTACCCATCGGTAATCTGCCAGAACAGCTGCGTTTCACCGGAATCCAGGCGTTCGGAGGTCAACACGAATGCCTTTTCCACCGGCAGGAAATCGGGTTTGGTCTCGAAGGGATTGGCGGCCTGGGCCAGGCCCGAGATCAGCAGCAGCCACAGCAAAAACAATCGACGCATGGATAAAGCCTTAGAACGAAGCGAGTGGAAAACACAATGGCGACTGGCGATTAACCGTCGATTAACCCGGCGGCGACCGGCAGGCCGCAATGATCGCCACGTTTGCCGTACTCGTCGCATAATGTCGGCTTAATCGGCCAGCGGCCTAATGTACCTTTTTCCACGGGGCTTACCATGCGCGTACTGGTCTGCGAAGACGATGAGTTGATTGCCAGCGGGATCGTCGCCGGCCTCACGGCGCAGGGCCTGACGGTCGAGCACGTGGCCACCGCATCGGCGGCGCGGGCGATGGTCGGCGTGGCGGAGTTCGATGTCATGGTGCTGGACCTGGGATTGCCCGATGAGGACGGTCTCAAGCTGCTCCGGCAATTGCGCCAGCAGGGGCTGGAGACGCCGGTGCTGATCCTCACCGCCCGTGACTCGGTGACCGACCGGGTCGATGGCTTGCAGGCCGGGGCTGACGACTATCTGCTCAAACCCTTCGACCTGCGCGAGCTTGCGGCGCGCCTGCACACATTGCTGCGGCGCGTGGCGGGGCGCAGCGTCAACCTGATCGAGCACGGTCGCCTGACCTACGACCCCACCAGCCGGGAAACCACCCTGGACGGCCAGCCGGTGGATCTGTCCCGGCGCGAGCAATCGCTGTTGCAGGCGCTCTTGCACAGTCGCGGCCGGGTGCTGTCCACCGAGCAACTCAAGGACAGCGTCTACGGATTCAACGACGAGCTGGAAAGCAATGCCCTCAACGTCCATATCCACCACCTGCGGCGCAAGCTGGGTAACGGCATTGTCGAGACCGTGCGCGGCCTGGGCTATCGCCTGGGGCCGGCCGACGGCGGAGAACCCTCCAAGTGATGAGCCTGCGACTGCGCCTGAGCCTGACCCTCGGCGCGGCCTTCGCCCTGATCTGGGCCCTGGCCGCGGCGTGGATGCTCAGTGACCTGCGCAATCAGATGATGTTCTCCCTCGACCAGCGCCTGGTGGCGTCGGCGCGGATGGTTGCCGGGTTGCTGGAACAGATGCCGCCGTTGCCCAGCAAGGGCGAGGGCACCCACTTGAGCTCCGAGCAATTGAGCATTCCCGGCGGCATGGCCTGTCAGGTCAGTTCCTTGCGTGGCGAGATTCTGGCCCGCAGCCACGGCACCCCGGAACAGGCCCTGGAAGCCGAGAAAATGGGCTTCCACGACCAGATGATTGACGGTGCGCCCTGGCGCAGCTTCACCCTGGCCCGAGGGGACTTGCGCATCACCACCGCCGACCGCCAGATCGAGCGCGAAGCCCTGAACATGTCGATACTGCTGGCCGCCTCGGTGCCGGTGGGCGTGGCGTTGCTCGGTTGCCTGTGCCTGTTGTGGCTGGGCATCGGCCAGGGCCTGGCGCCGCTCAATCGCATGCGCGATGCGCTGATGCGGCGCAATGCCGATTCCCTGGAGCCCTTGCAGATCCACCCGCTGCCCAGCGAGTTGCGACCATTGCTGGAGACCCAGAACCAGCTGTTCCTGCGCATCGGCAAGACCATCGAGCGCGAGCGACGGCTGACCGGCGACGCCGCCCACGAGCTGCGCAGCCCGCTGACCGCCATCAAGACGCACCTGCAAGTGGCGCGCATGACCGAGGGCGCCGCCCGCGACCAATCCCTGGCCCGGGCCGAGGAGGGCGCCGACCGCATGCATCGCACACTCGAACAGTTGCTGCTGCTGGCTCGGGTCGAAGGCAGCCTGTCGTTCGACGACGGCGTGCACTGCAACGCCGAGCAGGTCGCGCGACTGGCGATCCAGGACGCGGCCAGCAGTGAGTCCCGGCGAATCAAATTGCACTTGGCCCCAGGGCTGTCCGACGCGCCGGTGCAGATGCCGGCGGTGCTCTCCATCGCCGCCTTGCGCAACCTGCTGGACAACGCCCTGCGCCATACCCCGGACGATACCGATGTGGAACTGAGCCTGGAGATGATCGGCCAGCGCGTGCGTTTCCAGGTCCGCGACCATGGCCCCGGCATCGCCGCCGACGACATCCAGCACTTGACCCAACGCTTCTGGCGCAACGGCCAGAGCACCGGTTGCGGGCTGGGACTGGCGATCGTCCAGGCCATCGTCCAGCGTTGCGGTTGCGGCCTGCATTTCGACAGCCGCCCGGATGGGCTACGGGTCGAGTTGACCATGCCGGTGCAGCACCCCTGATCCAAAGAGGGGCCGTGGCGAGGGAGCTTGCTCCCGCTGGGCTGCGCAGCAGCCCCAAACCAGCGGGCGCGGTGAGCCTGGTGGTTCCGGGCGACGGATTTGGGCCCGCTTCGCGGTCCAGCGGGAGCAAGCTCCCTCGCCACAATGATTCAGGCTACGACCCAAGGGCACTGGGCATCCTTCGGCGTGGGTTTTGTACATCTGCTGTAACGACCTGCCATTGGCGCCCCGGCCTTATCCGGGTCTATGTTTTTTTCAGCTCGACTCAAGGACTGAGGAAAACCGCGCCATGGACACCTTCATCGAAATCTGCACGGCCACGCCCAGTGATGCCGGCATCATCAGCCGGATCGCCGAACGCTCCATCCGGGTCGGGTGTGCCGCCGAACACCGCAACGACCCCACTGTCGTCGCCGCCTGGGTACGCAACAACACCCTCGCGCATATCCGCCCCTGGCTGGTCGACCCACGCTTGCGCCTGACCCTGGCACGTTTGCAGGGCCGGCCGGCGGGTGTCGCCATGGCCTCGGCCAGTGGCCGGATCGCCTTCTGCTACGTACAGCCGGAGTCCTTCCGCCGCGGTGTCGGCCAGGCGCTGGTGCGGGACATCGAGGCCTGGCTGCGCGGGCGCGGGGTGGCCCGGGTGCGCCTCAACAGCACCCGTAGCAGCCAGGCGTTCTATCGACACCTGGGGTTCGAGCAAAGCGCTGACGCCTTCGCCATCGGCGGGGTCAAGGCCATTGCGATGCACAAGCCATTGATCGCGCCACAGGAGAAAGTGCTGCCTGCGAGTAAATCCCCCCGTGGCTGATGCGTTTCCACTACAGGAAACCTGCATGTGCGCCCCGACCGGATGCGCACCTGCCCGGTGTGTCGTTTGGGTCACTACGTACTGCGGGGTCGAGAGATGTCAGTCGCCAACAGCCTTATCGAAGCACAGCCGGCCCGGGTCAGCCCCGTGCCGGCCGAGACGCTCTACCAGTTCAATGAGTCGCCGCTGCTGGCTCGCCAGAGTCGGCAGGAGTCCAATGCCCGCAGCTATCCACGGCGCATCCCCCTGGCGCTCAAGCGCGCCAAGGGGTTGTATGTCGAGGACGTCGAGGGGCGCACCTTCATCGATTGCCTGGCCGGCGCCGGCACGCTGGCGCTGGGGCATAACCACCCGGTGGTGATCGAGGCGATCCAGCAGGTGTTGGCCGACGAGCTGCCGTTGCACACCCTGGACCTGACCACGCCGGTCAAGGACCGCTTCGTCCAGGACCTGTTCGGCCTGTTGCCGGTAGAGCTGGCCGCCGAGGCGAAGATCCAGTTCTGCGGGCCCACCGGTACCGATGCGGTGGAAGCCGCCCTCAAGCTGGTGCGTACCGCGACCGGACGCAGCACGGTGCTGTCGTTCCAGGGCGGTTATCACGGCATGAGTCAGGGGGCATTGAGCCTGATGGGCAGCCTGGGGCCGAAGAAACCCTTGGGCGCCTTGCTCAGCAGCGGCGTGCAGTTCATGCCATACCCCTACGATTACCGCTGCCCGTTCGGGCTGGGCGGTGTCGAGGGCGTGAAGGCCAACCTGCATTACCTGGAAAACCTACTGAACGACCCGGAGGCCGGCGTGCAATTGCCGGCGGCGGTCATCGTCGAAGTGGTGCAGGGCGAGGGCGGAGTCATTCCCGCCGACCTGGACTGGCTGCGCGGCTTGCGGCGGATCACCGAGCAGGCAGGGGTGGCGTTGATCGTCGACGAAATCCAGAGCGGTTTCGGCCGTACCGGCAAGATGTTTGCCTTCGAACATGCCGGGATCATCCCGGACGTGGTGGTGTTGTCCAAGGCCATTGGCGGCAGCCTGCCGCTGGCGGTGGTGGTTTACCGCGACTGGCTCGACACCTGGTTGCCGGGCGCTCACGCCGGGACCTTCCGCGGCAATCAGATGGCCATGGCCGCCGGCTCCGCGGTCATGCGCTACCTGCGTGAGCACGACCTGCCGGCCCACGCCGCCGCCATGGGCGAACGCCTGGGCGAGCACCTGCACATCCTGCAGCGGGACTTCCCGCAACTGGGCGATATCCGCGGTCGCGGGCTGATGCTCGGTGTCGAGTTGGTGGACCCGGCGGGCAAGCCGGACGCCCTGGGCCATCCGCCAGTGCATGCCCAGCTGGCGCCACGGTTGCAACGCGAATGCCTCAAGCGCGGGCTGATCCTGGAGCTGGGCGGTCGCCAGGGCGGCGTGGTGCGGTTCCTGCCACCGTTGATCATCACCCGGGCCGAAATCGATCGGGTCGCCGAGATTTTCGGGCGAGCCCTGCATGCGGCGGTCAAAGACAACTAATTTTCACCCGGCCCCGTACGTTCCTTTCATATCCTGGCTGCGCATGTGACGCAGCGAACCTCGAGCAAAGATGGAGAGACACCCATGACTTCAGTATTCGACCGCGAGGACATCGTCTTTCAGGTCGTGGTCAACCACGAAGAGCAATATTCGATCTGGCCAGACTACAAGGCCATCCCCGAGGGTTGGCGTACCGTCGGTAAAAGCGGCTTCAAGAAGGAGTGCCTGGCCTACATCGAAGAAGTCTGGACCGACATGCGCCCGCTGAGCCTGCGCAAGAAAATGGACGAGCAGGCGGCTGCGGCCCACTGAATGTAGAGCCTGTGGCAGCAAGCAAGCTTTCCACAGGAAGGCTGCGGGAGAAGACAAATCCTGCAGTCACATCAGAACCCCTGTGGGAGCGAGCTTGCTCGCGATAGCGGTGGATCGGCAACATTGATGCCCGCTGACACTCCGCAATCGCGAGCAAGCTCGCACCCACAGAGGCCGACCGGCGTTACCAGCTATTGCTCGATCAAAAAATCAATCAACGCCCGTGCCGCCGCCGGCAATTGCCGATGGGGTGGGTAGATGATTGAAAAGGGTCGGCTGCGCCCGCCAAAGTCCTCCAGCAAAGCCACCAGTTCCCCGCGCTCGATTCGCTCCCGGACAATGAATTCATAGGTCTGGCAGATCCCCATCCCGGCCTGTGCCAGGGACACGATGCCCAATACATCATCGGACACTTGCACAGTGCCCGTCGGCAGCCATTCCCGTTCTTCATGATTGTCGCGAAATAGCCAGGGTGCGATGCGTCCGCTGCTGGGCATTACGAAAGGCAGGCAGGCGTGGGCAGCCAGTTCATCGACGTGCCGGGGCGTTCCGTTGCGCTCCAGGTAATGCGGCGCGGCCACCAGGCAAAGGCGGGCGTCTTCGAGCTTGCGCCCGACCAGGCCGCTGTCCGGCAGCGGCCCAAGGCGGATCGCCAGGTCATACCCCTCGGCCACCAGATCGACATTGCGGTTGGTGATACTCAGCTCGACCCGCACTTGCGGGTAAGTCTCGGCGAAACGCGACAGCAGCGATGGCAGGCGGTAATGACCGTAGGTGGTCGGCACGCTCAAGCGCACGCGACCGGTCAAGACACCGTCCTGGCCCTGGATTCGCCGCTCGGCGTCGTCAATCAGGGCAAAGGCCGAGCGCGACTGTTCCAGGTACAACGTGCCGGCATCGGTCAGGTTCAGCCGCCGGGTCGTGCGTCGTAACAGTTGCACCCCGAGCCGGGCTTCGAGGCGGGAGATGGCGCGGCTCAGGACCGAAGGCGTGGTGCCCAGCGCCACGGCACCGGCGCTGAGCGTGCCTTTTTCCACGACCGTGACGAAGGCTTCCACGTCGGCCAGGTAATCGAATCGACGGGCCATTGTTGCCTCCAGAGGCCAAGTGATGTTCCGGTACACCAGTTTATCGCCGGTGAGCGCATCAATACAGTGAGCGCATCTTTTATCGAAGCATCCTGGAGTCATCATGAAAAAGCTCACGACCTTGGCAACGTCTGTTGTTCTGGCGGGTATTGGCGTCGCGGCCCATGCCGATAACGTGCTGGTGGTCCTGTCGGATTCCGATCATCTGGATCTGAACAAGGGCAAGGTCTTCTCCACCGGGTTTTACCTCAACGAATTGCTGCAACCGGTGAAGCTGTTGCTGGATGCCGGTCACCACGTGACGTTCGCCACCCCGCAGGGCAAGGCGCCGACGCTGGACCGGTCCTCGGTGGACAAGATGTACTTCAACAATGACCCGGCGGAGCTGGAGCGCTACCAGGCGTTGCTGGCTCAACTGAACATCACTTCGGCCAAGGACTCACCGGTGATCAGCCTGGCCCGTGTCGAGCAGATCGGTCTGGAACAGTTCGATGCCTTGTACATTCCCGGCGGGCATGCGCCCATGCAGGATTTGCTCACGAGCGCACCGCTGGGGCGGGTATTGACGCACTTCCATGACCAGGGCAAGACCACCGCGCTGGTCTGCCACGGGCCGATCGCCTTGCTGTCGACCCTGCCTGATGCCAAGGGCTTCGTTGGCCAGTTGGCTAGCAAAGGCCAGGCCTCGGCCAAGGCCGGCTGGATCTATGCCGGGTACAGGATGACGGTGATCAGCAATCAGGAAGAAGAGCTGGCCAAGGGGCTGCTGGGCGGTGGGAGCATGAAATTCTACCCACAGACCGCGTTGCAGCAGGCTGGCGGGCAGTACAGCAGCAACACCACGCCGTGGACGTCCCATGTGGTGACGGATCGGGAACTGATTACCGGCCAGAACCCGGCCTCGGCGCTGGCGGTGGGGCAGGCGTTGGTTGAGCGGTTGAAACCCTAGGCCGGAAGACTTCCTATCCCTTGCTCGCGATGACGGAGTGTCAGCCAACATTGATCTTGCTGACCCGCCGCAATCGCGAGCAAGCTCGCTCCCACAGGTTTTCCGGCACACCGTCTGGTTATTTGAACCGCCGCTCCACCCCTTTCTCCACCAGGATCTTCGCCGAAATCTCTTCCACGGAAAAATGCGTGGAGTTGATATGGGGAATGTTCTCCCGCCGGAACAGGTTTTCCACCTCGCGCACTTCGAACTCGCACTGGGCGTAGCTTGAATAGCGACTGTTGGGCTTGCGCTCGTTGCGGATCGCCGTGAGGCGGTCCGGGTCGATGGTCAGGCCGAACAGCTTGTGCTGGTGGGCGCGCAGGGCGCTGGGCAATTGCAGGCGCTCCATGTCGTCTTCGGTCAGCGGATAGTTGGCCGCGCGGATGCCGAATTGCATCGCCATGTACAGGCACGTCGGTGTCTTACCACAACGCGACACGCCCACTAGGATCAGGTCGGCCTTGTCGTAATAATGCGTGCGGGCGCCGTCATCGTTGTCCAGCGCGAAGTTGACCGCCTCGATCCGCTCCATGTAGTTGGAGTTGTGGCCAATGGAATGGGACTTGCCGACCGAGTAGGAGGAATGCTCGCTCAGTTCCTGTTCCAGGGGCGCCAGGAAGGTGGAAAAAATGTCGATCATGAAACCATTGGACGTTGCGAGAATCTCACGGATGTCCTGATTGACGATGGTATCGAAGATGATCGGGCGAAAACCGTCGGTTTCGGCGGCTTTATTGATTTGCTGTACCATGGCCCGCGCCTTGTCGACGCTGTCTATGTACGGACGTGTCATCTTGGCGAAGGTAATGTTTTCGAACTGTGCCAACAGGCTTTGGCCTAGCGTTTCGGCCGTGATGCCGGTGCCGTCGGAGATAAAGAAAGCAGATCGTTTCATTTGCGCCTTGGGCCTTAAGCTAGTGAGCTAGTGACGATTCTTGGATATGATAGGCGCGATTTGCCGGCCACCAGTGGCCTGCATTCTCACTTATTTTCCAGGTCCAGGCCATATCGCCGGCAGGCGCTCCCCTGGAGCCGCCGGTGCCTTGAGCTTTTCCAACACAGTCAGTGGAGAGATCACCTTGGTAGAGTACGTAGTTTCCCTCGATAAGCTCGGCGTCCATGATGTGGAGCATGTGGGGGGCAAGAACGCATCCCTGGGCGAGATGATCAGCAACCTCGCCGGTGCCGGTGTATCGGTGCCAGGTGGCTTCGCCACGACCGCCCAGGCTTATCGTGATTTCCTGGAGCTGAGCGGCCTGAACAAGCAGATCCACGATGCGCTCGATGCCCTGGACGTCGATGACGTCAATGCCCTGGCCAAGACCGGTGCCCAGATCCGTCAATGGATCATGGAAGCCGAGTTCCCCGAGAAACTGAACGCCGAGATCCGCACCGCTTTCGCCAAGCTGTCCGAAGGCAATCCCGATATCGCCGTCGCCGTGCGTTCCTCGGCCACCGCCGAAGACCTGCCGGATGCCTCCTTCGCCGGCCAGCAGGAAACCTTCCTGAACATCCGTGGCGTGGAAAACGTCATTCGTGCCGCCAAGGAAGTCTTCGCCTCCCTTTTCAACGACCGTGCCATTTCCTACCGCGTGCACCAGGGCTTCGACCACAAGCTGGTCGCCCTGTCCGCCGGTGTGCAGCGCATGGTCCGCTCCGAAACCGGCACCGCCGGCGTGATGTTCACCCTCGACACCGAGTCTGGCTTCCGTGACGTGGTGTTCATCACCGGCGCCTACGGCCTGGGTGAAACCGTCGTGCAGGGCGCGGTGAACCCGGATGAGTTCTACGTTCACAAGGGCACGCTGCAAGCCGGTCGTCCGGCCATCCTGCGCCGCAACCTGGGCAGCAAGGCTATCAAGATGATCTACGGCGACGAAGCCAAGGCCGGTCGCTCGGTGAAGACCGTCGAGGTGGACAAGGCCGAGCGCGCGCGTTTCTGCCTGACCGACGCCGAAGTCAGCGAGCTGGCCAAGCAGGCAATGATCATCGAGCAGCACTACAAGTGCCCGATGGACATCGAGTGGGCCAAGGACGGTGACGACGGCAAGCTGTATATCGTGCAGGCCCGTCCGGAAACCGTGAAAAGCCGCACCCAGGCCAACGTCATGGAGCGCTACCTGCTCAAGGAAACCGGCACCGTGCTGGTGGAAGGCCGGGCCATTGGCCAGCGCATTGGCGCGGGCAAGGTGCGGATCATCAAGGACGTCTCGGAGATGGACAAGGTCCAGGCCGGCGACGTACTGGTCTCCGACATGACCGACCCGGACTGGGAACCGGTGATGAAGCGCGCCAGCGCCATCGTCACCAACCGCGGCGGGCGTACCTGCCACGCGGCGATCATCGCCCGTGAACTGGGGATCCCGGCAGTGGTCGGTTGCGGCAACGCCACCCAACTGCTCAAGGACGGCCAGGGCGTGACCGTTTCCTGCGCCGAAGGCGACACCGGCTACATCTTCGAGGGCGAACTGGGCTTCGACATCAAGAAGAACTCCGTGGACGCCATGCCGGAGCTGCCGTTCAAGATCATGATGAACGTCGGCAACCCGGACCGTGCCTTCGACTTCGCACAGTTGCCGAACGCCGGTGTGGGCCTGGCCCGCCTGGAGTTCATCATCAACCGCATGATCGGCGTGCACCCCAAGGCACTGCTGAACTACGACGGCCTGCCCCAGGACATCAAGGACAGCGTCGACAAGCGCATTGCCGGCTACGACGATCCGGTCGGTTTCTACGTCGAGAAGCTGGTGGAAGGCATCAGCACCCTGGCGGCGGCGTTCTGGCCGAAAAAGGTCATCGTGCGCCTGTCGGACTTCAAGTCCAACGAATACGCCAACCTGATCGGCGGCAAGCTCTACGAGCCGGAAGAAGAGAACCCGATGCTGGGCTTCCGCGGTGCGTCGCGCTACATCAGCGAATCGTTCCGCGACTGCTTCGAACTCGAATGCCGCGCCCTCAAGCGCGTGCGCAACGAGATGGGCCTGACCAACGTCGAGATCATGGTGCCGTTCGTGCGGACCCTGGGCGAAGCGAGCCAGGTCGTCGACCTGCTGGCCGAAAACGGCCTGGCCCGTGGCGACAATGGCCTGCGCGTGATCATGATGTGCGAACTGCCGTCCAACGCCATCCTGGCTGAAGAGTTCCTCGAGTTCTTCGACGGTTTCTCCATCGGTTCCAACGACCTGACCCAGCTGACCCTGGGCCTGGACCGTGATTCCGGGATCATCGCCCACCTGTTCGACGAGCGGAACCCGGCGGTCAAGAAGCTGCTGGCCAATGCCATCGCCGCCTGCAACAAGGCTGGCAAGTACATCGGCATCTGCGGCCAGGGGCCTTCGGACCACCCGGACCTGGCCAAGTGGCTGATGGAGCAGGGCATCGAAAGCGTTTCGTTGAACCCCGACTCCGTGCTGGAAACCTGGTTCTTCCTGGCCGAGGGTCAGGCGGCGGTCTGATCGAGTGAAGGGGCGGTCAACGGTAATACTGTTTACTTAAGGTTGATGAAGTTCATTGTGGCGAGGGAGCTTGCTCCCGCTTGAGTGCGAAGCGCTCACAAAAAGGGACTGCTGCGCAGTCCAGCGGGAGCAAGCTCCCTCGCCACGGTTTCACTTATCCTCTTCAATGAGCAGCGTTACAGTTACGCGACCCCTTTTTGATTGAAGTAGGGCGGGCTCCTGACAGATGCCGCCCTTTTTTGTGCAAGAGCATTATGCAAAGCAGCAGCAACCTTTTTCCTGTCGCTCTGATCAGCGCCGAGCGGCGCGGTGATCTGAGCGAAGATGTCTATCGCTTGAAACCCGGCAACAGCCCGGATGCCAGTGTCGAACTGGCCATCACCCGGCTGGGTATGGCCGACGCGGGTGAAACCCGTGGTGTCCCGGTGATCCTGTTGCACGGCAGTTTCTCCAACCGGCGCTTCTGGTATTCACCCAAGGGCCTGGGCCTGGGGGCGTACCTTGCACGCCTGGGATTCGACGTGTGGATTCCCGAGATGCGCGGCCATGGCCTCTCTCAGCGCAACCAGGGCTATCGTCACAATCGGGTGGCCGACTACGCCCGCTACGACTTGCCGGCCATTGGCGCCTTCGTGCGTGAGCAGAGCGGGCAGGTGCCCCACTGGATCGGCCACTCCCTGGGGGGCATCACCCTGGCGGCAGCCTTGGGCGGCCACTACCTGGGCGAGCCTGCCGTGGCGTCGGCGGCATTTTTCGGCACCCAGGTCAGCCGGACCTACTGGCCACTGAAGATCCCTCCGGTGGAATGGAGTGGCCGCTTCATTCTCAAGCGCTTTGCCCAATTGTCCGGCTCAAGGCTCAAGCGCGGCCCCGAGGACGAGCCCATCGGCCTGGCCCTGGAAAGCATGCGTTGGTACGGTTTGTTCGGACGTTTCGGCGATGCCGAGAAGAACTGGTGGGCCGGCTTGGCCGATGTCCAGTTGCCTGTGCTGGCGGTGAGTGCCGCGGGTGATCATCAGGACCCGACCTGGGCTTGCCGTAAACTTTTCGATCAGATCGGCTCGGTGCACAAGCAGTTTGTCTGCCTGGGCCGGGGACAGGGTTTCACAGACGATTTCGGTCATGTGGAGATGCTGGTCAGCAAGGCCGCTCACCTTGAGGTCTGGCCGTTGGTGGCGCGTTGGCTCGAGGATCAACAGGCCCCCCTGCTGGCAAGACAGCCCCAGTTGGCCGAGGCGGTTTGAGGCGAAGGCTCTGACGGGGGCATTTCGCTCCGGTCGGCTTGCGGCTAAGATATGACGCTTCAAGCAGTTCCAGTCACAAACGGTTGCTCATTCAGTCTGACGTTCCAGCCTTTCAGGAGTTGTTCGATGAACCATTACCTCACGCCCGACCTGTGCGACGCCTACCCGGAACTGGTGCAGGTGTTGGAACCGATGTTCAGCAATTTCGGTGGCCGCGATTCCTTCGGCGGCGAAATCGTGACCATCAAGTGCTTCGAGGACAACTCGCGGGTCAAGGAGCAGGTTGAACTCAAGGGCAACGGCAAGGTGCTGGTGGTCGACGGCGGCGGTTCCCTGCGCCGGGCACTGCTGGGGGACATGCTGGCGGAAAAAGCCGCGAAAAATGGCTGGGAAGGGCTGGTGATCTACGGTTGCATCCGCGACGTCGACGTCATCGCCCAGACCGACCTCGGCGTCCAGGCCCTGGCCAGCCATCCGATGAAGACCGACAAGCGCGGCATCGGCGATCTCAATGTGGCGGTGACCTTTGCCGGTGTGACGTTCCGCCCGGGCGAGTATGTCTATGCCGACAACAACGGCGTGATCGTTTCGCCAAGCCCGCTGAAAATGCCTGAATGAAGCGCCACAGCCATAAGGGATGAGGATGTTCGAGGAAGAAAACGCGCAATGGGGGCTGGTGCATGCCCTGGTGCTGGACGGTAAAGGCGGCGCGCGTTCCATAGCCCGGACCGAACTCGACGATTTGCAGTTGCAGGCCCACGAAAGCCTGTGGCTGCACTGGGATCGCAGTCATCCGCAAACCCACACCTGGTTGCGCAAGTCCAGCGGCCTGAGCGAATTCAACTGCGACCTGCTGCTCGAAGAGAACACCCGGCCGCGCTTGTTGCCGTTGCCCAATGCCGAACTGCTGCTGTTTCTGCGGGGGATCAACCTCAACCCGGGTGCCGAGCCGGAAGACATGGTGTCGGTACGGATCTTCGCGTCCGCCCAACGGGTGATCTCCCTGCGCCTGCGTCCGTTGCGCGCCACCGATGAACTGTTGGCGCAACTGGCCGAGGGCAAGGGGCCGAAAACGGCCTCTGAACTCATCCTTTATATGGCGCAATACCTCACCAACAAGGTGCAGGACCTGGTCACATGCCTGTCCGAAATCGTCGACGGGGAGGAAGAAAAGCTTGATACCGACGAACGGTATACCCCGGAGCACGACGCCATTTTGCACATCCGTCGAAGGGCCGCCGGACTCAAGCGATTCCTGGCGCCACAGCGGGACATCTTCGGCCAGATGACGCGGCTCAAGCTGCCCTGGTTTTTCGATGACGACGGCGACTATTGGAACGAATTGAACAACAGCCTGACCCGTTACCTCGAGGAGCTGGAGTTGACTCGAGAGCGCGTGGGGCTTGTGCTGGAGGCCGAAGACCGGCGCCTTTCGGTGCGCATGAACCGCACCATGTACCGCTTCGGCATCATCACCGGAATTTTCCTGCCGATGAGTTTTCTCACCGGCCTGTTGGGCATCAACGTCGGCGGTATTCCGTTTTCCGAAAGCCCCTACGGTTTCATGTTCGCGTGCCTGCTGATGATCTGCGTGGCACTGGGACAGTGGTGGTTGTTCCGTCGTTTGCGCTGGGTATGACAGAGGTTTCATGTGACCCGACGAAATTTGATCGCGTCTTCCACAGACATCACGAGAGGTGCGTATGCACGATCCGTTTGAACAGTCTTTGCGCGACATGCTCAAGGCTTCGCCTTCCAGCCGGGACGACGATGCATGCCTGGGACGTGTACTGAAAACCGCCAACCGCCAGGTCGGCGCGGGCGATCTGTTCAGCCTGCTGGGCCGCTGGTTGCCCGCGCTGATGATCGCCCTGAATAACGGATCGGCCCATGTCTCGCCGGTTTCCCGCCGTAAACCTGTTACTCGCACCGCTGATAAGGCTGATTGAATATGGAACTTGATCTCTGGACTCAGAGCCTCGTCACGGCAATGACTGCATTGTGGACCAAGGTGGCCAACTTCATCCCGAACCTCTTCGGGGCGCTGGTGGTGTTGTTGCTGGGTTTTGTCGTGGCCAAGCTGCTGGATACGCTGCTGTCCAAATTGCTCGCCAAGCTGGGCCTCGATCGCCTGATGGGCGGCACCGGCCTGACCAAGTTGCTGTCCCGTGGCGGCATCCAGGTGCCGATCTCGACCCTGGTCGGCAAGATCGTCTATTGGTTCGTATTGCTGATTTTTTTGGTTTCCGCAGCAGAATCCCTTGGCCTTGAGCGAGTTTCAGCTACGCTCGATATGCTTGCATTGTATTTGCCGAAGGTTTTTGGTGCCGCGTTGGTGTTGCTGGTGGGTGTCCTGCTGGCACAATTGGCCAATGGGCTGGTACGCGGTGCGGCCGAAGGCGTCGGGCTGGACTATGCCGCTGGCGTGGGGCGTATCGCCCAGGGCCTGGTGATTATCATCAGTATTTCGGTGGCGATCAGCCAGTTGGAGGTCAAGACCGACCTGCTCAACCACGTGATCGTGATCGTATTGATTACCGTTGGTCTGGCGGTTGCGCTGGCAATGGGATTGGGAAGCCGGGAAATCGCCGGTCAGATTCTTGCGGGAATCTATGTGCGTGAATTGTATGAGGTTGGGCAACAAGTGCGTGTTGGCGAGGTCGAAGGCCAGATCGAGGAGATCGGCACGGTGAAAACCACATTGCTGACCGAGGAGGGCGAGTTGGTGTCGCTTTCCAATCGGATCCTGCTGGAACAGCATGTGAGTAGCCGCTAACCCGGCAAACCCTGCTAATGTATGCCGCCGCGAAATGCCTGCTAACACAGGCTGCGGCGCACATTGACCTAGACTGTCGGCCCGACTTGTTTTGAACAAACCCCAATCGCTATCCACGCGCTACGACCCCCGTGATCTCTCCGATGAGGAGTTGGTCGCGCGCGCGCATACGGAGCTGTTCCACGTAACACGCGCCTATGAAGAGTTGATGCGTCGCTACCAGAGAACTTTATTTAACGTTTGTGCGCGGTATCTCGGGAACGATCGTGATGCTGACGATGTCTGTCAGGAGGTGATGTTGAAGGTGCTGTATGGCCTGAAGAACTTCGAGGGGAAATCGAAGTTCAAGACCTGGCTCTACAGCATCACGTACAACGAATGCATCACGCAGTATCGCAAGGAACGGCGAAAGCGTCGCTTGATGGACGCGTTGAGCCTGGACCCTCTCGAGGAAGCGTCGGAAGATAAGGCGCCCAAGCCCGAGGAAAAGGGTGGGCTCGATCGCTGGCTGGTCTATGTAAACCCGATCGATCGGGAAATTCTGGTGCTACGATTTGTCGCAGAGCTGGAATTCCAGGAGATCGCAGACATAATGCACATGGGTTTGAGCGCGACAAAAATGCGTTACAAGCGCGCTCTTGACAAATTGCGTGAGAAATTTGCGGGCATTGCTGAAACTTAGTTCGGCGCAAATATCTCTTACGCGTAGGCAAGTTCTGATAGACTTGCCGCCGAGTTGTCCCCCGGTTTGCGGGACTGCTTCACAATCACCAGATGGGGATTTAACGGATGAAACTGAAAAACACCTTGGGCTTTGCCATTGGTTCTTTGATTGCTGCCACTTCGTTCGGCGCTCTGGCACAAGGCCAAGGCGCAGTTGAAATCGAAGGCTTCGCCAAGAAAGAACAATTCGACAGCGCTCGTAACTTCAAGAACAACGGCAACCTGTTCGGCGGTTCGGTTGGTTACTTTCTGACCGACGACGTTGAACTGCGTCTGGCCTACGACGAAGTGCACAACGCACGTACCGACGACGGCACTAACGTCAAGGGCGCCAACACCGCTCTGGACGCCCTGTACCACTTCAACAACCCAGGCGACATGCTGCGTCCTTATGTTTCGGCCGGTTTCTCCGACCAGAGCATCGACCAGAATGGCAGCAACGGTCGTAACCGTTCTACCTTCGCCAACGTTGGTGGCGGCGCCAAGCTGTATTTCACCGAGAATTTCTACGCCCGTGCCGGCGTTGAAGCTCAGTACAACATCGACCAGGGCGACACCGAGTGGGCGCCAAGCGTCGGTATCGGTGTGAACTTCGGTGGCGGCTCCAAGCCTGCTGCTGCTCCAGTTCCAGCTCCGGCTGAAGTCTGCTCCGACAGCGACAACGACGGCGTGTGCGACAACGTCGACAAGTGCCCTGACACCCCAGCCAACGTAACCGTTGACGCTGATGGCTGCCCAGCAGTTGCCGAAGTCGTTCGTGTTGAGCTGGACGTCAAGTTCGACTTCGACAAGTCGGTCGTCAAGCCTAACAGCTACGGCGACATCAAGAACCTGGCTGACTTCATGAAGCAGTACCCATCCACCACCACTACTGTTGAAGGTCACACTGACTCCGTCGGTCCTGACGCTTACAACCAGAAACTGTCTGAGCGTCGTGCAAACGCCGTCAAGCAAGTTCTGACCAACCAGTACGGTGTTGAATCGTCCCGCGTTCAGTCTGTTGGCTACGGCGAAACCCGCCCAGTTGCTGACAACGCCACTGAAGCTGGTCGTGCAGTTAACCGTCGCGTAGAAGCGCAGGTTGAAGCTCAAGCTAAGTAATTAGCCCACAGCTTTGGAAAAGCCCGGCCTAGGCCGGGCTTTTCTTTGCCTGCGATTTATGGAAATGAGGGGGGCGTTGCCGCAAAACAGTTGGTTAACCACAAAACCTGTGGGAGCGAGCTTGCTCGCGATAGCGGTGTGTCAGCCAGTATTGATGTTGCTGACCCGACGCTATCGCGAGCAAGCTCGTTCCCACATTAGGTTGGGTGTTGTTGGTTACAGCGCCGAAGCCTGAACCCACGCAGGCTGTGACGCGGCCAGTTCGGCAGCACCGGCCACCGCGCCAATCACCAGGATCGCCGGGCTCTTGAGCTGGAACGCACTGGCATCGGCTTCCATCGAGGCCAGATCGCTGCGGCAATCACGCTGGTGGGGCAGGGAGGCGTTTTCGATCATGGCCACGGGCGTGTTCGCCGCCAGGCCACCGGCCAGCAACTGCTCGCGGATCTCGCTCAGTTTCGCCACGCCCATGTACACCACCAGCGTCGTGCCGCTTTGGGCCAGGGCCTGCCAGTTCAGGCGGCTGCCGTCCTGGGTGTGGGCCGTCACCAACGTCACACCACGGGCAATCCCGCGCAAGGTCAGTGGAATATCGCACTGGGTCGCCCCCGCGAGGCCGGCGGTGATGCCGTTGACCAGCTCCACCTCGACGCCATGCTCGCGCAACCACTGCGCCTCTTCGCCGCCGCGGCCGAAGATGCACGGGTCGCCGCCCTTGAGGCGCACCACGCATTTGCCCTGGCGGGCATAACGCAGCATCAGCCGATGAATGAAGGCCTGGGGGGTGGAACGGCAGCCGCCGCGCTTGCCCACGGCAATGATGCGCGCAGCGGGGCAGTGTTCCAGCACCGCGGCATTGACCAGGTCGTCGATCAACACCACGTCGGCCTCGCCCAAGGCGCGCACGGCTTTGAGGGTCAGCAATTCAGGGTCACCGGGACCTGCACCCACCAGCCAGACTTTTGCGTTCATAGTGTTTTCCTCACGAGATAGCCGCCAGCGGTTGCGCAGCGGCAACCAGCAGGCGTTTGATTTCCGGTACGCAAGAACCGCATTGCGTGCCACAGCCCAATTCCTGTTTAAGCCCCTGCAAGTCCAGGCCACGCTCAATGCCTGCGCAGATCGCACGCTGGCTGACGTTCATGCAGTTGCACAGCGTTTTGCTGCCACCCATTGCGGCGCCAACATTACCCGGCGGCGCGCTCAAAGGCGCCAGCAGCCAGCGCCGCAGTTGTTCATCGGCACGGCCTTCCAGCCACAGGTTCTGCAGCCAGTGCCGAGCCAGGGTTTCGCCAGCCAGGCGAATGGCGGTGATGCGGCCGTTTTCGATGCGCACCCGTTTGCCGATGGCGCGACGTGGGTCGTCATAGGCCAGCACCGGCCCGTCGATCAGGCTCAATTGCTCGTCGATGGCCTGGAGCAGTTGCGGTTCGGGCGCGACGGCGCTGGCGGCGCGAATCAGCAAGGCGGGACGCTCACGGCCGGTCAAGCTCAGGCTGACGTAGGAAAATGCCTCGCACAGGGGGCGCAACGCCTCCAGATGCTGTTGAACATCGCCTTCGATCAAGGCGAAAAGTTGCCAAGGCAGGTTCACCGGCTCCAGGCGCACGCCGCTGTGCTTGAGTTCCGGTTGTTTCGACAAGGGGTCGAAAGCCGGTTGAGTCAGGGTATTCACGCCGCCCTTGAGGAATCGATCACCCCAGTGCATGGGCAGGAACGCCTGGCCGGGGCGCACGCTGTCGTCGCTGTCCACCGCCACGACCACGCTGCCGCGACGGCTCTTGAGGCTGACCAGGTCGCCCGCTTGCAGGCGATGCCGCTGCAGTTCATCGGGATGCAGGCTGAGTACGGCTTCGTTCACATGCCCAAACAGCTGCGCGGCGGTACCGGTACGGCTCATGCCGTGCCACTGGTCACGCAAGCGGCCCGTGTTGAGGGTCAATGGGTAGCGGGCGTCACGCAGTTCCTGGGCGGCGCGATAGGGATCGGCCACGAAGCGCGCTCGGCCACTGTCGGTCGGGAAAATCCCGTCCACGTACAGGCGCGTCGTCCCGACCGTGGCGCCATCCGGGAAGGGCCATTGCTGAGGGCCGAGTCGGTCGATCAGGGCATGGCTGATGCCGGACAAGTCCAGGTCGCGGCCACGGGTCAGCTGCTTGTATTCATCGAACAGTTGGGCCGGGGTATCGAAGGCGAACAGGCTGGGTTGGCCTGGGCGCAGACGTTTCTCCAGGCGTTGTGCGAAATCCACTGTGATTGCCCAGTCCGGCCGTGCTTCACCCGGTGCGCCGATGGCCCGACGGACGTGGGAAATACGCCGTTCGGAGTTGGTCACCGAGCCTTCTTTCTCGCCCCAACTGGCTGCCGGCAGCAGCAGGTCGGCAAAGGCGGCGGTTTCGGTGGTCCGGAAGGCTTCCTGCAACACCACGAACGGACAGGCTTGCAGGGCCTCGCGTACCGCTGTCTGGTCCGGCATCGACTGGGCCGGGTTGGTGCAGGCGATCCACAAGGCCTTGATCTTGCCGCTGCGCACCTGCTCGAACAGCTCGATGGCGCTCAAGCCGGTGGTGGCGGGCAATTGCTCGACCCCCCAGTAACGGGCGACGTCGGCGCGATGCTCCGGGTTGGCCGCTTCGCGGTGGCCCGGCAACAGGTTCGACAGGCTGCCGGTTTCCCGTCCACCCATGGCATTGGGTTGGCCGGTCAGCGAGAAGGGGCCCGCCCCCGGCCGGCCGATTTGCCCGGTGGCCAGGTGCAGGTTGATCAGTGCGCTGTTTTTCGCGCTGCCGGCGGTGGACTGATTCAGGCCCATGCACCACAACGACAGGAAGCTTGGCGAGGTGCCGACCCATTTGGCGCACTGGTTCAGTTGTTCGACGCTGATGCCGCATAGCTGGGCGACCATCGCCGGGGTGTAGTCGCGTACCAGGTTCTTCAGGTCCGCCAAACCTTCGGTGTGGGCCTTGATGAAGTCGCGGTCGACCCAGTCTTCCCACAGCAGCAGGTGCAAAATCCCATGGAACAAGGCGACATCGGTGCCCGGCAGGATCGCCAGGTGCAGGTCCGCCAGATCGCAGGTGTCGGTGCGCCGGGGATCGATGACGATGATTTTCATCTGCGGCCGACGGGATTTTGCCTCTTCGAGGCGGCGAAAGAGGATGGGATGGGCGTAGGCCATGTTACTGCCGACGATCATCACACAGTCGCTCAGCTCCAGGTCTTCATAGCTGCAGGGCGGGGCGTCGGCGCCGAGGCTGCGCTTGTAGCCCACCACGGCGGAGGACATGCACAGCCGGGAATTGCTGTCGATGTTGTTGGTGCCCACCAATGCCCGGGCGAGTTTGTTGAAGGCGTAGTAATCCTCGGTCAGCAACTGGCCGGAGATGTAGAACGCCACGCTGTCGGGGCCGTGCTCGGCGACGGTCTCGGCGAAGACACTGGCGGCGTGATCCAGGGCGCTGTCCCAATCGGTGCGGGCCCGGGCCAGGCCTTTGCCCAGGCGCAGTTCCGGGTATAGGGCGCGGGCGGCGAGGTCGCCGGTCAGGTGCAGGGTGGAACCCTTGCTGCACAGTTTGCCGAAGTTGGCCGGGTGGGCGGGATCGCCGCTGACGCCGAGGATGCGCTCGTCGTCATGCTCGATCAGCACGCCGCAACCGACCCCGCAATAACAGCAGGTCGAGGCCGTGATCTGGCGGTTCATCAGCTTGCGTCCCGTAGGGCCAACTGCACTCGGCCGTTTTCGACCCGGGCCGAATGATGATGGGCGCAGCCCACGTCGGGGGCTTGGGCCTGGCCGCTTTCCAAGTCGATCTGCCAGTTGTGCAGCGGGCAGGCCACGCGCTTGCCGTAGACCAAGCCTTGGGACAACGGCCCGCCCTTGTGGGGGCACCGGTCATCGAGGGCGAACACTTCATCGTCGCTGGTGCGGAAAATCGCGATATCGCCTTTGGGGCCATTGATGATGCGCGAACCGAGGATATTGATCTCTTCCAGTGCGCAGATATCCAACCAGTTCATGCCGGCACCTCCAGGTTTTTCACGGTGATGACTTCGAACTCTTTCTTCAACTGAGGCTGTTCCAGGCGTTGCTTCCAAGGGTCCTGCTCCAGCGACAGGGAAAACTTCAGGCGTTCGTGGAGGGCCTTGCGCCGCTCGGGGTCTTCCAGCACGGCCTTCTTGATGTGCTCCATGCCAACCCGCTGCATGTAATGCACAGTGCGTTCGAGGTAGAAGGCTTCCTCGCGGTACAGCTGCAGGAAGGCGCCGTTGTATTCGCGCACTTCTTCGGCGGTCTTGAGCTTGACGAAAAACTCGGCGACTTCGGTCTTGATCCCGCCGTTGCCACCGATGTACATCTCCCAGCCGGAATCGACGCCGATGATGCCGACGTCCTTGATGCCGGCTTCCGAACAGTTGCGTGGGCAGCCGGAAACGGCCAGCTTCACTTTGTGGGGCGACCACATGTTGAACAGGTCGTGCTCCAACTCGATGCCCAGTTGGGTCGAGTTCTGCGTGCCGAAGCGGCAGAACTCGCTGCCCACGCAAGTCTTCACGGTGCGGATGGATTTGCCGTAGGCGTGGCCGGACGGCATGTCGAGGTCTTTCCAGACGCCGGGCAGGTCCTGCTTCTTGATCCCCAGCAAATCGATGCGCTGCCCACCGGTGACCTTGACCATGGGCACGTTGTACTTGTCGGCCACGTCGGCGATGCGCCGCAGCTCGGAGGGGTTGGTCACGCCGCCCCACATCCGCGGAACCACGGAGTAAGTGCCGTCTTTCTGGATGTTGGCGTGGGCGCGTTCGTTGATCAGGCGCGACTGCGGGTCGTCCTGGGCTTCGCCGGGCCAGGTGGAGATCAGGTAGTAGTTCAGCGCCGGGCGGCAGGTGGCGCAGCCGTTCGGGGTGCGCCAGTTCAGGTAGCTCATGGCCCCGGCGATGGTCAGCAGGTGCTGGTCGCGGATCGCCTGGCGGATCTGGCCGTGGTTGAGGTCGCTGCAACCGCAGATGGCTTTTTCGCTTTTCGGCTTGACGTCCGCCGCGCCGCCGACGGTGTTGATCAGGATTTGCTCCACCAGGCCGGCGCAGGAGCCGCAGGAGCTGGCGGCCTTGGTGTGTTTTTTCACGTCATCGACGCTGAACAGCCCGTGTTCCTGGATCGCCTTGACGATGGTGCCCTTGCACACGCCGTTGCAGCCGCAGACTTCGGCATTGTCGGCCATGCTCATGGCCTTGTCCTGGCCTTGGTGTCCGACGTCGCCCAAAGCGTTCTCGCCGAACATCAGGTGATCGCGGATTTCGCCGATGGCGTGGTTTTCACGGATCTGCCGGAAGTACCAGCCGCCATCCGCCGTATCGCCGTACAGGCAGGCACCGACCAGCACGTCATCCTTGATCACCAGCTTTTTGTAGACGCCGCCGATGGGATCGGAAAGGGTGATGGTCTCGGTGCCTTCGCCACCCATGAAGTCCCCGGCGGAGAACAGGTCGATGCCGGTGACTTTCAACTTGGTCGACGTGACCGAGCCCTTGTAAGTGGCGAAGCCCAGTTGGGCGAGGTGGTTGGCGCAGACCTTGGCCTGTTCGAACAACGGTGCGACCAAGCCGTAGGCGGTGCCGCGATGGTTGGCGCATTCACCGATGGCGTAGATGCGCGGGTCGTAGGTTTGCATCGTGTCGTTGACCAGGATCCCACGGTTGCACGGGATGCCGGACTTTTCCGCCAGTCCGGTGTTGGGGCGGATGCCGGCGGCCATTACCACCAGGTCGGCGGGGATGATGTCGCCGTTCTTGAACTGCACCGAGCCGACCCGGCCGTTGCCGGCGTCGTGCAGGGCCTGGGTTTGCTCGCTGAGGCGGAATTTCAGGCCGCGGTTTTCCAGGGCGGTTTGCAGCAGTTGGCCGCTGGTCTTGTCCAGTTGCCGTTCCAGCAGCCATTCGCCCAGGTGCACCACGGTCACGTCCATGCCCCGCAACTTCAGGCCATTGGCGGCTTCCAGGCCGAGCAGGCCGCCGCCGATGACCACGGCGTGCTTGTGGGTCTTGGCGGTGTCGATCATCGCCTGGGTGTCGGCGATGTCGCGATAGCCGATCACGCCGTCCAAGGTGTTGCCGGGGATTGGCAGGATGAAGGGCGTGGAGCCGGTGGCGATGAGCAGGCGATCGTATTCGGCTTCGCTGCCGTCTTCGGCGATGACCCGGCGCTTGACCCGGTCGATCTCCACCACTTTACGGTTGAGCAGCAGCTTGATGTCGTTGTCCAGGTACCAGCTCAGGTCGTTGAGCACGATCTCTTCGAACGTCTGCTCACCGGCCAGCACCGGCGAGAGCAGGATGCGGTTGTAGTTGGTGTGGGGCTCGGCGCCGAACACCGTGATGTCGTACAGCTCGTTGCTCAGTTTGAGCAGTTCCTCGAGGGTTCGAACCCCGGCCATGCCGTTGCCGATCATTACCAGTTTGAGTTTTTTCATCAGGGTTCTCCGCAAGCCAGGCCCGTTTCGTCACGGCGATCGGACTGGCTCGGCAATTTTTACGAAAACAAAAAAAGGCGTCCCGCTAGCAAGCTAGCGAGGACGCCTTTGTCCTGGTCCCGTTCTCTCGGGAAGCACCGCCTCCATCGTTGGAGGCGTTGCTTTATGTATGGTGAGAGAGGTTATGCAGTGGTTGTGCCAAGTGGCTGGAAGGCGCGGATTTGTTGAAGGGCGGGCGGGAGAGTCGAGTTGAAGAGGGATTTATTGCACCGAATCAAAGCGGGTTGCCCGGTAATGGAGCGTGGAGGCGGTGGATATGTAGTGACAGGCAAGACGCTATCGCGAGCAAGCTCGCTCCCACATTGGATCTGCGGTGGACACACAACCTGTGGGAGCGAGCTTGCTCGCGATAGGCGCGACCGGGTCTCAGCTGTGAAACACCAAAAACAGCAACACAACATTCACCACCAACGACACCAGCGCCAACGTCCGCCAGACCTTCAGCGGCTCACGCTCCAGCAACGGCCTGGGCCTTACGCTCAAGCTACGGCGCTCGCCCTGTTCCAGCAGCAACAGCCACTCCTCGGCGGTTTCAAAGCGTTGTTCCGGGGCTGCGGCGACGGCGCGTTCCAGGCTTTGCCCGAGCCATTCGGGCAGGTCCGGCCGATAGCGGCTGGCACTGACCGGCACACCGAAGCGCGGGCGCTGGAAGGCTTCGATTTCGCCGTAGGGATAATGCCCGGTCAGCAGGAAATACAAGGTCACGCCAACGGCATACAAATCCTGTTGGGCCGTGGGCGCGGTGCCGCCGAAGGCCTCCGGGGCGATGTAGCTGGGGGTGCCGGGCAGCACGTTGGCCTGGTCTTCGGACAGGCCCGGGCAATACGCCAACCCAAAGTCCAGCAAGCGCAATTCCCCGTCGTCGCCCAGGTGCAGGTTTTCCGGCTTGATGTCGCGGTGGTAGATCTGCCTTCGATGCAACAGGCCCACGGCCCGCACCAGCCGTTGCGCCAGGTCCAGCCATTGCGCCAGGGGCAGCGCCCCGGCCTGGTTGAACAGTTCGGCCAGGGTCGCCCCCGGATACTCTCGCATCACGTAGTACAAATGTTGCCGCTGGGGAGCGCCATGGACCTCGGGAAACTGCCGCCCGGCGACCCGCTTGAGAAACCATTCTTCCGAGAGCAAGGCCTGTCCGGCCCGGCTGTCGTCCCGTAGCTGCACGGGCAGGGTTTTCAGCAGCCAGGGTTGGCCTTGGCCGTCGTGTACCCGGTAGAGCAACGATTGCTGGCTGTGGCCGAGCAGGCTTTCGATCTGCCAGCCCTCGAAGACCTGGCCCGGTTTCAGCGCCGGCGGCAGGGGCCATTGCTGCAACTGGATCAGGGCATCGCCGATGCTGGCTTCGCCCACCGCATCGACCCGCACCAACAAGGCGCTGGCGTTGTCCTGGCTGCCGGCCAGGTGCGCGGCGTTGACCAGCGTCTGCGCGGCCAGGTCCAGGTCCGGCTGGTCGCGCAGGATGCCGGCGATGGCCGTGTCCCCCAGGACCGCCCAGACACCATCGCTGAGCAATACGAAGGTTTCGTCGGTGCGCAGTTCACCGTCGAGAAAGTCGAGGATCAGGTGTTGATCCAGGCCCAGGGCGCGCTTGAGCACATGTTGCATGCCCGGCTGTTCCCAGACGTGGTCTTCGCTGACCCGTTGCAGGTGATCGGCGTGCCAGCGGTAGACCCGGCAATCGCCGACGTGAGCGAGGGTAAAGCGCCGGCCCCGCAGGACCAGGGCACTGACGGTGGTGAGCAGCGGTTGCCCGCCACCGTTGGCTTGCAGCCAGCGATTCTGTGCCAGCAGCAGCCGGTCCAGTGCCTGGGCCACGCCCCAGGTTTGCGGCGTGGAATAGTAGTCCAGGGCCAGGGCCTGCAAAGTCGAACGGGCGGCCAGCCCGCCATCGGCGCATTGGCTCACGCCGTCGGCGATGGCGAACAGGTAACCCTTGCTGGCGGCCAGGGCCGGCGCCGGGGTGACCAGGCGCAGGGCGTCCTGGTTTTCTTCCCGCGGGCCGATGGCGCTGGCTTCGGCGAAGCTCAATCGCAGGCTCATGGTTGCAGGTTATACCCGAGCCGCGGTGACGGCGGCCGAACCCCAAGTGGTTCTCCAGCGACGCTTGACGCCGTGCAGGCCGAACCAGGCCAGGACACCGAGGCTGGCGAACATCCACAGGGCCAGTTGATAACTGCCGGTGCTTTGCTTGATCGCGCCCATGCCGGCCGCCAGGACGAAGCCGCCGATGCCGCCGGCCATGCCGATCAGCCCGGTCATCACGCCGATTTCGCGGCGGAAGCGTTGGGGCACCAGTTGGAACACTGCACCGTTGCCCGCACCCAAACCGAGCATGGTGCAAACGAACAGGGCCAGGGCCGCATAGGAGCTTGGCAGGTTGAAGCCCACCGCCGCGATGCAGACCGCCGCCACGGTGTACATGCCCAGCAAGGTGCGGATGCCGCCGAAACGGTCCGCCAGGGCGCCGCCCAAGGGACGCATCAGGCTGCCACCGAAGACGCAGGCGGCGGTGTAATAACCGGCGGTGACCGGGCTCAGGCCGTATTGGTCGTTGAAGTAGCCGGGCAGGGCGCTGGCCAGGCCGATGAAACCACCGAAGGTCACGCTGTAGAAGAACATGAACCACCAGCTGTCACGATCGCCCAGGGCCTTGAGGTAGTCGGCCATGGATTTGGCTTTCGGCCGCTCGGGGGCGTTCTTGGCCAGCCAGGCGAAGAGGACCAGGGTCAGCACCAGGGGGATCAGCGCGAAGCCGAACACGTTGGTCCAGCCGAAGGCCACCGCCATCACCGGAGCGATTAACGCCGCGAGCACGGTGCCCGAGTTACCGGCGCCAGCGATGCCCATGGCCTTGCCCTGGTGCTGTGGCGGATACCACTGGGAGGCCAGCGGCAGGGCCACGGCGAACGACGCGCCGGCCACGCCCAGGAACAAGCCCAGCAACAAGGCTTGCTCGTAGCTGTGGATGCCCAGTTTCCAGGCGCAGAACAGCGCACCGATCACAATCACCTGGCCGACCATGCCGGCGGTCTTCGGTGAAATCCGGTCGGCCAGCAGGCCCATGAACAGGCGCAGCACGGCGCCGGCCAGGATCGGCGTCGCCACCATCAGGCCGCGTTGTTGGGTGGTCAGGTGCAGGTCGGCGGAGATTTGCACCGCCAGTGGACCGAGCAGGTACCAGACCATGAAGCTCAGGTCGAAATAAAGGAAGGCCGCGAACAGTGTCGGGGTGTGGCCGGATTTCCAGAAGCTTGAATTCATCGCGCACCTCAGCTGTAAAAGTCTCGAGAAATGAGTCAGTGCTTAGGGCAGTGCGCCGTCTGTGGTCGCACCACCGGCTCCGAAGAGCCAAAACAAAAAAACGCCGCAACCCGGATCGCCAGAGAGGCAAGGAGGGTGTGCGACGTCTTTGTCGTAGGTGGGGCAACCGCCGTTGGTTACCTGTGGGATTGCTTAAGCGAGATCTGTGCCAACCCGCAAGATTGGAGGAGGTCTATCGCGATCAGGCTCGCTCCCACAATGGTTTTTCAGAGGCCATGAAACCTGTGGGAGCGGGCTTGCTCGCGAAGACGGTGGGTCAGTTGACATTAATGCTGGATGGTAAACCGCTTTCGCGAGCAAGCCCGCTCCCACAATGGAACTTCAGTGGCTACAGAACCTTGTGGGAGCGAGCTTGCTCGCGATGGCGCCAGGCCAGGCGCTACAAGGCTTTCAGCCGAGCAACTCGTTCATGGCTATGATCTGCTCCGCCACCTGGATCAGCTTCTGCTGGCGGCTCATGGCCTGGCGGCGCATCAAGGTGTAGGCCTGTTCTTCGTTGCAGTCTTTCATCTTCATCAACATGCCCTTGGCCAGTTCGATGCGCTTGCGTTCGGCCAGTTGCTGGTCCCGGGCCAGGAGCTGGGCGCGCAGGGCCTGGTCGCTTTCGAAGCGGGCCATGGCCACGTCGAGGATCGGTTGCAGGCGCGCGGCGTGGATGCCTTCGACGATGTAGGCACTGACGCCCGACTTGATCGCCTGGCGCATCACATTGGGGTCGTGCTCGTCGGTAAACATGACGATCGGTCGTGGTTGGTCGCGACTGACCAGTACCACTTGCTCCATCACATCGCGTCCGGGTGACTCGGTATCGATCAGAATCACATCCGGACGCACCGTTTCGACGCGCGCCGGCAGGTCGATGGTCAGGCCGGATTCGTCAATCACTTCGAAGCCGGCTTCAATCAGGGCGGCCTTGAGGCGGCCGACTTTTTTCGCGGTGTCGTTGATCAGCAGGATACGCAGCATGGTCGTGGCTCCTGTCAGCGGCTGGCGAGAAGGGGAGCCGCATCGCTCAAGGCGTGCAGTTTGAAGCTGCGTGCGTACCCGGCCGGGTCCGAGCCGTCCCAGATGATGCCGTCGATCAGTTGGCTGCTGCGCATGTCCTGGCCCGGGGGCGCGATGTCCAGCGCCGCACAGGCTTCACGGTACAACTTGAGCTGCTGGACGTCCCGGGCCACGGCCAGGTAATCCGGGTCTTCGCGCAGCAGGCCCCAGCGACGGAACTGGGTCATGAACCACATGCCGTCGGACAGGTATGGCAGGTTCACCTCGCCATCGCCGTGGAAGCGCATGGCGTGGGGATCCTGCCAGCTGTTGCCCAAACCGTCGGCATAGATCCCCAGCAGGCGCGGCTCGATGCAGTCCAGCGGGGCATCGAGGTATTCGGGTGCACTCAACAGTTGCGCGGTGCTGCGACGGTTTTCGCTGCTTTGTTCGATGAAGCGGCTGGCTTCGAGGATCGCCATCACCAAGGCCCGGGCGGTATTGGGGTATTGCTCGACGAACGCCCGGGTGCAGCCCAGGACTTTTTCCGGGTGGTCGGGCCAGATGGTCTGGGTGGTCGCCAGGGTAAAACCGAGGTTCTGCTTCACCGCGCTGGCACACCACGGTTCGCCGACACAAAAGCCGTCGATGCGCCCGGCTTGCAGGTGCGCAATCATTTGCGGCGGCGGCACCACCACGCTGTCGACGTCCGACAAGGGGTGGATGCCCTGGGCGGCGAGCCAGTAATAGAGCCACATGGCGTGGGTGCCGGTGGGGAAGGTCTGGGCGAAGGTCAGTTTCGGGCGAGTTTGGTGCACGTGCCGTTCCAGTGCCTCAGGACTGGTCACGCCCTGGGCCTGCAAGCCGTGGGAAAGGTTGATGCTCTGGCCGTTCTGGTTCAGCCCCATCAGCACCGCCATGTCGGTCGGTGCGACCCCGCCGATGCCCAGGTGCACAGCGTAGACCAGGCCATACAGGCTGTGGGCGGCATCGATTTCACCGCTGACCAGTTTGTCCCGCAGGTTGGCCCAGGATGCCTGGCGCTGGAGGTTCAGGGTCAGGCCGTAGGGTTGAGCGAAGCCTTGGGTGGCGGCGACCACCACCGGGGCGCAGTCGCTCAACGCCATGAAACCGAGATTGACCGCGCTCTTTTCCGGGGCATCGCTGCCATTGACCCAGGCCAGGGGGGTGGCTGGAACTTCATTCATCGCGCTTCACCTTTACACATAAAAAAAGCGCCGTCTCCGAGCCAAATGCCAGAGCCGGGCCGCAGATGCCGCGTTGTCCCTTTAATCAGTCTGGCACTCATTTGGCCACCGGCATGGGCGCCGATGAACAGTAATGGTGCAAGGCATATGCCAGCCCGGCCCTCATCACCTTTCCATCAAGATTCCTGGCGTCGGGTCTTTCATCCTGTCGTTCCTTCCAACGCCACGTCGCAAAGGAGACGGTATGCAGGACAAATCAATTCGCGCCACGGCCTTGCCAGGTCTGGGCGAACGCGTGCTGCACCTGCGCGTGGCCCAGGCCCCGGTTCAGTTGAACGCTGCGCGGTTGGGCCGCAGCCACTGCCTGCCCGTCGGTTGGGAGGGTTTGGTGGTGCAGAGCGATTCGCTGCGGTTCAGTGGCGGCAAGCTGCAGGTCACGCCGGTGTGCGAAGCGACGCTGGTCAAGCTGCAGGCGTTCCTGGATATGAGCGATGCCCTGATGGATGTCGGGCAACGGCTGGACGTGTTGCCATGGGCCTTGTTGCCGGTGACCGGCGAAACCGTCCGCTCGCCCCAACGGCTCGAACGCTGGTACATCGGGCAAGCGATGGACGGCACCGAGGCCTATCACGCTGTCGCTCGCCTGTTGCGTCATCACGAGAGCTACGGGCTCGTGCGGTTTTTGCTGGAGCAAGGCACCCGCAGTGAAAAACTGACCACCCTGGCGCAGCGTTATGGCGTGTCGGTCTCGCATTTTCGCCGGCTCTGCCACCAGGCCCTGGGCAGCGCGGCCAAGCCGGCCTTGCGCGGTTGGCGCACGGCCCAGGCGTTGTTGAACATGAGCCTCGGGGACGGCTCGCTGACCGAGGTCGCGCTGGAGTTCGGCTTCGCCTCTTCGTCACATTTCTCCAAGGAGATTCGCGAGCTGGTGGGTTTTACCCCCAGCAGCCTGGCCGATATCACCTACCTGCCAGGCAAGTGAATCGATGATCCCTCGTTCGTTATCCCGGGTCCTGTTATTCCTCTGCTTGAACGGCGCGTGGCTGCTGGCACCCGTTGCCGCAGCGGCCAATGTCTATACCTTCGAGGCCCGGGAACAGAGCGCGCGCACGTTTTTCAGCGAGTTGTCCGGGTCCTTGGGCAAGCCGGTCATCGTCAGCAAGGCCGCAGCGGCCAAGCGCATTGGCGGGACGTTCGATCTGCGCACGCCACAACGGACGTTCGAGCGTGTCAGCGCGCAGATGGGGTTGATCTGGTACAGCGATGGCCAGGCGATCTATCTGTATGACGCCTCGGAAATCAAGAGCGCGATGATGTCGCTGCAGACCTTGACCGTCGCCAAGCTCCAGGCATTCCTCGGGCGTTCGGGCTTGCACGATGGACGTTATCCGTTGCGCCACGACGGGCTGCGGACGTTCCATGTGTCGGGTCCGCCGATGTATGTCGACCTGGTGGTGCAGGCGGCCGGGTTGATGGACAACCAGCGCTCGGAACTGCTATTGGGCAAGCAGCAGATCGGCGTCATCCATGTGCGCAACACCTTCGTCAGCGACCGCCAATATGAGCTGCGCGACGACAAGGTGACCATCCCCGGGCTGGCCACCGTGATCGAAGCGTTGTTGCGTGGCGAGCAGCAACAGGTCGAGCCGTCGGTGGCGCAAACCCCCGAACCGCGACCGCGGGGGACGATGCCGGTGTTTCCTCTCGAAGGCCTGGCGAACACCTCTTCGGACCAGGACCCGACGGCCCCACGCATCATTGCCCGCGAGGTGGCCGCCGGCAACATTCGGGTGGTGGCCTACCCGGATACCAACAGCCTGCTGGTCAAGGGGCTGCCGGAGCAGGTGCGTTTCATCGAGAACCTGGTCAATGCCCTCGACACGCCGAAACGCCACGTCGAGTTGTCGCTGTGGATCATCGACCTGCACAAGGATGAGCTCAACCAGTTGGGCATCAACTGGCAGGGCGCGGTGAAGTCCGGCGGGCAGTTCAGCGCCTCGCTCAACGCCGGCTCGGCCACCACCCTCGACGGCGCCTCGTTCGTGACCCAGGTCATGGCGCTGGAACGCACCCACCGGGCGAACGTGGTCTCGCGACCGGTGATCCTGACGCAGGAAAACGTGCCGGCGATCTTCGACAACAACCGCACGTTCTACGCCCCGCTGGTGGGGGAGCGCAGCGTCGATCTGCAGCACATCACCTACGGCACCCTGGTCAACGTGCTGCCGCGTTTCGCCCAGGCCGACGAGATCGAGATGTCGCTCAATATCGAGGACGGCAACGAAGTCGAGAACCCCGGCCGGGGTGAGCAGCCCAGTGCGTTGCCGACGGTCGGGCGCACCCGCATCAGTACCGTGGCGCGGGTGCCCCAGGGCAAGAGCCTGCTGGTGGGCGGCTTCACCCGTGATGATCACGGCGAGCAGATCGGCCGCGTGCCGGTGCTGGGGTCGATTCCGTGGATCGGCCGTTTGTTCAGCTATCGCCAGGGCCGCTCGGCCAACACGGTGCGGGTGTTTCTGATCCAGCCCAAGGAGATTCGCGACGCCCTTGAATCCGCCACGGTGGAGTTGGGCATGCCATTGCTGACGCCAGAGCAGCACGAGCGCGTGCGGCGAATGTACTTCCGGATGTCCGAACAATGATCCTGCCGCCGGTTTCCATGGGCGGCCGGGCCGCCCAGGCCCGGTTGAATGCCGAGAAGGCCGCCGAGCATCCACAACCGCAAGTCGACGCCGAGGCGACGCTGGACGACAGCGCAACGGCGGCCGTGGCGCAGCGCATCGTGCAGATCAGCGACGAGTTGTCGGCGGCGCTGACGCAGTTCCGTGCCCGCCGGTTGTTCGAACTCAAGTCCGAGACCCTGACCGACACCTTCGAGCGCGTGCTGGAGGACGACACCGTGCCCAAGGCCCGGCAGGTGCTGAGCCTGGCGCGGCTGGCGGACAAGCCCGTGGCCTGGTTGCTGCAGATGGCGCGCCGCCTGTTCCCCGATGACAGCGACCTGGCGCTGGTGCTGCGGGCGTTGTTGCGCCGCCGCAACCTGGAAACTCACACCCGCCAGCGCCTCGAAACGCTCTTGCAGACGGTGGTTGCCCAAGGCTCCCCCAAGCGCATGAACGCCGGGATCAACGCCGCGCTCAAGGCCAGGATGTTCGGCAAGAGCATGGCGGTCAGGGCCGGCCTGTTGCGCGAGACCTACCGGGATTTCCTCGAGTCCGACGAAGGCCCGCTCGGTTGCTACCAGGACTGGATCGCCCTGTATGGCCCGGCACAGCGCATGAACGTGCTGGCCTTCATCGAAGCCGCGTTGCTCACCGACATCAGCGCCCAGGACCCCAGTTGCTCGCGCCTTGAGTTCGGCCAACTGTTGACCCGGGTGACCGACCTGAAGCGCTTGCGTTCGGCCGATGGGCTGTTTATCGGCGCCGTGCTCGGCGATGCACTGATCTGTCGGCACAACCCCCATGAGGCCGAATGGCTGGTGTTCCTGCTCGGCGTGTTGACCTACCCCGACGACCTCGACCAACTGCTGCTCGGGGCGTTGGGCGAGCAGGTGCTGCTCAGTGCCCATCGCGAGCGTTCGACGTTGCTGCAAACCCTGCGGCGGCTCAGCCTGCAATTGCCGCCGCCACTGTTTGCCGATGAAGAGGCGCCACAGCGCCTGGCCATTCAGTTCACCCGTCTGGCCGACGTCGCCTATGCCCACGAATGCATCGAGCAGCGCCAGTGCGGCGGTCAGCCATGATCTTGTCGCGGAGCCAGGCCTGAATGCTCAATATGTTCCTGCGAAGTGTCGGCGCGCGTCCGGAGCTGCTGATCCTGACCTTGATGGTGATGATCATCGCCATGCTGATCATCCCCCTGCCGACGGTGCTGGTGGATTTTCTCATCGGCCTGAACATCGTCATCTCATTGTTGGTGTTCATGGGCTCGTTCTACATCGAACGCATCCTCAGCTATTCGACGTTCCCGGCGCTGCTGCTGTTGACGACCTTGTTTCGCCTGGCCCTGTCGATCAGCACCAGCCGGCTGATTCTCAGCCAGGCCGACGCCGGCGAGATCATCGCCTCCTTCGGTGACTTCGTGATCGGCGAAAGCCTGGTGGTGGGCTTCGTGATTTTTTCCATCGTCACCATTGTCCAGTTCATCGTGATTACCAAAGGCTCGGAGCGGGTGGCCGAAGTGGCGGCGCGCTTCTCCCTGGATGGTATGCCCGGCAAGCAAATGAGCATCGACGGCGACCTCAAGGCCGGCGCCATCGATGCGGCCCAGGCCCGCGAAAAACGCAGCGTGCTGGAACGTGAAAGCCAGCTGTACGGTTCTTTCGACGGGGCGATGAAATTCATCAAGGGCGATGCCATCGCCGGCATCATCATTATCTTCGTCAACTTCATCGGCGGCATGGCCATCGGCGTCGGGCAACTGGGCATGGACCTGTCCACGGCCCTGTCGACCTACACCCTGTTGACCATCGGCGATGGCCTGGTCGCCCAGATTCCCGCGCTGCTGATCGCCATCGGCGCCGGTTTCATCGTCACCCGCGTCAACGGCGATGACAGCAACCTGGGGCGCAACATGCTCACCCAGATGCTCGGCAACCCATTCGTCCTGGGTGTCACCGCGTTGCTGGCGGTGGGCGTGGGCCTGTTGCCCGGTTTTCCACTGCTGACATTTCTCTCGATCGCCGTGGTACTGGGGCTGGTGGTGTTCGTGCGCCATCGCCGCGCCTCGCGCCCGGCGGGATCGGGAGAAAGCCGCAGCGAACCTGCCGAGGCCGGCGCGGGGCCGGGGGAGTCGGGATTGATCGATGACGTCGACAACGTTGCGACCGAAACCATCGCCCTGATGCTGCTGGTGCCCCCGGCGCGCCTGCAGGCGTTGGAGAAGGAGCGCTGGGCGGCGCGCTTTCGCAGCCAGTTTTTCGTCGATTACGGCTTGCGCATTCCCGAGCCACGGCTGCGGGCCAGCGAGGCGTTGCCGGTCCATCAAGTGGCGGTGCTGATCAATGAAGTACGGGCCGAGCAGTTCGATATTCATTTCGATCACTGGCGCCTGCTGGATTATTCCCCCGAGCTGGAACCGCTGGGCTTTGCCCTGGTGCGCGGCACCGACAGCAATCGCCTGGGCGGCGTCTGGGTTACGGCCACAGACCGGGAGCGGGTGCAGCAGTTGGGTTATCACCTGCGGCCTGCCGACGAAGAGTGTTATCGCTGCCTGGTCACGCTGCTGGCGCGCAACATCCAGGAGTTTTTCGGCGTGCAGGAAACCAAGCAGTTGCTCGACGAAATGGAAGCGCGTTACCCCGACCTGCTCAAGGAAGTCTATCGCCACGTCACGGTGCAGAAGATCGCCGAGGTGCTGCAACGCTTGATCGGCGAGCGCATCTCCGTGCGCAACATGAAGCTCATCCTCGAATCCCTCGCCCATTGGGCCTCCCGGGAAAAGGATGTGCTGGCGCTGGTGGAGCACGTTCGCGGCGCGATGGCTCGCTACATCAGCAACAAGTTCGCCCAGGGCAACGACCTGCGGGTCTTGCTGTTGTCGGCGGAGTTCGAAGACGTGATCCGCCGGGGCATCCGGCAAACCTCGGGCGGCAATTTCCTCAACCTGGAGCCGGCCGACTCGGAAGAGCTGATGGACCGTCTCAGTGTCGGCCTGGACAGCGTGCACATCGCCCACAAGGACATGGTGCTGCTGTGTTCGGTCGACGTGCGGCGCTACATCAAGAAACTGATCGAGGGACGCTTCCGGGAGCTGGACGTCATGTCGTTCGGCGAGGTTTCCGAGAATGTCTCGGTCAATGTCATCAAGACGCTTTGAGGAGATCTGCCCCATGTCGCACGCCTTTTTGCAGGCTGTTGAAACCCTGGATGAGCAGCCGTGACGATGCATGTCCACCTGGAAAGACGGGCGGCCCACCCCTTGCGTTTGAGCGGTCCATTGATCGAAGCGGCGCTGAGTGAGGTGGTGGTCGGCGAAATCTGTGAAGTGCGCCGGCATTGGCGTTCGCCCCAGGTCGCAGCCAGGGCGCAGGTCATCGGCTTCAAGCCCGACGCGGTGCTGCTCAGTTTGCTGGGCGAGGCGAAAGGCTTGTCCCGGGAATCGATGATCGTGCCCACCGGCTCGACTCTGCAGTTGACGTGCAGTGACGCCTTGCTCGGCAGCGTGGTCGATCCCCAGGGCGTTATCGTCGAGCGCCTGGCGCCGTCGACAGCGGTTGCCCAGCGCGATTGCGTGGTGGATGCCGACCCTCCGTCGTACCAGCAACGGCGCCCGGTGGTGGAGCCGCTGCGCACCGGTATTCGCGTCATCGACGGCTTGCTGACCTGCGGCGTCGGCCAGCGTATCGGTATTTTTGCCGCCGCTGGTTCCGGCAAGACCACCTTGATCAACATGCTGATCGAACACTCGGACGCGGAGGTTTTTGTCATTGGCCTGATTGGCGAACGTGGGCGTGAAGTCACCGAGTTCATCGAGCATTTGCGCCAGTCGCCCAAGCATGCCCGTTGCGTGGTGGTGTTCGCCACGTCGGATTTTTCCTCGGTGGATCGCTGCAACTCGGCGCTGCAGGCCACCACCATCGCCGAGTATTTTCGCGACCAGGGCCGGCGCGTGGTGCTGTTGCTGGACTCGTTGACCCGCTACGCCCGTGCGCGCCGCGATCTGGCCTTGGCCGCCGGTGAAGCACCGGCGCGGCGAGGTTATCCGGCCTCGGTGTTCGATGCCTTGCCGCGCCTGCTGGAACGTCCGGGCGTGACCGCGCCGGGCAGCATCACGGCCTGGTACACGGTGCTGCTGGAAAGCGACGACGAGCCGGATCCGATCGCCGAGGAGATTCGCTCCATTCTCGACGGCCACGTCTACCTGAGCCGGGCCTTGGCTGCCAAGGGGCATTACCCGGCCATCGATGTCTTGCGCAGCGTCAGTCGGGTGGCGACGCAGGTCACCACGCCAGAGGTCCGGCAATTGGCGGCCGCGACTCGCGACACCCTGGCACGCCTTGAACAGCTGCAGGTGTTTCTCGACATGGGCGAATACAGCCCGGGTGCGGACGCGGCCAATGACCACGCGCTGCAACGTCGCGAAGCCCTCGGCCAATGGTTGCGCCAGCCGACGGATCAATCCAGTGAGCCAGATGAAACCCTGCGGAGCCTGCATGAAATCATTGCTTGATCAACGACGCCTGCTGGCCTTCAGTCAGTTCCGTCGACAACGCGGCGAGCAGGCCGTGTTGCGTGTCCAGCGTCAATTGCCGCCGCTGCGCCAGGAACAGTCCGCTTTCGAGGAACAAGAGGCGGCGCTGCAACGCTTGTTGAGCAGCCATCAAGCCAATGATTGTGTGCTGGATCACGGCCAGTTGTTGGCGCTGTTGCGCACCCAGGCGGTCATCCGCCGACGCATCGATCTGCTGCGTGTCGAGCGTGATCGCGTGGATCAGCAGTACCGGCAGATCGAGCAGCAGTTGCAGGCGCAGCGCGAGCAACTGCGTGGGCTGCAACGCAAACAGGACAAGTATGCGCGCGGCGTCCAACAGCTGTTGCGTGGGCAGCGGCTCGAGGCGGTACGCCGCGAAGAACGGGAGCTGGAAGAGATGATCGGAGTGCGGCGATGAACGAGGTCTTTGCAGTGCCCAGGGGGCCGGTCCAGGCCCTGGAACCCGTCGACGAAGGTCCGCTGGATGAGCTGCTGGACCAGCTCGTCCCGGTGCAAGAGGATCAACTACCACAAGGTGCGCTGGAGCTGATGGCGGCGCTGATCCTGCCGCGGCGCCCCCTGATGGAAGCTGCCCTGACGCTGGCTGGGCAGGCGATGAAAGTGGGACAGGAGATGCTGGCGGTTGAGCGCGATCAAGCCCGGCCGTTTGGCCGGGATACGGAGGGGGCCGAGCCCGCTGGCAGGCGATGGGTTGCCCGGGAAAACCTGGCCTTTCCACCGACAGGCGCGCCGCCCGGCAAGTTGACCCCACAAGGGTTGACGCAACATCTGGAGCGGGTGGCCTCTGGCGTCGATAAAACTGCGGTGCCGGCATCACTTGAGCCGCTGGCGGTGGAGTCGTTCACGGCACCCCGTCTCGACGAACAGCCGTTGCCCCAGGCGCCGATGAGCGCTCAAGGCCCGCGCCAGACGCCGGCCGTTGCCCCACCGGCCCTCCCTTCACCGGCGCTACCGCCGGCGCCGCCAATGCTTGAGGTCATGGTCGAGGCGCTGCCGGACACGGGCCGGGGCGTGCTGCAAGTACCGTTCAATAAAGGCGCTGCCAGCGGACAGATAACGATTACCCGGGTGCCCGAAGAACCCACTCGGAACCTGACGCTCAACCCCAGCAATACCCTGGTGTTCGAGCAACTCAAGGCACCTTTCGAGCTGGCCCGGGAACCGGCCTGGCGGCTGGCCGACAGTGGCGGCGAGCAGTCGCGTCAGGGCTCGCATCAGGCGCCGGATGAGGAGCAGGACGAGCAGGCCGGGGGGCCGGCATGAGCGCGTTGCCGCTACGACGGGTCGAGCCGTTGGCCCATGCCCAGGCCCAGGCGATTCAACGTTGGCGACGCGCCGGTCGGGACACGGGATTAGGTCAGGTGCCAGGGCATGACGGCTATTTGCGTTTTTGCGCCCAGGGTGACGGCGGTCACTGGCAAGGGTTGGTCGCGGCCCATGACTGGCTGTATCGCGCGCTTCCACAGTTGCAATCCTGGCTGAAGGTAGAAACGTCGTTGATGAATATCGTCGAGTTGTTTCGGGTGCTGCCACGTCCCTTGCCGCTGGAGGTGGATGAGCTGCAGTACCGGGCGTTGTCGGACATCGAATGCGTCGCCCCGGCGCGATTGCCCAGCCGCGAGCTGCCCTGGCTCGAAACCCCGCGGGGGCGCCTGTGGTTGTTGCAACTGCCGCCGACAGCCGTTGCCAGCGAGGGCTTGGGTGTCGATTCATGGCTGGACGATTTGCCGTTGCGCCTGGAGTTGATGCTCGGCATCAGCCACCTGAGCCGTGCCAGCCGGATGCGCCTGGGAGAGGGCGATGTCGTGCGCATCGTCCAGCGTTCTCAGCGCTGTTGTCTGGCCGACTACAGCCTTGGCATTTTCACCTTTACCCAGGAGGGTCTACACATGCAACCGAGCGTGACCGATGCCAACGCGGATAACCCGTCAGAAACCGCGACGATCGACCTGGGAGCGCTCCCGGTGCGCCTGGAGTTCCTGCTCCCCAGTCATGAAACCGACCTGGCCACCTTGTCGCGCATCATCGACGGGCAACTGATCCCGTTGACCGAGGACGCGGCGCGGCACATCGAGGTGCGGGCCAACGGCAAGCCGGTGGCCCGTGGGGAGCTGGTGCAGTTGGACGGTCAGTTGGGTGTCGAATTGCTCCAGGTCTATCGGGCCAGCGCCGATGAATGATGTCTCGCTGATCGCGCTGTTGGCGTTCGCGTCGCTGCTGCCGTTCCTGGTGGCGGCGGGCACGTGCTACCTCAAGTTCTCCATTGTGTTCATCATCGTGCGCAACGCGTTGGGCTTGCAGCAGGTGCCATCGAACATGGCGCTCAATGCGATTGCCCTGATGCTGGCGATTTTCGTCATGACACCGGTCATGAAGCAGGGCCATGACTACTACAAGCGCGAGGCGGTGGCCTTTACCGATATCGAGTCGGTGGTTAACTTCGCCGAGAACGGCCTGGGCAGTTACAAGGATTACCTGCGTACGTACACCGACCCGGAGCTGGCGCAGTTTTTCGAGCGGGCCCAGGCGCTCCAGGATGAAACCGACACGGGCCTGCCTGCCGATGAAGAACTTGTGCCCTCGCTGTTTGCGCTACTGCCGGCCTATGCCCTGAGTGAAATCAAGAGTGCCTTCAAGATTGGCTTCTACCTGTACTTGCCCTTCGTGATCGTCGACCTGGTGATCTCCAGCATCCTGCTAGCGCTGGGCATGATGATGATGAGCCCGGTGATCATTTCCGTGCCGATCAAACTGGTGCTGTTTGTCGCGCTGGACGGTTGGGCGCTGCTGTCGACCGGGCTGGTCAAGCAGTACCTGACCTTGCTGGCCTAGGTGCACCGATGAACGATCTGGTCTATGCCGGCAACAAAACCCTGTACCTGATCCTGCTGATGGTGGCCTGGCCGATCATCGTCGCCACCGTGGTCGGCCTGGTGGTCGGGTTGATCCAAACCGTGACCCAGTTGCAGGAGCAGACATTGCCGTTCGGTTTCAAGTTGTTGGCGGTGGCGGCATGCCTGTTCCTGCTGTCGGGCTGGTACGGCGAAACCCTGCTGGATTTCAGCCGCGAAGTCATCCGCCTGGCGTTGAGCTAGCCGATGTCGGTGGCGTTGTTTTTCGACCTGTATGCCTGGTTCGCCGTAGCGGTCCTGGGTGTGGCGCGCCTGGCACCGATTTTTTTCATGTTGCCGTTTCTCAACAGCGGCGTGCTCACCGGTGTGGCGCGTCAGGCGGTGATTGTGCTGGTGGCGCTGGGGTTTTGGCGCTACATCGGTGTGCCCGCACCTACCCTCGACAGCCTGGCGTTCCTCGGCCTGGTGCTGCGCGAGGCGAGTATCGGCGTGCTGTTGGGGATGCTGTTGGGCTGGCCGTTCTGGGTGTTGCACGCCATGGGCAACCTGATCGACAACCAGCGCGGGGCCATGCTCAGCAGCACCATGGATCCGGCCAACGGTGTCGACACCTCGGAGCTGGCGAATTTTCTCCAGTTGTTTGCGGCGGCGGTGTATCTCGCCGGTGGCGGGATGCTGTTGATGCTCGAAACCGTTGGCCACAGTTATCGCCTGTGTGCGCCGGCGGGTGGCTGCCAATTGCATTTGCCGGCGGTGCTGGGGTTGCTGGATGCGTTGGTGAGCAAGACGCTGGTCATCAGTGCGCCGGTGGTGGCGACCTTGCTGGTCAGCGAGGCGCTGCTGGGTTTGCTGTCGCGCTATGCGCCGCAGATGAACGCTTTCTCCGTGTCGCTGACGGTCAAGAGCCTGGTGGCGTTGGTGGTGCTGATGCTGTACTTCGGCGTGCATCTGCCGGACGAAGTCTTGCGCATGGGCACGATGGCCGACGGGGTGGCGCAGGCGCTGGGCGGTGGGGAGGAGGGTGATGTCATCCAGCGCCTCGAAGACTGAAAAACCCACCGCCAAGCGCTTGCGCGATGCCGCGCGCAAAGGGCAGACGTTCAAGGCCAAGGACCTGGTCATCACCTGCCTGACCCTGTGTGGCATCACCTACATGGTGTTCAACAGCTCGTTGATCGAGATCATGGAGGTCTACCGGCGTATCATCGCCAGCGATTTTGACACGCAGCTGCAAGCCTACTCGGCGATGCTGGTGCTGGTCGGTCTCAAGGCGTTGCTGCCGTTGTTGCTGGTGTGCGTGTTGACCAGTGCCTTGCCGGCCTTGTTGCAAAGCGGTTTTGCCTTGGCCAGTGAGGCGTTGAAGTTGAATCTGGGGGCGTTGAACCCGGTCAACGGTTTCAAAAAACTGTTCAGCCTGCGCACGGTCAAGGACACGCTCAAGGCGCTGTTGTACCTGGGCAGTTTCGCCATGGCGCTGTGGATCGTCTGGATCACCCAGCGGCAATTGCTCTTTGCCCAACTGTTCGTCCAGGCACCGGCGCTGTTCGCGATCTGGGGGCGTTTGTTGCTGGTATTGGTGCTGGCCTTTCTCGCCTGTGTCCTGCTGATCGTCGTGCTCGATGCCCTCAGCGAGTACTGGTTGTTCATGAAAGACCAGATGATGGACAAGGATTCGGTCAAGCGTGAACACAAGGAGCAAGACGGTAACCCACAGATCAAGGGACGCCGCCGCGATCTGCACATGGAACTGTTGTCGGAGCAGGTCAAGTCCGATGTGCGCAGCTCGCGGATGATCATCGCCAACCCGACCCACATTGCCATCGGCGTGTATTTCCGTCCGGAAATCACGCTGTTGCCGTTCATTTCCCTGATGGAAACCAACCAACGTGCCCTGGCGGTCCGGGCGTACGCCAAGGAGGTCGGGGTGCCGGTGATCAACGACGTCGCCTTGGCCCGACGGATCTTCAAGACCCACCAGCGCTACAGCTTTCTGCAGGTGCAGGAAGTCGAGGAGGTGCTGCGCCTGTTGATCTGGCTGGAGCAGGTCGAACAGGCCTGAGGCCGATTCGAGAATACCCACGCCCCGTGACGAGGGAGCTTGCTCCCGCTGGGGCGCGAAGCGGCCCTAAAACCCGACGATGCGGTGTATCAGGCTGACAGGTGTGGTCTTGCGGGGTCTGTTGCGCAGCCCAGCGCGAGCTTGCTTCCTCGCCACAAAGGTATGGATGAGCGCAATTTGGCAGCGTGACCCATCGGTGTTTTGGCTCAATGCACCGGTCAGCGACGCTGACGTTTTTTCAGGAGTATGGCTGATGAGTCGTGACAACAAACAAGACGAGCAGGTGGCCCTGGATGTCGTCGACGCGGTGCTCGGTGGCGCGGCGTTGAAAGACGTGCAAGGCCTCAGTGACGAGCACATGGACAGTCTCTATGCCTTCGCCTTCCAGTTCTACGAACAGGGGCGGCTGGACGATGCCGAGAAGTTCTTTCACTTCCTGTGCATCTACGACTTCTACAACAGCCATTACTGGATGGGACTGGCGGCGGTGCACCAGCTCAAGCAAAACCACCAAAAGGCAATCGACCTGTATGCCATCGCCTTTGCCCAAGGCAGCAACGACTACCGGCCGATGCTGTACAGCGGCCAATGTCATCTGGCCCTGGGCAAGGTCGGCAAGGCCCGGTTGTGTTTCGAGTACGTGCTTGAGCAAGCCCCGCAAGACGACCTGCGCGAGCAGGCCAAGGTGTATCTCGACACCTTGGCCCACATGGAACAGCACTGTTCGGAGGACTGAACATGAGTGAAATAAGGGCTACTTTCAACCCGGCGCTTCACGGCGCGATGAGCCGCAGCGACGCCTTTGAGAAATACGCCGCGGCGGCCGGCAAGGCCGCTCGGACCGCGGATTTCCAAGAGGCCGGCCAGAAAGCGCTGGCGGACCTGATGTCAGTGAAATACGAAGGTGACGCCGGCACATCCGCCGCCTCCACAGGCCGGCCCCTGTTACATGCGCCGCCACCGCGCGCCGATGGCAACAAACAGGAAACCAACGGCGACCTGTTCACCCTGTTGATGGCGATGATCAGCGAGTTGATCGGCGAGGTCGACGTCAAAAAGCTGAAAAATCGGCTGGCCATGCTGCAGAGCATGGCCGGCGCCAGGCAGCAGGCCCATGAAAACCTGTCGGCTGAATACACCGCTGCCGTCGAGGCCATGACGGCGGCCGAGGGCAACGTCGGGAGCAGCCAGGAACACCTCGATCAATTGCAGGATCGGGTCCTGCATTTCCAGGCGTTGCTTCAAGAAAGCGAGGCGCGACTGGCGCAGCTGGACCCGGAGTCCCCCGAATATGCTCAGGAGCTGGCCCGGCGCGACCAGATCCGCGGCGACTTGACCAGCCAGATCCAGACCCTGCAGACCGCCACCGATGCGCATCTGAAACTGATCGAGGTCGCCAACGCCTGCGCAAAAACGGTGAGCGTGGTGTTTGGCAAAGTGCTGATGTTCAGCGCCACGAGTTCGACCCCCAAGCAAACCGACGAAAAGGCCCTCAGCAGCAGTGCGCTGGCGCTATTGAACCGCTTGAAAATCATCGAGTTGCTCGGCGAGTCGGCGCAAAACAAAGAGGAGCTCAGCCAGGAGCTGTTCCAGGAACTGCAAGCCAGGCTCCAGGCGCACATGCAGCGCGAGTCGGAAAAATACCTGGAAGAAGTCCGCAAGGCCGAGGCCCTGCAAAAGACCATGGGCTGCATCGGCAAGATCGTCGGGGCGATCTTGACCGTGGCGACCATCGCCGCCGGTGTCTTGACCGCCAACCCGGTGCTCATCGCCGTGGGCGTGGTCGGCGCGGCCGTGATGATTGCCGACTCGGTGATCCAGGACAAAACCGGCGTGTCGTTCATGGCCGAAGCGATGAAGCCGCTGACCCTCGTCATGCAGGAAGCCATCAAGCTGTTCACCGAGATCTATACCAAGATGCTGATGGAGCTGGGTGTCGATGAAGACAAGGCCAAGGAAATCGCGCAGATCGCCGGCATGATCCAGGGCGTCGTTTCGACGCTGGCCGCCGTCGCGCTGGTGGCCGTGGTCGGGGTGCAGGTAATCGGGCCGATGGTCAGTGCCGTCGCCTCGAAGCTGGCGTCGGTGGCCGCCCAGGCCGCGCCTGCCGCGATGCAAGCGATGAAGCAAGTGGCAACCTCGGTCGGCAACACGCTGACCCAGATGCTCACCCAATTGCGCGGCTTCATCACCAACGGTGCCGATCCGGTGTCGCTGGCCCGTTACGCCGCCAACCTGGAAATCGCCCAGGCCGTCACCGAGTTCGGCCATGTCGCGGTGCAGGGCGGGCTGCAGATCAAAAGCGGCCAGCATCAGGCCCAGGCTGCCGTGCACCTGGCCGATGTGCGGGTACGCATGGCAATCAGCGAGGAAATCAGCGCCTACCTGACCCAGGTGGTCAGCAACTATGGCCAGGCGATGCAGGAACGAACCCGCCAGATCGAGCAGTTGTTTGCCGATATGCAACGCAGCCATTCCGTCAGCCTGCAAATGGTCAGGCATGTTTGAAACCACGGACAACAGGTACCTACGATGAGCACTATTTACGTTCCAACCACCATCGCATCCCCTGTCATTGACCACGACCGGATCAATGACGCAGGGCTGAGCGAGTTGATCGCCCAAGAGCAATTTTCAAAACGCAAATCCCTCGAGGATTCGC
Source organism: Pseudomonas sp. NFACC56-3 (assembly GCF_900100025.1). Taxonomy (NCBI): domain Bacteria; kingdom Pseudomonadati; phylum Pseudomonadota; class Gammaproteobacteria; order Pseudomonadales; family Pseudomonadaceae; genus Pseudomonas; species Pseudomonas sp. NFACC56-3. The sequence goes on along the minus strand of NZ_FMTK01000002.1, from coordinate 294,411 downwards.
CTATCCTCGACCAGATTGCTGCAAAGCAAATCCTCCAGAACGGTCACTTCGCAGGCCCTTCGGCTGCGGAACTGGAAAGCCGGATCAACGCCTATCAGCCCGCTGAATCGGACCGGGAGGACTTCGCTGAAGCCCTGACGATGGTCAGCGATGACGTGCGCACCGACCTGGCATTTGACCCGGGCGCCTGGGAGAAACACGCCAACGTCCTGGTGGCCGCGATCATCGCCTTGAACGTCGCTCGGGTCGCCAATGCGCAACTGCGCGGCCACTTCAGCGTCATGGCGTCTGAGGCGGCGAAATCCCAGGGCGCGGCCATTGTCGAGTCGGGCCGGGCGGCGCTGAACAGCGCCATCACCGGCGCGGTGGTGTCTGGCGCCATCGCCGGGTTCGCCCTGGTCAAGACCTTCCAGGGCCAGGCGTTGAAGCATGCCGACATCGACGTGAACCGTCGTAACGCCCTGGATGCCGGCAACCTGGAACGCGACCTCACGTTGGAGCGCGGTCGCAATGAGTGGAACCCGCAGACCACCTACCAGATCAAGACCTTCGATGATTTCGCTCGGCCGAAAACGGTCGACTTCAAACCCAAGGGTTCGACACTGACGGATAAGGAGCGGGCCTGGTTCGACGGGGAGATCCTCAAGGCCCAGAAGGTCGGCCAGACCTCCGACTGGCTGAGCCAGATGGGCAGCAAGGGAATCGAAAGGAAACTGGAAATCGGCCGCGCCCTCAGCACCCTGTCGATGAGCTTCAGCCAGGTGGTCACGAATATGGTGCGTCTGACCGAGCTCGCGGCGAAGGAGAAAGAAGTGCTGATGCAAAGTGCGCAAAGCAGCCAGAAGAGCCTGGCTGATGAAGTCAGCCAGAGGGATGGGGCCGACGCGGCGTTGCTGCAAAAAATGATGGACACGGTGATGCAGCTTTTCCAATCCCGTAGCGATGGCATTCGTGCCGTGACGGCGTGAAGGAGAGAGGCCTATGGAAATCACTCAATCTATTCGTTCGCCTATCGTCCTGCTGCCGAACGTGGAGGCCGTCACCGATGCAGCCCCGCCTCCAGACGTACCGGCTGAGATTCAAACGGTCAGTTCCCTGACGAATCTGCTCGATCGGTCCATGAACGCGATGAACCGCAGCCTTGGTCATCTGCTCAAGTGCTCGTCCATCATCGCCAAGCCAGAGCAAGGCGATGCCGCCGAGTCCACAACGCAGCACCTCGTCGCGGAGTTCGTCGAACTGATCCACGCCAAGCGTGATCGAGCGCAAATGTGGGCCGTACAGGTGCGCCAGTGCGTTGCCGTGATGATCCACAGCCAGGGCACCGGGCTTTTGGACAAAAGCCAGCGCCAGCAACTCAATGACGAACAAGGCAAAATCCTCCGGGCCCTCCAGGAACACCTGGAGCAGGACAAGCCCCTCGAGATCGCCGAGGCCTTGGATGCGACGATAAACTCATCGAACGATTTCTTCGACAAACTCCTTGAGCTGATCGACCTGATCAAGAACGGCTACCTCGCCGGCTACGAGCACATCATCTCGGCTTATTCGGATTTCTTCTCCGACTTCAACACCGAAATCACCGCGATGATGAAGGATTGGGTCGAAGGGGTTAACGACGGCAAAGAGGTCGAGTTAAGTGCGGGCCCGTTGCGCGAGGCACTGGAAAAACTGATTGCGAAATATTCCCTGCCCAACCCGGCTGCCATGCTTTTTCCGGCACCCCCCGATACCGGGGCGAGCAAGGGAGACGCGGAAAAATGGCTCAAGGCGCTGGGCCTGCCTGACAGTTGCCTTCAGCAGAATCCCAAGCCGAACGGTCCCTGGTGCGTGGTCATCGATATCGGGCCCTTGAATGTGATGCACGAGGGGCTGAAGGATTATGGCGACAAGGTAAAGCTCGATACGGCCGCATTCAACGCCTGGCAAACCGGCTTCAACGCCCAGGAGGAACTTCTGAAAAACAGATTGCAGTCCTTCACGCAGAAGTATTCGAACGCCAACGCCTACCATGACAATTTCAATAAGACCTTGTCGGCGCATTTGAATCAGTATGCGGATATGTTGAGGGCGATGTTGAACTTCTAGGATCGAGTAACGGTTGCAATATTTAATCTGGCATGGCGTGTACTGTTCCGCGCCTGCCAGATTTTTTTCAGGAAAGAAAAATGTCAGAAAATCCAAGCGAAATTATTCAGGCCGTCATCAAATCGTTGGCGCTTGGTATTCCCCGTGGGAATCGGGTTATTGGCGATGCTTCGCGGTTGGTCGAGGACCTGTTTATCGATTCCATGAGTCTGGTCGAGCTTGTCCTGGAGCTGAATAACGCTTTCGGTATCGAGCTGTCCGAAGATGAGGTGGAGGCGTGGAGGACAGTGCAGGATGTAGTCGATTCGGTGCAGAGGCATATAGAGAATAGCCCTTGATGGGTACCTATCCAGGGAGCAAAACGTTTTTAATATTCATTGCCGTGTTTGTACGCCCTTTCCGGTGTGGTTAAGTTTTATATCTTGATTTTATCAAGTGCCGTCTTACGGTTCTCGTCGCGGTTTCCTACATTAATAACGTTCAGTGGCCTACGGAATCCTCCTACGCATCTTCCTATAGTCAAGCAGCTCGTCATCTCGAGCCTGTCACACCCACAGGCTCGATCGCGCTTCAGTAACTTTCTATAGAGAAGTTTCAAAGTATGGACAGTACAACTGATCAACCGCTGGTCAAGTCATTCGTTTTTGACCACTGGCTATTGCAAAGCGATGGAACGCTGATGCGAGATGGACAAGGCGTTCATGTTCCCCCCAAAGAGCTGCACGTGCTGCGCCTGTTGTTGATGTCGGCGGGCACGGTGGTCAGCAAGGATTTTTTGCTGGACCGGGTCTGGCCCCGGATGGATGCAGCGGAGGAGTCGTTGACCCGTTGTATCTACGCATTGCGCAAGTTGTTCAAGGAGAACAAGGGCTACATTGCGACGGTTTACGGCCAGGGTTATCGGTTCACCGGTTCCGTGGTCGAGCTCGATGTACCGGATGAGGCGAGGGCGGTGGCGCCTTCGCTGGCGGTTTTGCCGTTTCGCAATCTGGATGAGATCGCGGCGCTGGATCTGCAGGATCTGATGATCCGCCAACTGACCACGGCGTTCGGTGAGGCATTGCATGTCATTCCCTCGGGGCTGATCGCGGCCTGCGGGACTTTGGACGACGTGCGGTCGATGGCCGGGCGGTTGTCGGCGGATTATTGCTTGAACGGTCGTTTTATCGGTGCGGGCGGGTTGCAGCACTGGTCGCTCGAGTTGATTCGTGGACGCGACCAGGCCTTGCTGCACGGTGAGACGCTGGATGCCTGGGATCCGGGAGAGGCACTGGGTGCGTTGACATGCCTGGTTGCCCAGCGCGTACCAGGGCTGCGTCCTGTCGGTGAGCGCTGCGGGTCCTATCCGGTGGCGGTGGCGTATCTCAATGGATTGTGCAGCGTGCAACAGCACACGGTGCAAAGCCTGCGCGATGCCCAGGTGCTGTTCAGGCAGTGTTTGAAACTCGACGCCGGGTACGCGCCGCCCTGGTGTGGTCTGGCGGATGTGTGGCTGGGGCAGGCGATGATGGGCCTGGGTGACCCGGAGCGCGCGATCGAAGAGGCGCATTCGGCGGTTTCCAGTGCGTTGGCGCTGGACCCCGGCAGCATCTCGGCGTTGACACGCCTGGCGTTGCTCACCAGTTTGCGCGGTTGCGAGCAGGCGGCCCAAGTGTTGTTCCGGCGTTGCCTGTTGTCGGCCGATCAGGCGGACGTGTTGTATTTTCATGCCTGGCATCACTGGTTCTGGCAACGCAACGAGCAGGCGCTGCAAATGCTTGACCAGTGTCTGGCGCATGATCCGGGGTGTGTCCGGGCGCAGATCTTGCGGGTGCGCATTCATGAACAGCCGGTGTGGCTCCGCGAGAGACGCCTGGCATGACGCGGCGCAGCAAACCGTGGTTATGCCTGCCGGTGTGTCTCGGCCTGGGGTTTGGCATGGCCCAGGCGCACGCCTGGTGCTGGAGCAAGGCGGGACAATTGCACGCCATCGAACCCGAACTGCTTCAAGCGATTGCCGAGGTCGAGTCGGGCCTGCGCTCGGATGCCATCCACCACAACCGCGATGGCACCCGCGATATCGGGCTGATGCAGATCAACAGCATCCATCTCTCACGGCTCAATGCCCAGGGCATTACCGAACAACGCCTGCTGGACGATCCTTGCCTGTCGGTGGAGGTCGGGGCGTCGGTGCTGGCCGGATTCATCACCCGTTATGGCTATAACTGGACGGCGGTCGGTGCCTACAACGCTGGCAATTCTCCCCATCGCCAGGCCGCGCGGCTGCGCTATGCGCGCAAGGTCTGGCAGCGCTATCAAGTGTTTACCCAGGCCCGACGATGACCGCGCCATGACCAGGCCGGCGCAGGATTCTGATCCTTTGCCGCACGCTATCGGCAGAATCCGATCAGGAAGCCGGCGGCCGGCCTTTCTACCATGTCCGCTCATTTGACTGCCCTGGAGCCTGGACGGTGACAGTCCTGACAGCCCCCACGCCACAGCCCTGTGTCCTGCGGATACTCAATGGTCCCTTGCAGGGCTGCGAGTTCCCCCTGGGCGAAGGCACGACCCTGTTCATCGTCGGGGCGATGGATGGGCTCGCAGACGGTTCACATTCAGCCAGCGTGCCGGTGGATGCCGTCTTCGTGCCCCTGGAGGACGGCGGGTGCAATTTCGAGGTGCTGGCCGATCAGGTCACGCCGGACGGTTTGCCATTGCGGCTGCTCGGCGATCCTGTGCAAGTCCGGCAGTGTGCCTTCCAGGCCAGGGTGCGGATCGGCGGCCTGCACATCGCCTTGCGTCCTGAAGACCAGCCTTGGGCGCCGGAGTTGCTCGATTCGCCACTCGACGCCCGGGCTGATGTTGGCGCGCTGCCGGGTGGGCGCCGACGGTGGCTGCACGGGATTGGCGGCGCTCTGGCGCTGACGGTAGCGGTCGTCGCGATCAGCCTCTGGTCGATGCCGACGCCTGCGCCTGAAGCCGATGTGCGTGCGCTGATGGCGGGCGCCAGTGCGCAGGTCCAGGTGCTGCGCGGGCGTGATCAGGGCGTTTATGTCTTTGTGGCGTCCGAGCGCGATGCCGGCTGGAGCCGTCAGGTGCTGACGCGCCACGCCACCTTGAGCGGGCACGTGCGGGTAATGGACCAGGAGCGGCGCCGGCTGGAGCAGGTGCTGGTGGACCATGATCCGCAACTGGCCTGGCACTTCCTCGATCTCAGGGACCCGTCGGTGCCGCGGCTGCTGCTCAGCGCGCAACGCAATCTGCTCACGCCGGACCAGCAGGCCAGGCTGCTCGAGGCCTTGCTCGCGGCGGCGCCGTATGCCCGCGACGTCGTGCTGCAAGTGCAGGATGACGCGTTGCTCGCCGATCTGGCCCAGGGTGGTTTGCAACGTCTTTCGCTGGCCTTCAGGCGAGTCGAGCATGGGAACAGTGTCACGTTTGCCGTCGCGGGCGATCTGCAGGATGCGGAACTGGCTGCCGCCCGCCAGTACGTCGACGATTTTTACCGGCAGTGGGGTGGCCGCTACGTGCATTTCACTGTCGAGCTCCGGGACGACGGGCTCAAGGGCAAGTCGTTCCAAACCGGCCCGCAGGGCTACGTCAAGACGAGCGCTTCGTCCTGGCATTTCTCCAACATGCAGAGTGAATAACGAATGCCTGGTATCCCGATCATGTTTCCCTTATTCCCCGATGACTTTCTCGGCGAGCAAGCCGTTGCCTTCGAGCTTGGCGCCCAAGGCCTGAAGGAAGCCTTGGATCAAGCACTGGTGGACCTCAAGGCGGATGCCTCGGACCCCGGAAAACTGGCGGCCTACCAGACCGCGTTTTCCTCCTACACCGTGTTCCGCAACGCCCAGACCAACACGATCAAGGGCTTCAAGGATATCGACATGGCGATCATCCAGGCGGCTCGCTGACCCGTTCTCTTTCAGTTGGCCATCGCTCATGACGATGGCCTTTTTCATGAGTGCATCGTATGTCCATCCAAGCTGTTTCCCCGTCGGTCAGTGCGCGCTCGGCCTTGATTGAGTTGCGCGGCCCGCAGGAAGGTCCGGTCGTGTCACTGGAATCGCGAATGATCGAATTGTTTGCCGGTTCCGCCGTCAACAGCGAGCAAGAGGTCTCGGCGATCAATCAGTTGATGCAACGGCCGGACGTCACTCACCCCGAAGTGCTGGCCCACCTGCAGGAGTTGACCGGGCAATACAACGTGGAGATCAATCTGCTCAACGTGCTGGTACGCAAAGGGGTGAGCACGGCAGAAACCTTGTTGCGTGCGTCATGAAGCCTGGCCTGTGGGGACTGCTGTTGTGCCTGGCGCTGGCGGGTTGCCGCCAGCCGAACCTGTTGGAAGGGCTGGATCAGCAGCAGGCCAATGAAGTGCTTTCGGTGCTGCAGCGCAACAATATCGCCGCGGTGAAAGTCGACGCCGGCAAGAGCGGCTATGCGGTGAAAATCGATCAGGTGGATTTGCCCGCCGCCGTCGATCTGCTCAACCTGTATTCATTGCCTTCACGGCCACGCCTGCAAGTGGCCGAAATGTTTCCCGCCGATTCCCTGGTGGCCTCGCCCCGCGCGGAAAAGGCCCGGCTGTATTCGGCGTTGGAGCAGCGCATCGAACAGTCGCTGGGTGTGCTCGAAGGTGTGGTGTCAGCACGGGTCCACGTCAGTTACGACCTCGATGCGGGCGAAGGTGGGCGCAAGCCGTCGCCTATCCACCTTTCAGCGGTGGTGTTGCATGAGCGCGACGTCGAACCGCAGTTGCTGATCACCGACATCAAGCGCTTTCTCAAGAACAGCTTTGCCGCGGTGGCGTACGAGAACGTTTCGGTGGTGCTGTCCAAACGCTCCGCAACCCAGCATGTGGCGCCGTCGGTGGCCACGACACGGCGGCATTCGCCGTGGCCGTGGTGGTTGGCGGCAATCAGTGCGGTGCTGGTGGCCGGCGGTGGCGCTTGGTTGTATCGCCAGTCAAATGCAAGGCCGCGTGATGTCGGACCTTGAGTGTCTGGAACACATCCTCGCCGAGCCTCTGGCCTACCTCCACCCCCAGCGCCTGGTCGTGCCGGCGGGATTCGAGGGCGACGAGGCCCGCGATCTGCTCAACCGGATCGTGCTCGAGGGGCTGGGACTGCAAGGGCCGTGGCCTTCGCTGCCGTTGACCGGCGTGGCGAAGCAATGGGTTCGTCATTGGCGACAATTGCCCTACATCGCCTCGCTGATGGGCGCCTGTCGCTTGCGCGCCGAGCTGGCGCGGGGCGCGGCGTTGCTGGGGCTGCCAGGCTCGGTTCGCCGGTTCGCCAGTTTCAACTTGGGGGTTCGGGAACGCCTGAAGATCGAATGTCCGCCGGCTTCGCTGGAGCAGGTACAAGCGGCCGGCCTCAACGCATTATGGGGCTGGCACGGGGACGTCCCGTCCCCGCTGCTCGAACGCCTGGACTTGCAGTTCTGCGAGGCGGTGGTTCACCTGCACCGGCAATGGCCTGTCACGAAACCTGATCCAACCCTGTTCTTTTTGGCGGTGCAGCATGCTCGACTCCATCCGAACCCTGACTGACGTGCCCGTTGGCGAAGACGTGCACCTGGCTCGCGAAGACATCGCCGCCGCCCGCCGCCGTCATGCCTTGCAGCTCGAGGCCCAGCGCCGGGCACGGGCCTGTGTCGAACAGGCCCACCGCGAGGCCGAGGCGGTGCAGGCCCAGGCGTTCCAGCAAGGCTACGCCGAAGGCATCCTGCGGGCGAGCGGGCATCTGGCCGATGCGTTGTTGAAGACGCAAACCCTGGGACAGCAATTGCGCAACGCCCTGGCCCAGGCCAGCCGGGAGCTGCTTGCGCAAGCCTTGAGCCGCCCCGAGTGGCTGGATGAAATGCTGGCTCGGTGGCTGGCCGGGCAACCGGGCGACTCGGGTGCGGTCCTGCATCTGTTGTTGCCACTGCATTGTCGTGGGCGCGGCCATGCGTTGCGCGAAAGCGTAAGCAGGCAATGGGTCGGCGAGCTGATTCTGGAATATCACCCGCAAGATCGTTATGTGCTGCGGCTTGGCGATCAACTATTGGAATTCGATGTCGAGGCGACCCGGGAACGGCTGGAGCCCCGGTTGTTGGCAAGCCTGGCCAACCTGCCCGAGACCGTGCGCTCCCTGGATCAGGCATCGAGACAGGCGCTTGCAGACTGGTGTGCAGGCTTCATCGAATCCGCGTCCACCGGTGTTGCCGAGGTTAGCCATGAAGATTGAACCCATGACGGTTTCCAGCCTGTTGGATCGCGACGGGAATTCATCGGTCCAGACGCTGGAGTCGCGGTTGCTGGCTGCCGGCGAACAGGCACCGGACAGCAAGCGTCCGGATCCTGAATTCGAGCACCTTTATCAATTGCTGTTGGCCATGGAAGGGCAGGGCGAGAAGGCGATCCATGAGTTTTTACGCACGTTACGCGGGCCGGATGGCACGACGGCGGCATACCCCACGGCCCAGGCGTTGCTGGCGATCACGCTGCAGGTTTTGGTTCGATTGAAGGATGAGGGGCTGGAAAAGTCGCCGCTCTATAAAGAAATCAGCGGTGCCAATGGCCTGGCGTTCGCGATGGATCTGTTCACCAAAAGCTTTATGCGCGATGTGTTCCAGCCGATGGGGGATGAGGCGTGGGAGAAGACTGAGTGGTGATGCAGGGCCGTGCCCTGCCGGCCAACGGAACACGACACGAACCGGAAGCGAGCATGGTTTTTTGTGGCGAGGGGCTTGCTCCCTCGCCACGGTCAGCCTGTATGCCAGGCCAGGCCGATGCGCTTTGGGCCTCAGGGATTTTTTGGAACAGCGGTGCGTGCGTTGACGTAGGTCGTGCCGGGACGGACAACGAACACCACCATCGCGACCACGGTATTGACCATATGGTCGACCATTTCCTTTGGAATGGGCAGTTCCGAAAAGAATCGGGATGCGGCGATGACGGTGGCCGTGATGATCTGGCCTATGGAGGTGCGTATCGCATTGGTGGACAGGAATTGATCGGCCACCTGCTCGGCGGTGGGTATTCGTCCCGACATCGGCTTGACACGAAAACCTTCTTCGGAAGGGTTTTCCTGCAGGGCGTGCATCACTTGGCCCAGGATCACTTGGCCGAGGACATCGGCAGCGCCGTTGTAGCCCCCCCGCGCTACATCGTCTTTCAGTATCGGGGCCAGGGATTCGACAATTTGCGCGGCGCGGGCCTCAATCGGCAGATTTGCATCGAAAGGGATATTGGCCTGTTGTTCCGCCCAGGCCGAAAGTTGAAAGGCAAAGCTTTCCGGTTCTGAGGCCGGGGGCGTGCTGCCTTGCGCCATGACGTAACCGGGCCCGGAGTGCGGCGCGGTGTAGTTCATGCCGGTGAAGGACAGGAATTGGAACATGCCGTTCAGCGCGCCTGCTGCGGCCGTGCCGCCGGGGTTGGGTTTTGCATTGTCGCCCGTGGGAAAGAACAGGCCCACCAGGTCCTGGGCAAACGTGTAGAACGCCATTTGCGAGCTGAAGGATGCCAAGGCCGGCAGCGCGGTTGGCACGATTATGGCGGCTGTCAGGGCCAAGGCCGAGACCGCGAGGGTGATGGAGCGAGCCATGCGTGTTTCGGCGTTCGCGGTGCCATTGCACTCGTCCCTGATGGCGCCGAGGATGTTCAGCAAGGGGCCGATGCTCTGGGCAACGACGCCGATCACACTGCGGGTCAGTGGCGAAGCCGCATTGGATTGGAGGGTTTTCTCCAGGGCGAAGCCGACCAGTTGCCTGATCACTGTGAGGGTGCCGGTGACCAGGCCGGTGCGCAGGCCGGATATGGTCAGGTTGGCGGCCCAGCGCCCGAGATCGCCTTCGAATTCGTTGTTGAGCAGTTTGCCCAGTTGTTCGCCGAGGTATTTCAGGATGATTTGGCCGCGCTGTATGAACGAGTCCGAACCTGACGAGTGATTTGAGTTTTCGAAAAGCGCCAGATCAATGACCAGACAGGAATCGGCGATGGACGCTGAGTCCTCGGCCTCGCCGCTCATCTGCATTGCGATGCCGTCGACGAACTGCTGAGTGGCGTTGTCGGCGCTATTCAATTGCTCGGTAATGATTGCATTGAGCGCATCCTCGACGCTCATCAGCCCGAGCGTCGCGTCTTGTGCTGAAAGCGGGCTTCTCTGCTCGGCAGGGATGCCTTCGCAGAGCATTTCTATAAGGGTGTCGGTGTCGGTTGAGTGCCTTTCGATATCGATGACGGTGTCCGGTTTCTGAGCGCGAACGGAGTCGTTTGGCGTGTATTGAGCTACGGAGGCGCCTGAATGTAAGGCAATCATTTTTTGATCCTGCGTGACGAAAGGGCTATTGGGTTGCTGCCGTTGCAGCTGCATCGCTCTTTTGCAGGCTTTTGGCGCTTGCAACTATCAAATAACGCTCCGAGGCAAAGGGGCGCGGCGCGTCGGCGCAAAGATGACGCCCGGAATAAGCGGTTCTCGCCGCTGACGCTCCTGCTCGGTATAATCGCGTCACTTTTTATTCCCCAGAGTCAAACCCACCCATGTACACCCTGGCCCGTCAGCTACTGTTCAAACTTTCCCCGGAAACCTCCCACGATCTGTCCCTGGACCTGATCGGCGCGGGCGGACGTTTGGGCCTCAACGGTTTGCTGTGCAAGGCGCCGGCGAAATTGCCGGTGACGGTCATGGGCCTGGCGTTTCCCAACCCGGTCGGGTTGGCGGCGGGCCTGGACAAGAATGGCGCGGCCATCGACGGCTTCGCCCAGTTGGGTTTCGGTTTCGTCGAAATCGGCACCGTGACCCCACGACCACAGCCGGGCAACCCCAAGCCACGGATCTTCCGCCTGCCGCAAGCCGAGGCGATCATCAATCGCATGGGGTTCAACAACCTGGGTGTCGACCATCTGCTGGCTCGCGTCGCAGCGGCCAAGTACCAAGGCGTGCTGGGCATCAACATCGGCAAGAACTTCGACACGCCGGTGGAGCGCGCCGTCGACGATTACCTGATCTGCCTGGACAAGGTCTACGCCCACGCCAGCTATGTCACCGTCAACGTCAGCTCGCCGAACACCCCTGGGCTGCGCAGCCTGCAATTCGGCGATTCCCTCAAGCAATTGCTGGCCGACCTGGCCCGGCGTCGCGCGGAACTGGCGTTGACCCACGGCCGGCATGTGCCACTGGCGATCAAGATCGCCCCGGACATGACCGACGAGGAGACCACCCAGGTGGCCCAGGCCCTGATCGAGACGGGCATGGACGCGGTGATCGCCACCAACACGACCCTGGGGCGCGAAGGTGTCGAGGGGCTGGAACACGGTGACGAGGCGGGTGGTTTGTCTGGTGCGCCGGTGCGTGACAAGAGCACCCACACCGTGAAGGTGCTGGCCGCTGAATTGGCGGGGCGCTTGCCGATCATCGCGGCGGGCGGGATTACCGAAGGCAAGCATGCCGCCGAGAAGATCACCGCCGGGGCGAGCCTGGTGCAGATCTATTCGGGGTTCATCTATAAAGGGCCGGCGCTGATCCGTGAGTCGGTGGATGCCATTGCGGCGTTGGGTTGACTTAAGGCTGGGTGGACCCTTGTGGCGAGGGAGCTTGCTCCCGTTGGACTGCGCAGCAGTCCTGAAACCGGCTGATGCCATTTGCCTGGCTCACCGTGCAATGGCTTTTTGGGGCTGCTGCGCAGCCCAGCGGGAGCAAGCTCCCTCGCCACAAAGGTGTTCGCAGCTCAGGCAATGACATAAAAGCCCAGGCATTAAAAAGGGCTCCTCGAAGGAGCCCCCTGGGCCGTAGCCCGCCGTCCGGATGGGACGCGCGTGGTTAAATCGATATGGGTGTCAAATTGTCGAGTTCTTGAGTATTAAGCCCTGTGTCAGCCGACGGCGTGAAGTTCGTTGAGTCTGTGGATACCCGCAGTGCCGGTCATACCGTCCCAGTTGTCGCCGCGTCCTTCTCGCCAGCCATTGATCCAGGCTTGACGTACCGACGGTAGAGTAAAGGGGCAAAGCTCACGGGATTTACCACCAACACCATATTGGTAACCACGTAAAAATGCTCTTTCCAACGGATCACGCTTAAGTCTTCTCATAGGGTGTTTCCCTCACTTGTTGACTGTTACTTAGCGTCGACCTCTATCGAGGCCGGGGCAGAATCATTCTGCCGTTGGTGGCTCGTTGCCGGCGTGACGAGCCGAGGTTGTTGACGCCGTTGCGACGTCAACCTGTGTTGAGTTCTAACCAAAGCGTCACAGGGATGGAATGATCGTTTTGTCATAAGCACGTAACAATAAAGATGTTAGGGCGATAAGTAACTTCATGTTCGTTGACCGCTTTTGAGCAAGACCCCTGTATGATCGGCCTTGCGCCAAAGGGGACTGGTTTTCCTTGAATGAGAATGTCCTCCCGTTGCACTCGGGTACTATTCGACGAAAGGGTCGAGTTTTCACAATTTGTTGCACAGAATTTTTTACCTGCCTTCGCATCAAAGCTCTTTTAACCTGAGCGGCGAGGGCGGCACGGCACACATTCGTGCCACGCGGGTGCTCTTGAGAAAAGCACCTGACTGAACCCGGCCGGGCAACGCGTTGCCCGGCCCACTTAGCCAAAGGCTCTGGAAACCCCATGTCCGATCGTTTCGAACTCTTCCTCACCTGCCCCAAGGGCCTCGAAGGCTTGTTGATCGAGGAAGCCGTCGGGCTTGGCCTTGAAGAGGCGCGCGAGCACACCTCGGCCGTGCGCGGCATGGCCGACATGGAAACGGCCTATCGCCTGTGCCTGTGGTCGCGCCTGGCCAACCGCGTGTTGCTGGTGCTCAAGCGTTTCCCGATGAAGGACGCCGAAGACCTGTACCACGGTGTTCTTGATGTCGACTGGCAAGACCATATGCTGGCCGACGGCACCCTGGCGGTGGAGTTCAGCGGCCATGGTTCGGGCATCGACAACACTCACTTCGGCGCCTTGAAGGTCAAGGACGCCATCGTCGACAAGCTGCGCACCCCGACGGGCGAGCGGCCGTCCATCGACAAGCTCAACCCGGACCTGCGCATCCACCTGCGCCTGGACCGCGGCGAAGCGATCCTCTCCCTCGACCTTTCCGGCCACAGCCTGCACCAGCGCGGTTATCGCCTGCAGCAAGGCGCCGCGCCGCTGAAGGAAAACCTCGCCGCCGCGATCCTGATCCGCGCCGGTTGGCCGCGCATTGCCGCTGAAGGCGGCGCATTGGCCGACCCGATGTGCGGTGTCGGCACGTTCCTGGTGGAAGCGGGCATGATCGCCGCCGACATGGCGCCGAACCTTCGTCGCCAGCAGTGGGGCTTCACCGCCTGGCTCGGCCATGTGCCGGCGTTGTGGAAGAAACTCCACGAAGAAGCCACCGCCCGCGCCGCCGCCGGCCTGGCCAAGCCGCCGTTGTGGATACGCGGTTACGAAGCCGACCCACGGCTGATCCAGCCGGGCCGCAACAACGTCGAGCGTGCGGGCCTGAGCGAGTGGATCAAGATCTACCAGGGCGAAGTCGCCACCTTCGAACCGCGTCCAGACCAGAACCAGAAAGGCCTGGTGATTTGCAACCCGCCGTACGGCGAACGCCTGGGCGATGAAGCCAGCCTGCTCTACCTCTACCAGAACCTCGGCGAGCGTCTGCGCCAGGCCTGCCTGAACTGGGAGGCGGCGGTGTTCACCGGTGCGCCGGACCTGGGCAAGCGCATGGGCATTCGCAGCCACAAGCAGTATTCGTTCTGGAACGGCGCCTTGCCGTGCAAGCTGCTGCTGATCAAGGTCCTGCCGGATCAGTTCGTCACCGGCGAGCGTCGCACCCCGGAGCAACGCCAGGCCGAGCGCGAACAGGCCGCCTACGATCAGGCCCCTGAAGTACCGCAAGAGCGCCAGTACAACAAGAACGGCAACCCGATCAAACCGGCTCCGGCACCGGCCCCTGTGGTCGAGCAGGCGCGGTTGAGCGAAGGCGGGCAGATGTTCGCCAATCGCCTGCAAAAGAACCTCAAGTTGCTGAGTAAATGGGCCAAGCGCGAAGGTGTGGACTGCTACCGGGTCTACGATGCCGACATGCCGGAATATTCCATGGCTATCGACCTGTACCACGACTGGGTTCACGTCCAGGAGTACGTCGCGCCCAAGTCCATCGACCCGGAAAAGGCCTCGGCCCGCTTGTTCGACGCCCTGGCGGCCATTCCCCAGGCACTGAACGTCGACAAGAACCGTGTGGTGATCAAGCGCCGCGAGCGTCAGAGCGGTACCAAGCAGTACGAGCGCCAGAGCGCCCAGGGCAAGTTCACCGAGGTCAACGAAGGCGGCGTGAAGCTGCTGGTCAACCTCACCGACTACCTGGACACCGGGCTGTTTCTGGATCATCGGCCGATGCGCCTGCGGATCCAGAAAGAAGCAGCCGGCAAGCGCTTCCTCAACCTGTTCTGCTACACCGCGACCGCCAGCGTCCACGCTGCCAAGGGCGGTGCTCGGAGCACCACCAGTGTCGACCTGTCGAAAACCTACCTGGACTGGGCGCGGCGCAACCTGTCGCTCAATGGTTTTTCCGACAAGAACCGCCTGGAGCAGGGCGACGTGATGGCTTGGTTGGAAGCCAGTCGTGACGAGTACGACCTGATCTTCATCGACCCACCGACCTTCTCCAACTCCAAGCGCATGGAAGGCGTGTTCGATGTGCAGCGCGACCACGTCCAGTTGCTGGACCTGGCCATGGCGCGCCTGGCCCCGGGCGGCGTGCTGTATTTCTCCAACAACTTCCGCAAGTTCCAACTCGAGGACAATCTCGGCGAGCGCTACGCGGTGGAAGAGATCACCGCCAAGACCATTGATCCGGATTTTGCCCGCAACGGCAAGATCCACCGTGCCTGGAAGATCATGGCCCGTTGATCGAAGCCTGATTGAATCCATGAAGCCTTGTGATTCAAGGCTTCCAGCCGCATTTTAGGACTGGTCAAAGTGATGGCTAATAGCTATAACTTAGGCTGTGTCCAGGGCTGTGCCTGTGCCTGGCTCCATTCTGAGTTGTGTTTATGGCATTGCATCAGGTGCGCCCCAGGATCCTGGGCTTTATCAGCGAAGATGTATCGGCATGGCTAGTGGCTTTGCTGGTGCTGCTGGCTGGCACTTTCCTGACCGGCTTGCTGAGCTGGGCGATGACGAACCTGTTCAATCAGCAACTGCGTCAGCGCTTCGAGTTGCAAGCCGAGGAACGCTTCAGCCGCGTCGAAGAACGCTTTCAGGACGAGGAACAACGTCTCGATGGTTTGCGGCGGTTCTTTGCCAATTCGGTAGAGGTTTCCAACGCGGAATTTCACGGCTACGTCGAACCGCTGTTGCGGCGTACCCTGGCCTTCGCCTGGGCGCCCCGGGTCTCTCGGGACCTGCGACAGTCCTTCGAACAAGAGACGCGAGGCCAGGGAGACGACACCTTTGCCATCCGCGAGGCCGACGATAGCGGCGGCCTGCGGCGTGCCGCCGAGCGGGACGAGTACGTGCCGGTGCTGTACCTCCAGTGCCAGCCGCTCTCGATGTCGCCCCTGGGGTTCGATCTGCTTTCCCATCCATTGCGTCGGGCCGCGCTTGAGCGAGCGCGTTTGCTTGGCACGGTGGTGGTCTCGCAGCCGTTGGACCTGATGGGGGGCGGACCGGACTTCGCCCGAGGCGTGTTGCTGGTGGCGCCGGTCACCCGAGCGTCGGCCAAGGAACCGTACGGTTACGTGGTGGCGGGTATCAATATGCGTCAGTTGGTGGGCGATGGCTTGCCGACCGCAGGTCATGACAATCTTTCGATGCGTGTTCTGGATCAGTCCACGGACGATCGGGGGGAAGTGCTGTTCGACTCCCTCGACGCGCCGGGTGACAGTGGTTTGTCGGCGACCCGCCTGTTACGCCTGGCCGATCGCGACTACCGGGTGGAGTTGCGGCCCAGCCGGGTGTTCCTGTCGAGCAATCACTCTTCGGTCACCGGCACGGTGGTACTCGGCGGCTTGCTCAGCCTGCTGCTCAGCGCCTTGCTCTATGTGCTGGTCAGCCAGCGGCAGCGGGCCTTGAAACTGGTCGAGCAACGTACCCGTGAACTGCGCGCCCGGGAGCAGGAGCTGCGGGGGACTCATGGCCAATTGCGCGGTGTGCTGGATGCCGCGACCCAGGTCGCGATCATCGCCACTGACCTGCGCGGAGTCATCACCACCTTCAACGTCGGCGCCGAACAGATGCTCGGCTACCCGAGTTGCGAGGTGCTGCAAAGCATGACCCTGGAGAGCTTGCATGTGCCGCGGGAACTCCAGGCCCGGGCCGCCCAACTCGGCGCGCGTTTTGGCAAACCGATTCCCACCTGCCATGCGATGCTGCTCGAGGGCGGTGAACAGGGTGGGCAACAGGCGCGGGAATGGACCCTGGTACGCCGCGATGGCAGCCACCTGACCGTGAACATGCTCGCCACACCCATGCTCGATGAGCAGGGGCTGTGGGTCGGGCACCTGGCAATCTGCATCGACGTCACCGAACGCAAGCGCGTCCACGAAGCGCTGGCGGCCCGTGACCTGTTGTTGAAAAAGCTCAGTGCTCATGTGCCCGGAGGGATCTACCAGTTCAAGATGGACTTCAATGGTCGCTTCAGCGTGATCTATGCCAGCGACGGCATCCGCGACATCTATGAGTTGGAACCCGATGTACTGGTGCAGAACGCCGAGGCGATTTTCTCGCGTATTCACCCTTTGGACAGTACGCGCGTCCGCGCTTCGATCGGTGCTTCGGCCCACACCTTGAGCCCGTGGCGTGAGGAGTACCGGGTGCAATTGCCTTCGCGCGGCCTGCGTTGGGTGCGTGGCGAGGCCACGCCCGAGGAGCTGCCTGGCGGGGGCGTGTTGTGGCACGGCTATATCTCGGATATTTCCGACCTCAAGCGCGTGGAAGAAGAACTGCGGGCGTTGTCCGTGACCGACGCCCTGACCGGCATTCGCAATCGCCGCTATTTCCAGGAGCGCTTGACCTCGGAGATGGCCCGGGTCGAGCGCGGTTCCGGTGGGTTGGCGGTCATCATGCTCGACATCGATCACTTCAAGCGCATCAATGACCAATACGGCCATGCGGTGGGCGACCGGGTATTGCAGGCGGTCTGCCAGCGCATCGCCCAACGGTTGCGCCGCACCGATGTGTTCTGCCGGTTGGGTGGGGAAGAGTTCGTGGTGCTGTGCCCGGACACTGACAGCGATAGCGCCTATACCTTGGCCCTGGAACTGTGGGAAGGCTTGCGGGCTGCGCCCATCGAGGATGTGGGGGTGGTCACCGCCAGTTTCGGCATCGCCACCTGGCGCGCCGGGGAGGGCGCCGATGCGTTGCTGCTCAGGGCCGACTCGGGTGTGTACGCGGCCAAGCAGGCCGGGCGGGATCGGGTCGAGACGCAGCTGGGTTAGCTATTTTGGCTGGGTCCATGGGGCCAAAGTGGGCACAAGATTTCTGTACGACACAATTCCCCGTGGGAGCGAGCTTGCTCGCGATAGCGCCAGACCAGTCACATCCCGATCAACTGGCCGACCGAATCGCGAGCAAGCTCGCTCCCACATTGGGTTGTGCGCTGGGTCAGAGCACCGAAGCCGTCTGCGGCAGTTTCGGCTGGCGGTACAGGTCCAGCAGCACCTGGTCCAGCACCGACGAAGCGCCCCATGGCTTCGGATCGTTGAGGATCGCTACCACCGCCCACGTGTTGCCATTGATGTCGCGGCTGAAGCCGGCGATGGCGCGGACGGTATTCAGGGTTCCGGTCTTGACGTGGGCCTCGCCCGCCATGGCAGTGGTCTTCAGGCGTTTGCGCATGGTGCCATCGGTGCCGGCAATCGGCATCGAACTGATGAACTCCGCCGAATACGGGCTGCGCCAGGCGGCTTGCAGCATCGCCGCCATTTCCCGGGCGCTGACCCGTTCGGCGCGGGACAGGCCGGAGCCGTTCTCCATCACCAGGTGTGGCGCGGTGATGCCTTTCTTGGCCAGCCACTGGCGCACCACCCGTTGCGCCGCCTTGGCGTCATCACCATCGGCTTCGTTACGGAACTGCGCGCCGAGGCTCAGGAACAGTTGCTGGGCCATGGTGTTGTTACTGTATTTGTTGATGTCGCGGATGATCTCCGCCAGGTCCGGGGAGAACGCCCGGGCCAGCAACTTGGCGTTGCTCGGGGTCGCGGCCAGGCGGTCCTTGCCCTGGATGCTGCCGCCCAGTTCCTTCCAGATCGCCCGCACCGCGCCCGCGGTGTAGGTGGCATGGTCCAGCAGCGACAGGTAGGTCTGGGAGCTGCAACCGTCACCGAGCTGGCCGCCGACAGTCACCGTCACGCTGCCGTCCGCCTGTGGCACCGGGTTGTAGCGCACGCCGCCGGCGCATTGCTTGGAATTGACCGCCTTGACCTGGTTTTCGATGCGAATGCTGGCAATCGGCGGTTCCACCGACACCAGCACCCGGCCGCCGTCATTGCGGGCGACGAAGCGCAGGGCCTTGAGGTTGACCAGCAGCGAGTCGGGCTTGACCAGGAACGGCTTGTTTTCGTCGTTGCCGTCGTCGTTGAACTCGGGCAGTTGCGGCTGGATGAAGAAACTGCGGTCCAGGACCAGGTCGCCAGTGATCTGCTGCACGCCGTTGGCCCGCAGGTCGCGCATCAGCAGCCAGAGTTTTTCCATGTTCAGCTTGGGATCGCCGCCGCCCTTGAGGTACAGGTTGCCGTTGAGAATCCCGCCGCTGAGGGTGCCGTCGGTGTAGAACTCGGTTTTCCACTGATGATTGGGGCCGAGCATTTCCAGGGCCGCGTAGGTGGTCACCAGTTTCATGGTGGACGCGGGGTTGACCGAAACGTCGGCGTTGTACAGGGTCGGCGTGCCGGGGCCATTGAGCGGCACCATCACCAGGGACAGGGCGTCATCCTGCAGTTTGCTGGCCTTGAGGGCCTTTTGCACATTGGGCGACAGGGCAGTGTTGATCGTGGCGGCGTGGGCGGTGACAGGGAGGGCCAGGGGAAGAAGAAGGCTGGCCAGAAGCAGTGGACGCAAAGATTTGATCATTTGAAATAGAACCCTGCGGGCGAGGGGGGGAAAAAACGAGGACATGAAAATGAACGTCCTCAACGGTCATGAAAGTGTCGGCATTATGCCCCAAGCCGCGACGGCTTGGGCCGTGCCCGAGCCCTTCGGCTGCTATTTTTTACCGACGGTAGGTCGATACGCCCGATCAATCGGGCAATCGACGCATCAAACTGGTAAAGTGCCGGCCGTTATTACTTATGAGGATTGTTCCAATGGCGACTAACCGTTCCCAGCGTCTGCGCAAAAAACTGTGCGTGGATGAATTTCAAGAGCTGGGTTTCGAACTGAACCTGGATTTCAAAGAAGATCTGGCCGATAAGGCTATTGACGCTTTCCTCGACGCGTTCCTGAAAGAAGCCATGGAAGCCAACGGCCTGGGCTACGTCGGCGGCGACGACTACGGTCTGGTTTGCCTGCAGAAGCGTGGCTCGGTCACCGAAGCGCAGCGCGCTGCCGTTGAAGCCTGGCTCAAGGCCCGTCCTGAGCTGACCAGCGTGGAAGTCAGCCCGCTGATGGACGTCTGGTACCCGGAAAAGCCGATCAATCCGGTCGCTTGATGGTTCGATGATGTTCCGAAACCGGCTGCCCGTCTGGGGGCCGGTTTTTTTGTGCCTGTCTGTTGGGTATTGAGTGACCTTCAGGCCGCTATCGCGAGCAAGCTCGCTCCCACAAGGGGCGCATGAACACCCCAAATCCCCTGTGGGAGCGAGCTTGCTCGCGATGCTTCTAAGCGCTGCGCCAGTTCAGAATCACCAGGGTCAACACCCCCGCCACAATCCCCCAGAACGCCGAACCGATGGAGAACAGCGTCATCCCCGACGCCGTGACCATGAAGGTGATCAGCGCCGCTTCTCGTTCCTTCACTTCGCTCATGGCGATGCTCAAGCCATTGATGATCGAGCCGAACAGTGCCAAGGCCGCGATGGACAGCACCAGTTCCTTGGGCAGTGCCGCGAACAACGCGGCCAGCGTCGCGCCGAACACCCCGGCAATCCCGTAGAAAATCCCGCACCAGAGCGCCGCGGTGTAGCGCTTGTTGCGATCTTCGTGAGCGTGGGGGCCGGTGCAGATGGCCGCGCTGATGGCGGCCAGGTTGATGCCGTGGGAGCCGAACGGCGCCAGCAGCAGCGAGGCAATGCCGGTGCTGGTGATCAGTGGCGAGGCCGGTACGTTGTAGCCGTCGGCCCGCAGTACGGCGATGCCGGGCATGTTCTGCGAAGTCATCGCCACCACGAACAACGGAATGCCGATGCTGATGGTGGCCGCCAGGGAAAAGTGCGGTGTGGTCCACACCGGCGTCGCGACTTCCAGGGCGAAGCCGCTGAAGTCCAGCAGCCCCAGCAGCCCGGACAGTACCGTGCCGATCAGCAGCGCCGCCAACACCGCGTAGCGAGGGGACAGGCGCTTGACGATCAGGTAAGTGAAAAACATCCCCAGCACCAGGCCGGTGCGATGCTGGGTGGCGACGAAGATCTCGCTGCCGATCTTGAACAGGATGCCCGCCAGCAACGCCGCCGCCAGCGAGGCCGGAATGCGCTTGACCAGGCGCTCGAAACTGCCGGTCAGGCCGCAGATCGTCACCAGGACCGCGCAGGTCATATAGGCACCGATGGCCTCGCCATAACTCACGCCGCCCAGGCTGGTGATCAGCAGCGCCGCGCCGGGTGTCGACCAGGCGATGGTGATCGGCGTGCGATAACGCAGCGACAGCCCGATGGAGCACACGGCCATGCCAATGGAAATCGCCCAGATCCACGAGGAAATCTGCCCGCTGGTCAGGCCGGCCGCCTGCCCGGCCTGGAACATCAGCACCAGGGAACTGGTGTAGCCGGTCATCATCGCGATGAACCCGGCGACGATGGCCGAAGGCGAGGTATCGGCTAATGGGCGAAGTGGCGTGGTCGTGACTTCGGTCATGGTGGGTGATGTTCCTTGTTATAAATTGGCAGAATCTGGAGCAGCTCTGTGGCGAGGGAGCTTGCTCCCGCTGGACTGCGAAGCAGGCCCAATTGCGGCTGCTACGAACCGAGCGGGAGCAAGCTCCCTCGCCACAGGGTTTCGGTTTTAAGCCTAAACTCAACCCAACTGCCGATTGCAATACAGCCATACCCGCAAACAGCCGTACAGTCGTGTTGCCATCAGAGGTTGTGTACAATCGAGCTGTTTTTTACGCGATACTTGCCAGCGACCCGCTGTGCCGTATTACAGTCACGGTCAATTCGCCGCAGTTTTCCCGACTCGAGTGCCCATGAACGAACAGTTGCAGCCCCTCAAGAAACAACCGCGAGCTGGTAAAGCCGGCCGCAGCGGAACCCAGGACGATATTGTCTATGCGCATATCTTCGAGGCCATCCTCGAACAACGCCTGGCGCCCGGTACCAAGTTGAGCGAAGAGGCGCTGGGGGAAATTTTCGGGGTCAGCCGCACGATCATCCGCCGGGCGTTGTCACGCCTGGCCCACGAAGGCGTGGTGTTGCTGCGGCCCAATCGCGGTGCCGTGGTGGCGAGCCCCAGTGTCGAAGAGGCCCGCCAGGTGTTCATGGCCCGGCGGCTGGTGGAGCGGGCGATCACCGAACTGGCGGTGCAGCATGCCACGGCCGAACAACTGGCTGAGCTGCGGCAGATGGTCAGCGATGAGCGCGACAGTTTTTCCCGTGGCGACCGCGGCGCCGGCATCCGCTTGTCGGGCGAGTTCCACCTCAAGCTGGCCGAAGCGGCGAAGAACGCCCCGCTGATCAGTTTCCAGCGCAGCCTCGTGTCCCAGACGTCGCTGATCATCGCCCAGTACGAAAGCGGCAACCGCTCCCACTGTTCCTACGACGAACACACCCAGCTGATCGACGCCATCGAGGCGCGTGATGCGACTTTGGCGGTGGACCTGATGATGCATCACATGGACCACATCGACAGCAAACTCAACCTCGACGAAGAAAGTGCGTCGGATGACTTGCACGCGGTGTTCTCGCATTTGTTGCAGAGCAAGAAGCCGGGGCGGTCGACGGCCAAGCTCTGAGGGTTGAATCAGCCATATCGTCAATCGCGAGCAAGCTCGCTCCCACAGTGGATTTGTGTTGTTCACATAACCCTTGTGGGAGCGAGCTTGCTCGCGATAGCGATCCAACAGGCGCTGAAACTTTAGCGCTGATGCACCAATTTACCGGCCGCATAAGTCTGCGCCACCGTCCGGTCATCCCCCAGCGTCATCAACACGAACAACCGCTCGGCAATGTCCTTGGCCTGCTTGAGGCGATAGCTCAGCAGCGGCGTGGCGTTGTAGTCCAAAACCAGGAAATCCGCGTCCGTCCCCGGCTGCAATGTGCCGATCTTGTCCTCCAGGCGCAGGGCCCGGGCGCCGCCGAGGGTGGCCAGGTACAGCGACTTGAACGGACTCAGCCGCGCGCCCTGCAATTGCATCACCTTGTAGGCTTCGTTCAGGGTGTGCAGCAGCGAAAAACTGGTGCCGCCACCGACGTCCGTGCCCAACCCTACGTTCACCTTGTGCTTCTCGGCCATCGGCAGGTTGAACAGGCCGCTGCCGAGGAAAAAGTTCGAGGTCGGGCAGAAGGCGATGGCCGAACCGGTCTCGGCCAGGCG
Source organism: Pseudomonas sp. NFACC56-3 (assembly GCF_900100025.1). Classification (NCBI taxonomy): domain Bacteria; kingdom Pseudomonadati; phylum Pseudomonadota; class Gammaproteobacteria; order Pseudomonadales; family Pseudomonadaceae; genus Pseudomonas; species Pseudomonas sp. NFACC56-3. The sequence continues at coordinate 271,688 of NZ_FMTK01000002.1, read as the reverse complement.
CGCGCATTCGTCGTCGCACAGGTGCACGCCGTGGGCGAACACCGAGCGCTCGCCGAGCAATTGGTAGTGATCGTAGACGTCCAGGTAACCCTTGCGCTCCGGGAACAGTTCCTTGACCCACTGCACTTCCTGCAGGTTCTCGCTGATGTGGGTCTGCATGTACAAGTCGGGGTATTCCCCCAGCAACTGCCCGGCCAGGGCCAGTTGTTCCGGGGTGCTGGTGGGGGCGAAGCGTGGGGTCACGGCGTAGTGCAGCCGGCCCTTGCCGTGCCAGCGTTCGATCAGCGCCTTGCTCTCGGTATAACTGGATTCGGCGGTGTCGGTCAGGTAGTCCGGGGCGTTGCGGTCCATCATCACCTTGCCGGCGATCATCCGCAGGTCGAGCTTCTGGGCCACTTCGAAAAACGCATTCACCGACTGCGGATGCACGCTGCCGAACACCAGCGCGGTGGTGGTGCCGTTGCGCAGCAATTCCTTGACGAAAATATCCGCCACCGCGTCGGCGTGGGCCTTGTCGGCGAACTGGCTTTCGCAGGGGAAGGTGTAGGTGTTGAGCCAGTCCAACAGTTGCTCGCCATAGGCGCCGACCATGCCGGTTTGCGGCAGATGGATGTGGGTGTCGATCAAACCTGGCGTGATCAGCGCGTCCGGGTAATGGGCGATTTCGATATCCGCCGCCAGGGTCGGTAGCAGGTCATGGGCGTGGCCGACGGCACTGATCTGGCCGTTCTCCACCACCAGCAAACCGTCTTCGAAATATTCGTAGGACGCCTCGATACCCACTTCGGCCGGGTCGGCGAGGCTGTGGAGCAGGGCGGCGCGGTAAGCTTTGCGTGTCAGGGGCATGGGGATTCTCAACGAGTGTTCAACGGTTCGCCTGGCTGCGGCGCGAGGCCGGCAGCAGCTTGGCAATCGGTTCGGCGCGCACGGTGTGCTGGCCGAAATCGGCGTTATAGGTGGCGATGATTTCGCCGGCGATGGAGATGGCGATTTCTACAGGCAACTTGCCTTTGACTTCGTCGATGCCCATCGGGCAACGCATGCGTTGCAAGGTGGCGCTGTCGAAACCACGATCGCGCAGGCGATGTTCGAACTTGACCCGTTTGGTCTTAGAGCCGATCAGGCCGAAGTAGGCGAAATCGTTGCGCTTGAGGATCGCGGCGCTCAGTTCCAGGTCGAGTTGATGGTTGTGGGTCATGACGATGCAGTAGCTGCCGGCGGGCAATGCGTCGACTTCATCCAGTGGCTCTTCGCTGACGATCTTGTGCACGCCGTGGGGCAAGTGTTCGGGGAATTCCGCCTCCCGCGAATCGATCCAGCGCACCTTGCAGGGCAGGCTCGCCAGCAGTGGCACCAGGGCGCGGCCGACATGGCCGGCGCCGAATACGGCGATCTGCGCCTGGACCTGGCCCATGGGTTCGAACAGCAACACGGTGACGCCGCCGCAGCACTGACCCAGGCCCGCACCGAGGCTGAAGCGCTCCAGATGGGTATTCTGCTGGCCGCTGGCGAGCATGTTCCGGGCGATTTCCATGGCCTTGTATTCCAGGTGCCCGCCACCGATGGTGTCGAACGTCTGGCTGGCGCTGATGACCATCTTCGAACCGGCGTTGCGCGGGGTGGAGCCGAGTTCTTCGATGATCGTCACCAGCACACAGGGTTCGCCGCGGGTTTGCAGGTCGGCGAGGGCGCTGATCCAGTTGTACATATTCACCTCGACATCTTTGTTGTCTGTTCGGGCCTCATCGCGAGCAAGCTCGGCTCCCACAGGGGATGTGCGAACACCGACCCGATGTGGGAGCGAGCTTGCTCGCGATCGGCCGCGCCGCGGTCTAGAGCGAAGCCACTTCGACTTCAGCTTCCTCAGCCTTGACCGCCTTCAACCCTCGCATCTGCTCACACCCCCACAACACCCGCTCCGGCGTGGCCGGGGCGTCGATGTTCGGTTGATGCCGGTAATCCCCCAGGCTCGCCACGGCGTCCTTGATGGCGCACCACGCGGCGATGCCGAGCATGAACGGCGGTTCGCCCACGGCCTTGGAGTGAAACACCGTGTCTTCAGGGTTCTTGCGGTTTTCCACCAGCTTGACCCGCAGGTCCAGCGGCATGTCGGCCACGGCGGGGATCTTGTAGCTGGCCGGGCCATTGGTCATCAGCTTGCCCTTGTCGTTCCACACCAGCTCTTCCATGGTCAGCCAGCCCATGCCCTGGATGAAACCACCCTCGACCTGGCCGATGTCGATGGCCGGGTTCAGCGAGGCGCCGACGTCGTGGAGGATGTCGGTGCGCAACATCTTGTACTCGCCGGTGAGGGTGTCGATGATCACCTCGGCACAGGCTGCGCCATAGGCGTAATAGTAGAAGGGGCGGCCACGGGCCTGGCTGCGGTCGTAGTAGATTTTCGGGGTCTTGTAGAAGCCGGTGCTCGACAGCGAGACCTGGGCGAAATACGCCTGCTGCACCAGCGCCTCGAAGCTCAGGATGTGATCGCGCACCCGCACATGGCCGTTGTGGAATGCCACGTCCTCTTCGCTGACCTTGTACTGCCGCGCGGCGAACTCCACCAGGCGCCGCTTGATGGTTTCGGCGGCGTTCTGCGCCGCCTTGCCGTTCAGGTCGGCGCCGCTGGAGGCCGCGGTGGGCGAGGTGTTCGGCACTTTGTCGGTGTTGGTCGCGGTGATTTGCACGCGGTCCATTTCCACCTGGAACACCTCGGCCACCACCTGGGCGACCTTGGTATTCAGGCCCTGGCCCATTTCGGTGCCGCCATGGTTGAGGTGGATGCTGCCGTCGGTATAGACGTGGATCAAGGCGCCGGCCTGGTTGAGGAAGCTGGCGGTGAACGAAATGCCGAATTTCACCGGGGTCAGCGCCAGGCCTTTTTTCAGGATCGGGCTGTTGGCGTTGTAGCGGCGGATCGCTTCACGGCGCTCGGCGTACTGGCTGCTTTCTTCAAGCTCGGCGGTCATTTCCTCGAGCATGTTGTGCTCGACGGTCTGGTAGTAGTGGGTGACGTTGCGTTCGGTCTTGCCGTAATAGTTGGCCTTGCGCACGGCCAGTGGGTCCAGACCCAGGTGCCGGGCGATGGCATCCATCACCTCTTCGATGGCGACCATGCCTTGGGGCCCGCCGAAACCACGGTAGGCGGTGTTCGAGGCGGTGTTGGTCTTGCAGCGGTGGCCGTTGATGGTCGCATCGCCCAGGTAATAGGCATTGTCGGCATGGAACATCGCCCGGTCGACAATCGATGCCGACAGGTCCGGTGAGCAACCGCAATTACCCGCCAGTTCCAACGCAATGCCGTGCAGACGCCCGCGGCTGTCGAAGCCCACGTCGTATTCGATATAGAAGGGGTGGCGCTTGCCGGTCATCAGCATGTCTTCGACCCGAGGCAGGCGCATCTTGGTTGGCTGGCCCGTAAGGTGGGCGATGACCGCGCACAGGCACGCCGGGCTGGCGGCCTGGGTTTCCTTGCCGCCGAATCCGCCGCCCATGCGACGCATGTCCACCACGACCTTGTTCATCGACACGCCCAGCACTTCGGCCACCAGTTTCTGCACTTCGGTGGGGTTCTGGGTCGAGCAGTAGACGATCATGCCGCCGTCCTCGGTGGGCATCACCGAGGAGATCTGGGTTTCCAGGTAAAAATGCTCTTGGCCGCCGATGTGCAGCGAGCCCTGGATGCGATGTTCGGCGCTCGCCAGCGCCGTGGCCGAATCGCCACGTTGGTGGGTGTGGCTGTCGAGCACGAAATGCCGTTTGCGCAGGGCTTCGACCACATCCAGTACCGGTTCCAGGTCTTCGTATTCGACGATGGCCGCCATCGCCGCCTTGCGGGCGGTTTCCAGGTCTCTGGCGGCGACGGCCAGCACCGGTTGGCCGACGAACTGCACGTCGTCGATGGCCAGCAGCGGGTCGCCGGGCAGCAGCGGGCCGATGTCCTTCAGCCCTGGAATGTCGGCATGGGTAATGGCGATGCGTACGCCTTCGAAGGCGTAGCAAGGCGCGGTATCGATGCGGATGATCCGGGCGTGGGCGCGGTCCGACAGTCGGGCGTAGACGTGCAACTGGTTCGGGAATTCCAGGCGGTCATCGATGTACTGCGCTTCGCCGGACACATGCTTGGCGGCACTGTCATGCTTGACGCTGCGGCCCACGCCAGTGGTCAGGTCACGGGCGAACAGCTCGGCCAGTTCGGCCTGGGTCTTTTCTACGGCGTGATGGTTAGACATAAGCGGTCACCCGAGTCTCGATGTGCGGCGTTTGCAGTTCGATGAAGTATTTGCGCAACAGGTTGCGAGCGCTGAGCAGGCGGTATTCCTTGCTGGCGCGGAAGTCCGACAGCGGCGTGAAGTCCTCGGCCAGGGCCGCGCAGGCGCGTTCGACGGTGCTGTCGGTCCACGGCGCACCGATCAATGCCGCTTCACAATGCTTGGCGCGCTTGGGTGTGGCGGCCATGCCGCCGAAGGCGACGCGGGCGTCGCGGACCACGCCGTTGTCGATGCGCAGGTTGAACGCCGCGCACACCGCGGAAATATCATCGTCCAGGCGTTTGGACACCTTGTAGGCGCGGAACGCTTGTTCGGCGCTGGCCCGGGGCACGATGATCTTCTCGATGAATTCGCTTTCCTGGCGCGCAGTGACCCGGTAGTCGATGAAATAGTCTTCCAGGGCCAGGGTGCGCCGGGTCTGGCCCTTGCACAGCACGATTTGCGCGCCGAGGGCGATCAGCAGGGGCGGCGAGTCGCCAATCGGCGAGGCGTTGCCGATGTTGCCGCCGAGGGTGCCCTGGTTGCGGATCTGCAGCGAGGCGAAGCGTTGCAGCAGTTCGCCAAAGTCCGGGTATTCAGCTTTCAGGGCTTCGTAGCAATCGGAGAGGGCGGTGGCGGCGCCGATCTCCAGGCGATCGTCGAAACGCTCGATGCGCTTGAGTCCGGCGACGTTGCCCACGTAGATCATCACCGGCAGGGTGCGGTGAAATTGCGTGACTTCCAGGGCCAGGTCCGTGCCGCCGGCCAGCAGGCGCGCCTGGGGATAGGCGTCGTAGAGATCGGCCAGGTCGGCCACGGTCAGCGGCACCAGGCAACGTTTGTCGCCGCTGTTGAGCTCGCCGGTCCCGGTCGGTGCGATGGCTTTGAGGCGGGCGATGGTCTCGGCCTCGCGGGCGTCGAACTGATCCGGTTGCTGGCCGCAACAGGCTTGCTCGGCGGCGGCCAGGATCGGCCGGTAGCCGGTGCAACGGCAGAGGTTGCCGGCCAGGGCTTCGTGGGCTTTGTGGGCGTCGGGCTGCTCGCTGTTTTTTTGCAGGGCGAACAGTGACATGACGAAGCCTGGCGTGCAGAAACCGCACTGCGAACCGTGGCAATCGACCATCGCCTGCTGGACGCTGTGCAGCTGGCCCTGGTGCTTGAGGTCTTCGACGCTGATCAACTGCTTGCCGTGCAGGGACGAGACGAAGGTCAGGCACGAATTGAGGCTGCGGTAGCGAATGCGTTCGCGGCCATTCGCGTCCGTTTCCAATTCGCCCACCACCACAGTGCACGCACCACAGTCGCCGCTGGCGCAGCCTTCTTTGGTGCCCGGTTTACCAACATGTTCGCGCAAGTAGTTGAGCACGGTCAGGTTCGGGTCCAGGGCGTGCTCGCTACGGAGTTCCTGGTTGAGTAAAAACTGGATCACGGAAGGCCTCGCAGACTCATTATTGTTGTATCGACATGGGCCTGAATTTATCAGGTCTGACTTTTCGGTCAATGATTTTCTGACTTAAAGGTCAGGAAAATTCATTTGGTCGATAAACAACGGTTTCGGGTATTGATCCTCGAGGGGATGCCCTATACCCATCAGTTAAGCGCAAATCCCTGTGGGAGCGGGCTTGCTCGCGAAGACGGCGTTTCTGTCGGTAGATTTCTTGCGGACGGACTGGCCTCTTCGCGAGCAAGCCCGCTCCCACAGGGGCCGGACCACTGAAAAAATTGCTTATATCGTGCCAAAAACCCACTGCAGGCCCTGCGCCATGACGTATCGAGTGCGCTACACTGCGCCGCTTGTGCAAATCGAAGAGTTTGAAGGACAACCATGACGTTCAAGGCCCCGGACAGCCTCGCCGAGCAAATCGCCCACCATCTCGCCGAACGCATCATTCGCGGCGAAATGAAGCCGGGAGAGCGCATCCAGGAACAGAAGGTCACGCTGGCGCTCAACGTCAGCCGCGGCTCGGTCCGCGAGGCCTTGCTGATCCTGGAACGACGCCATTTGATCGCGATCCTGCCGCGCCGCGGCGCCCACGTTACCGAACTCACCGAGCACAAGGTGCGCAGCCTCTGCGCGCTGATGAGCGAGCTGTACATCCTGCTGGGCAACGCCGTGGCCCATGGCTGGAAAGAACAGGCCGACATGGCGCCGTTCGTGGCGATCCAGCAGCGCCTCCAGGACGCCTACGCGCGCCAGGACATCCGCACCTTCGTCGATGAAAGCTTCAGTGTGATGCGCGCGGCCTATCCCTTTGCCAACAACCCGTACTTGCAGGAAACCGTCGAGAACCTGCAGCCGGCCATGAGCCGTGCCTATTTCCTGGCTCTGGAGCAGCGCAAGGCGGAAATGAGCGAATTCCTCGACCTGTTCCAGCGCTTGCTCGCCGCCGTGCTGGCCCGTGATCTGCCGCAGATCCGCATCGTGCTCACGGCCTACGCCCAGCGCAGTTGCGATCTGGTGGTTTTTGCCCTGACGGCGGCCTGACGTGCGGCTCAAGTGCATCAAGTTGGCGGGGTTCAAGTCCTTCGTCGACCCGACCACGGTGAACTTCCCCAGTAACATGGCGGCGGTGGTCGGACCCAACGGTTGCGGCAAGTCGAACATCATCGACGCCGTGCGCTGGGTGATGGGCGAGAGCTCAGCCAAGAACCTGCGCGGCGAGTCGATGACCGATGTCATCTTCAACGGCTCCACCAGCCGCAAACCGGTCAGCCAGGCGAGCATCGAGCTGGTGTTCGACAACTCCGACGGCACCCTGGTTGGCGAGTATGCGGCTTATGCGGAGATTTCCATTCGTCGCAAAGTGACCCGCGACAGCCAGAACAGCTATTTCCTCAACGGCACCAAGTGCCGGCGTCGCGACATCACCGATATTTTCCTCGGCACCGGCCTGGGCCCGCGCAGCTACTCGATCATCGAACAGGGCATGATCTCCAAGCTGATCGAAGCCAAGCCCGAGGACCTGCGCAATTTCATCGAAGAGGCTGCGGGGATCTCCAAATACAAGGAACGGCGGCGCGAGACCGAAAACCGCATTCGTCGTACCCACGAAAACCTGGCGCGCCTGACCGACCTGCGCGAAGAGCTCGAACGTCAGCTCGAACGTCTGCACCGCCAGGCCGAGGCCGCGAAGAAATACCAGGAATACAAGGGCGAGGAGCGCCAGCTCAAGGCCCAGCTTTCGGCCCTGCGCTGGCAGGCGTTGAACGAGCAGGTCGGCCAGCGTGAAGCGATCATCGGCAACCAGGAAGTCAGCTTCGAAGCCCTGGTGGCCGAGCAGCGTAATGCGGACGCCGCCATCGAGCGCCTGCGCGACGGCCATCATGACCTGTCCGAGCGCTTCAATCTGGTGCAAGGACGCTTCTATTCCGTGGGGGGTGACATCGCCCGGGTCGAGCAGAGCATCCAGCATGGGCAGCAACGGCTGCGGCAGTTGCAGGATGATTTGAAGGAAGCCGAGCGGGCGCGCCTGGAAACCGAATCGCACCTGGGCCACGACCGTACCTTGCTGCTGACCCTCGGCGAAGAGCTGGACAGGCTCACGCCGGAGCAGGAAATCACCAGTGCCGCCGCCGAAGAGGCCGCCGCGGCCCTGGAAGAAGCCGAACTGACCATGCATGGCTGGCAAGAGCAGTGGGACAGTTTCAACCTGGCCTCGGCCGAGCCGCGGCGCCAGGCTGAAGTCCAGCAGTCGCGCATCCAGCAGTTGGAAACCAGTATGGAGCGCCTGGCCGAACGTCAGCGCCGCCTGTCCGAAGAGCGCGCCTTGCTCGCGGCGGACCCGGAAGATGCAGCGATTCTGGAGTTGAGCGAACAACTGGCGACCAGCGAAGCCACCCTCGAAGACCTGCAGGCCAGCGAAGACGCCCAGGTCGAACGCCTTGAGCAACTGCGCCAGGCCTTGCAATTGGCCTTGCAGAACCAGCAGCAGGGCCAGGGTGAGTTGCAGCGGCTCAATGGGCGCCTGGCTTCGCTGGAGGCCTTGCAGCAAGCGGCGCTGGACCCAGGCACCGGCACCGCCGAATGGCTGCGCGACCAGCACCTGGCCGAGCGTCCGCGGCTGGCCGAGGGGCTGAAGGTCGATGCCGGTTGGGAGCTGGCGGTGGAAACCGTGCTGGGGGCCGACCTGCAAGCGGTACTGGTGGATGACTTCGGCGGCTTCGACCTGTCGAGTTTTACCCAGGGCGACCTGCGCCTGCTCAGCCCGGCTGGCGACGGCGTGCGAATTCCCGGCAGCTTGCTGGACAAGGTCGAGGCCCAGGTGGACCTGTCGCCCTGGCTGGGACAGGTCAAGCCGGTGGACAGCCTTGAGCAGGCCTTGGCCCTGCGCGGGCAATTGGCGGCCGGCGAAAGCCTGATCAGTCGTGACGGGTATTGGGTCGGCCGGCATTTCCTGCGGGTGCGCCGGACCAGCGAAGCCGAGAGCGGCATGCTCGCCCGTGGCCAGGAAATCCAGCGCCTGGACGCCGAGCGCGAAGAGCGCGAGGCCAGCGTCGAAGCCCTGGAAACCGAATTGCAAAACCTGCGGGCGCAACAGCGTCAACAGGAAAACGGCCGCGAACACCTGCGGCGGCTGTTGCAGGATGAGGCGCGCCAGCAAGGCGAGCTCAAGGCGCAGTTGTCGGCCGGCAAGGCCAAGGTCGAGCAACTGGCGCTGCGTCGCACCCGCCTGGAAGAAGAAATCGCCGAACTGGGCGAGCAGCGGGCGCTGGAGCACGAACAGATCGGCGAGGCGCGCTTGCAACTGCAAGAGGCCCTCGATGCCATGGCACTGGACACCGAGCAGCGTGAACTGCTGCTGGCCCAGCGTGACAGCTTGCGTGAGCGCCTGGATCGGGTGCGCCAGGAAGCACGCCAGCACAAGGACCACGCCCATCAGTTGGCGGTGCGCCTGGGCTCGCTCAAGGCGCAATACGATTCCACGCGCCAGGCCTTGGAACGGCTGGAAATGCAGTCCGAACGCCTGACCGAAAAACGCGAGCAGTTGAGCCTCAATCTGGAAGAGGGCGAGGCGCCTTTGGAAGAGCTGCGCCTCAAACTCGAAGAGTTGCTCGACAAGCGCATGAGTGTCGACGAGGAACTCAAGACGGCGCAGATCGCCTTGGAGGACGCCGACCGCGAACTGCGCGACGCCGAGAAGCGCCGCAGCCAGGCCGAGCAGCAATCCCAACTGATCCGCGGGCAGATGGAACAGCAGCGCATGGAGTGGCAGGCCCTGACGGTGCGGCGCAAAGCCTTGCAGGACCAATTGCTGGAAGACGGCTACGACCTCGACGGCGTGCTCGCCACCCTGGTGGCCGGGGCGAACGAGAAAGACGCCGAGGAAGAACTGGAGCGCATTGCCCAGCGTATCCAGCGCCTGGGGGCAATCAACCTGGCGGCCATCGACGAGTACCAGCAGCAGTCCGAGCGCAAGCGCTACCTGGACGCCCAGAACGATGACCTGGTGGAAGCGCTGGAGACCCTGGAAAACGTCATCCGCAAGATCGACAAGGAAACCCGCAACCGCTTCAAGGACACCTTTGATCAGATCAACGGCGGTTTGCAGGCCCTTTTCCCAAAAGTTTTCGGTGGCGGCAGCGCCTATTTGGAACTGACGGGCGAAGATTTACTCGATACAGGGGTGACAATCATGGCGCGTCCTCCTGGCAAGAAGAACAGCACCATCCATTTGCTCTCTGGTGGCGAAAAGGCGCTGACCGCGTTGGCCCTGGTCTTTGCCATTTTCAAATTGAACCCGGCGCCGTTCTGCATGCTCGACGAGGTCGACGCGCCATTGGACGACGCCAACGTAGGCCGTTACGCACGGCTGGTGAAGGAGATGTCTGAAACGGTGCAGTTCATCTACATCACCCACAACAAGATCGCCATGGAAATGGCCGATCAGTTGATGGGGGTGACCATGCATGAGCCCGGCTGTTCGCGACTGGTGGCAGTGGATGTGGAGGAGGCCATGGCCATGGTGGATGCCTGAACAACCGGTTGTAGGGCTTCTACTTCGAACGCTGTAGGTATTTTTTACCCAGGGGGTTGATGTTCAATTCACAGATTGGGCACAAGCCTGTGCGACAGACGGTGTAAAGTTATCTTTGGTCGTGCTAGTTTAATGTCAATTTTTCGTATGCGTGGGCAAAACGCCATTCAGAACATAGAGTTGGCGCCACGTTTTAAAGCGGTTTGCAAATAGCTAAGCCCCTTATTTTTCAGCATTTTTATAGAGGCACGGGATTACATGGAAATCGGTCTGCGCGAGTGGCTGATCGTCATCGGCATCATTGTCATTGCCGGTATTCTTTTCGACGGCTGGCGTCGCATGCGCGGCGGCAAGGGGAAACTGAAGTTTCGCCTTGATCGCAGCCTGTCGAACCTGCCCGATGAGGATGACAGCGCCGAACTGCTGGGTCCGCCGCGGGTGCTGGACACCCACAAGGAGCCGCAACTGGACGAGCACGACTTGCCGTCGATGAGTGCCCCTGTCCGCGAGCCACGGGAGTCGGGATCCAAGCGCGGCAAGCGCAACAGCGAGCCGTCCCAGGGGGATTTGAACCTTAACCTCGACCTGGATGGTGGGCCGAGCTTCAGCAGTCGCGACGGCGACTTCCCGGACGAGACCAAGACCCCGAGCGTCGACAAGGACCAGGCCCAGGCTGAAGAAGTGCTGGTGATCAGCGTGATCTGCCGCGACCCGGCCGGCTTCAAGGGCCCGGCGTTGCTGCAGAACATCCTCGAAAGCGGCCTGCGTTTCGGCGAGATGGACATTTTCCACCGCCACGAAAGCATGGCCGGCAACGGCGAGGTGCTGTTCTCCATGGCCAACGCGGTCAAGCCCGGTGTGTTCGACCTCGACGACATCGATCATTTCAGCACGCCGGCGGTGAGCTTCTTCCTCGGCCTGCCGGGCCCGCGTCATCCCAAGCAGGCCTTCGACGTGATGGTGGCCGCGGCTCGCAAGCTGTCCCAGGAACTCAATGGCGAGCTCAAGGATGACCAGCGCAGTGTGCTGACCGCCCAGACCATCGAGCACTACCGCCAGCGCATCGTCGAATTCGAGCGCCGGGCGCTGACCCAGAAGCGCTGAGCGATGGATGGCTCTCCTGTCCAGAGAGCTTTATGTGGCGAGGGAGCTGGCTCCCGCTGGGGTGCGAAGAGCACCCCCACGTATCAAGAAAATCGAGCAGCCTAGGCTGCTCTTTTGCTTTATGAGAGAACACCCATGAACGCCGTCGAAACCCGCATCCAACAGCTGCGCACAGAGTTGGACCAGCACAACTACCGCTACCACGTCCTCGATGAGCCAAGCATCCCCGATGCCGAGTACGACCGCCTGTTCCACGAGCTCAAGGCCCTGGAAGAGCAGCATCCGGACCTGGTCACCAGCGACTCCCCGACCCAACGGGTCGGCAGCGTGGCGCTGTCGGCGTTCAGCCAGGTGCGCCACGAGATCCCGATGCTCAGCCTGGGCAACGCCTTCGACGAAACCACAATGCGTGAATTCGACCGGCGGGTGACCGAAGGTCTCGACCTGCCCATGGGCGACTTGCTGGGCGGTGGCGCGGCGGTGGAGTACAGCTGCGAGCCGAAGCTCGATGGCCTGGCGGTCAGCCTGTTGTACCAGGACGGCATGCTGGTGCGTGGCGCCACACGCGGTGACGGCACCACGGGCGAGGACATCAGCGTCAATGTGCGCACCGTGCGCAACATTCCCCTCAAGTTGCAGGGCACTGGCTGGCCACCGCTGCTGGAAGTGCGCGGCGAGGTGTACATGTCCAAGGCTGGCTTCGAGCGTCTCAACGCTACGCAGCTGGAGGTGGGCGGCAAGACGTTTGCCAACCCGCGCAACGCGGCGGCCGGCAGCCTGCGTCAGCTCGATTCCAGGATCACGGCCAACCGTCCCCTGGAGTTCTGTTGCTACGGCATCGGCCAGGTGACGTCGGACATCGCCGACACCCACATCGGTAACCTCAAGCAACTCAAGGCCTGGGGCCTGCCCATCAGCCGTGAGTTGAAGCTGGCCCACGGTATCGATGAATGCCTGGATTACTACCGTGACATCGGCGAGCGGCGCAACGCGTTGCCCTACGAGATCGACGGCGTGGTGTTCAAGGTCAACAGCATCGCTTCCCAGCGCGAACTCGGTTTCCGCGCCCGGGAACCGCGTTGGGCCATCGCCCATAAGTTTCCCGCCACTGAAGAGCTCACCGAGCTGCTGGACGTCGAGTTCCAGGTCGGCCGCACGGGCGCGGTGACTCCGGTGGCCCGTCTCAAGCCGGTGAAAGTCGCCGGCGTGACCGTGGCCAACGCCACCCTGCACAACATGGACGAAGTGGCGCGCCTGGGCGTGATGATCGGCGACACCGTGATCATCCGGCGTGCCGGGGATGTGATCCCACAGGTGGTGCAGGTCGTCACCGAGCGCCGTCCGGAAAACGCCCGCCCGGTGGAGGTGCCCCAGCAATGTCCCGTCTGCGGCTCCCACGTCGAGCGCACGCAATTGATCAAGCGCAACAAGGGCCGCGAAACCGTCAGCGAAGGCGCGGTGTACCGCTGTGTCGGTCGCCTGGCTTGTGGCGCCCAACTCAAGCAGGCGATCATTCATTTCGTCTCGCGTCGGGCCATGGACATCGAGGGCCTGGGCGAGAAGAGCGTCGAGCAACTGGTGGATGAGGGACTGGTGGGTTCGCCTGCCGATCTGTATGCCTTGACCTTCGAACAGGTGGTCGACCTGGAAGGCTTCGCCGAGCTGTCGAGCAAGAACCTGCTGGCTGCCATCGTCGACAGCAAAAAGCCGAGCCTGGCGCGTTTCATCTATGCCCTTGGCATCCCGGACGTGGGCGAGGAGACCGCCAAGGTCCTGGCCCGCTCCCTCGGTTCGCTGGAGCGCGTGCAGGCGGCCTTGCCCCAGGTACTCACGTATTTGCCGGACGTCGGTCTGGAAGTCGCCCACGAGATCCACAGCTTCTTTGAAGACCCGCACAACCGCCAGGTGATCAAGGACCTGCTGCGCCATGGCCTCGAGATCCAGGACCAGGGCGAGTTGGGCGCCGAGTTCTCCGCCAGCACCACCCTGGGTGGCTTTCTCGACAAGCTGCACATTCCTTCGGTGGGGCCGGGTGGGGCGCAGAAACTGGCGGACAAGTTCGGCTCGCTCGAAGGGGTGATGAGCGCCGATTGGCTGGACATGCGCCAGGCGCTGCCGGAAAAGCAGGCCAACGCCGTACGCGAGTTCTTCGCCATCGCCGCCAACCGTCAGCAGGCCGAAGCGGCGGAACAACAATTGCGCGATTTCGGTATGCACTGGCAGAGCGAGAAGAAAGTCGTCGAAGGCTTGCCCGAGGCTGGGCACACCTGGGTGCTGACCGGTTCGCTGGAACTGATGAGTCGTGATGTTGCCAAGGACAAGCTGGAGAGTCTGGGGGCCAAGGTCGCCGGTTCCGTGTCGGCGAAAACCCATTGCGTGGTGGCCGGGCCGGGGGCGGGTTCGAAATTGACCAAGGCAAACGAGCTGGGCCTCAAGGTGCTCGACGAAGCGGCGTTCGTGGCTTTTTTGAGTCAGCATGGCATCACGGTTCAATCGTGAGGCACCTCTGTGGCGAGGGAACAAGCTCCCTCGCCACGGTTTATTCGGTGTTGTGACGCAGTGCGGGGGAACGATCCGACACGGAGCATGATCTAGTCTTGCAGGCTCCAGGGAGAGATCGCCATGTACCGCTTCTTCGAACAATTGAGTTCACGCATCGCCGCACCGTTCATGGGCGACCGGTCGCGCAACAGCAAGGTGTGGCCGTGTCGTTGCGGCCAGTCCCTGTTTTTTCGCAACAGCCAATGCCTGGCCTGCCTGGCGGCCCTGGGGTATCAGCCCGAGCAGAGTCGCCTGTCGTCCTTGCAACCCGCTGAGCAGCCCGGCACCTGGACGCTGGATGCCGACCCGCAAGCCGGGCTGTTCCGGCGCTGCGCCAATCTCGACACTCCGGCGGCCTGCAATTGGCTGCTGCCGGACAATGGGCGCGATACCCTGTGCATCGCCTGCAGCTTGAATCGCACCATCCCCGACCTGTCGATTCCGGAAAACCCTGAGCGCTGGCGCAAGGTCGAGACCGCCAAGCGTCGGCTGGTCGCGCAACTGATTACCTTTGGCTTGCCGGTCATCCCGAAAACCGTCGACGAAAATATCGGCCTGGCCTTCGACTTCATCGGCATCGACCCCGACGGCAAATCGCCGATGACCGGCCATGCCAGCGGGTTGATCACCCTCGATATCAAAGAGGCGGACGATGCCCATCGTGAGTACGTGCGCCAGCAGATGCGCGAGCCGTATCGCACCTTGCTCGGGCATTTTCGTCATGAGGTGGGGCATTACTACTGGGATCGGCTGATTGCCAACAGCCACTGGCTCGAGGCGTTTCGCGAGTTGTTCGGCGATGAGCGCGCCAGTTATGCCGAAGCCCTGGAACGCCACTACCAGCAAGGCGCGCCACAGGATTGGCAAACCCATTACGTCAGTGCCTACGCCACCATGCACCCATGGGAAGACTGGGCGGAAACCTGGGCCCATTACCTGCACATGATGGACGCGGTAGACACCGCCCTGGGCTTCGGCATGAGTGCCCGAGAGATGGATTTCGACTACCAGCCGTTCCTGCCCGAGACCTTGTACGACGCCGAACACGCAGGCGGTGCGGCTTTCCTCTCGTTCGTCAACGCCTGGATCGAACTGGCCGGTATGCTCAACGAATTGTCCCGCAGCATGGGCCAGCCGGATTTCTACCCGTTCGTCGTACCGGCGGCGGTGATCACCAAACTGCATTTCATCCATCTGGTGATCCAGGAAGAGGGCGGTCGGGCGGATGAGGTGTTGTTGTAGTTTTCTGTGGAGGCAGCTTGCAACCCTGTTGAATGTACCGACGCCTTCGCGAGCAAGCTCGCTCCCACACGAAGCGCAGATCCCCTTGTGGGAGCGAGCTTGCTCGCGATAGCGCCAGGTCAGCTTGCAATCAAGCCGGATATGCCGACTTCATCGCAGACGCGCTTTGTTCCCACAGCAAGTGCTTGAACATCTTCAGTTTTTTAATGCACCGCGAACGGTTGTAACTTCTTGCCAGATAGGTACAATGGCGCGGCTCGCCGTCAGGCGGGCGTCGTTATGGTGACCCCATCGGTCCCCCCGCAACGATTACCCGTGAACCTGGTCAGATCCGGAAGGAAGCAGCCACAGCGGGAACATTGTGTGCCGGGGTGTGGCTGGTGGGGTTGCCTCCATAACGCCGAGCCTTCATTCGCAAGGTTCATCATAACTTCCTTATTCTTTTTGATTGCTGATCGATATCGATCGTTATCTTCTGCTGTCCGAATTTCCTGCAGTCGACATGGCCTTGAGGTTCGTGTCGTCTCGGCGTGGGAAATCATGGATGCCTAGCGAGGGCCCGTTGGTCGGGACTGTCAGATCTGACAGTAGAGTCTCAGAGCGCTCTGTTCTAGGTTCCAGTTCTACAAGCAACCTGCTTGAGAGGTCACCGTTTCGAGGGCCTGGGAATTGCAGGTATCGCGTAGCCAGGGAGCCAGTCATGAGCAATGAAATGGCATTAACGCAAGGCGGAAATGGTATTGCGATTAAGGTTGCGGCAGCGCTGGGGTGGTTTGCGTTACTTCTCCAGCTCTATTTGATTCTCGCTTCGCGCTGGCAGGCCGGGAAAACTCTGCTGGGCGGGGTGGATATCTACTTCAGTTACTTCACGATCTTGACCAATATCCTGGTAGCGATCGTGTTGACCTACGCAGCGACAACCGGAAGCTCGGCGATACGGCGTTTTTTCCTTCGCCCCTCCACACAGGGCGGTGTGGCTGCTGCCATCGTGCTGGTTGGGCTGGCTTACAACCTGCTATTACGTGATGTTTGGGACCCGCAGGGTTTGCAGTGGGTAGCCGATGAGTTACTCCATGACGTGATGCCGGTCGTGTTTCTGATTTACTGGTGGTTCTGCGTACCCCGGGGGTTGCGTTGGTCCGATGCATGGCGATGGCTGATCTACCCCCTGGTCTATTTCATTTACGCCCTGACGCGCGGCCATCTGGTCGGTTCGTACCCTTACCCCTTCATCGAGGTGGACAGGCTGGGTTACGTTCAAGTCTTTAGCAACGCGTTGATGATACTGCTGGGGTTCGTGGTGGTCTCCCTGTTGGTGATCGCTGTTGACCGGGTAAAAAAACCGAGCTGACGGTCCGTCATGCTGCTCGGCATCGAAGATTGCCATCTTCGGCGGTGGACAAGGGTGTCAAAGACGGGTCGGTCCGATCTGCAGACAGACCCACCCTCTGGCTCGTCAAGGCTTGGACAAGGCCTGGTCGACCGCTGCGATCAGCTTTCCCAGGTCCTTCGGGGTGGCTTTGTGTATGACACCGAACAGGTACGCCCGCTGTTCGTCCTCATCGGCCATATCGGCAAAAAAGGCCTTCAGTTGCACATCCAGCACATTGGCAAGCAGGAACAAGGCTTCGACGCTGGGGGTGTAGGTGCCGGTTTCGAAGCGGCTGATGGTTTTAGGATCAAAACCGGTTTTTTCGCCAAGTTCAGCCTGAGTAAGCCCCGCTACTTTGCGGTAGCGTCTGATGGCCGGACCCAAACTTGAAATTTGCATCGCTTAATTCCCATTTAGAATCAAGAACTTAACGATAGATTTTCGCATTAGGCAACCGCGTGATCCATCACCTTGCTTTGCAAAATGTGATGTGTTTCGTAGAATCGGCCTTTGGCACGGGTATTTGGTGACCTGCTTTTCGAAGCCGAGGTGTGTGCAGGAGCCGGGCCTTGTGTTCTTGTCACGATACAAGGCAAGGGCTGAAGCTCTCCCTCGGTATCACCAGGGCTCGCGCTCCAGCTTCTCTCAGAGTGTTTGAGCCTAGTTGATTTTCGCCTGTCTTGAAGGCGGTGCAACCGCGCGCGACAAATGAGCCTGACTCATGGATGACTGCTTCGATGGATAAGAAGTACCGCAGGGCCGTTGACGCCGCCGCGATTTTTTCCGAGACCGATCTGAGCGGGTGCATCACCTACGTCAACGATCAATTTTGCAGCCTTTTCGGTTACCGGCGCGATGAACTGCTGGGCGCGAACCATCGCCTGCTCAATTCCGGCCAGCACCCTGGCGAGTTCTTCAGCGCCATGTGGCGCACCATTGCCCTGGGCCAGGTCTGGAAAGGGGAAATCTGCAATCGGGCCAAGGACGGTACGCTGCACTGGGTCGACACCACCCTGGTGCCGGTGATCGACGACCAGACAGGCCAGATCGAGCGCTACCTGGCGATTCGCTTCGACGTCAGCGAAAAGCGTCGCCTGCTGCATTCGTTGCAATGGCGGGTCGGTCACGATGTGCTGACCGGTCTGCCCAATCGTACTTATCTGTCGGATCTGCTGGACCAGGCCCTGGAGTTTTCCCGAGCGGAAAACCTGCCCCTGGCGGTGTGCATGCTCGACCTCGATGGCTTCAAGGCGGTCAATGATGGCTATGGTCACGCCAGCGGCGATCGACTGTTGGTGGAGGTCGCCAGGCGCCTGCGCAGCATTGTGCGTGGCGAGGACGTGGTGGCGCGGCTGGGCGGTGACGAGTTCGTGCTGGTATTGCGCCATGTACGTGGGATGGAAGAGCTGCATGCCGCGTTGAACCGGGTGTTGATCGCCGTCTCGATGCCGTATGCCATTGACGGCAAGGACATCAAGGTCTTCGCCAGCATTGGCGTCACGTTGTTCCCGTGGGACAACGAAGACGCCGAGACGTTGTTGCGTCACGCCGACCAGGCGATGTACGTGGTCAAGCAAAGCGGTCGCAATCGTTTCCACTTGTTCGATGTGTCCCGGGACAAGGAGGTGCGGGCCACTTACCAGACGGTCGAGCGGGTCCGCCAGGCACTGGCCGATAACGAACTGCGGCTGCATTTCCAGCCCAAGGTCAATATGCGTCATGGCACCGTGGTCGGCCTGGAGGCGCTGCTGCGCTGGAAGCATCCGCAACGTGGCCTGGTGCCGCCTCGGGAATTCTTGCCCCTGGCGGAGGAGACTGACCTGATCGTCGAGATCGGCGAATGGGTCATGGAACAGGTCTTGACCCAGTTGCAACAATGGCAGCAAGCGGGGCAGGGCTGGCCGGTGAGTATCAATATCTCGGCGCGGCATTTCCAGCGGGCGGATTTTGTCGAGCGGCTGCGACAGGTGTTGGAGCGGCATTCGACGGTGCCGCCACGGCTGTTGGATCTGCAGATTGTCGAGTCCGTCGCGGTGGAGAACCTGGCCCACGTCAGCGCCTGCCTCCAGGCATGCCAGGCTCTGGGCGTGGGCTTTTCCCTGGGCGGTTTCGGCACCGGCTACTGCTCGCTCAACGACCTCAAGCACCTGCGCACGCAAACCATCAAGATCGACAAGACCTTCGTGCGCGACATTCTCGATGACCGCGACGACCTGGCGCTGACCGAAGCGGTGATCGGCCTGGCTCGGGCGTTTGGCCGCGAGGTGGTCGCCGAAGGGCTGGACAGCCTGGAGCATGGCCAACTGCTGCTGAGCCTGGGCTGCGAGGTGGCACAAGGTTATTTCATCGCCCGGCCCATGCCGCCCGAACAGATACCCGGCTGGGTGCAGGGGTTCGTCCCGCCGTCGCAATGGCGGCAGCGGCCAGGCGATCAGGGTGAGGACGCTTCGCTCTCGGCCCGCGATGCTTCACTGCGGCCGGTGTAGAGCTGGATGATCGCGTCGATTTCCCCGGACGTCTTCATGTTCAGCAATGTCCTCAGAATGCGTTGTGCGGGAATGTTCGGATCGTTGCGCACATAACAGCTCAACGCCTGTTCCTGCAGGACAGCCACCTCAAAGAGTTGACGATCAGCGGTATGACGTTGATTGAACCAATCCAGCGCCCATTGGTTACTGATCCCATAGCGATAACGCCCGGCCAGCAGTTTCGCCAGCACTTGTTCCTGGCTGCGGGCATCGTCGCGACGCAGTTGACCGGCGTCGAACAAGGGTTGCAAGGTCGGGTAGCTATAGCCGAGCACCGTGCCGATGGGTTGGGGCGACAGCGTTATTGGCGTTACCGTCGCTGATGCGCTTGCCGTGGCGACGAGCAGGTCACGTTGGAAAAACAACGGGATGCTCCACAGATAATCACTGTTGTCCTTCACCCAGTCAGGGCTGACATAGCAACGCATGTCGATCTCGCCGTGTTGCATGGCACCGTCGAGCCGGGCGCGGGAGAGGACGTGGAATTGCGCCGGCTTTCCTATCTGGGTCGCCAGGCTGGTCATGATGTCGGGAATGATGCCCTGGGTCGGGCGGCCTCGTTCGATCTGCACCATGGGCATCGACCAGCCGTCGGTAATGGCGAAACGCAAGGGGCTTTCCTCGGCAAGACAACCGGTACTCAACAACAGCAAAGCCCCCATGGCTGAGCGCATAAACTCTCCTGACTGTGTAAAAACCGTGTCGACAACGAGCCCCTGGCCTAGCTTAGTCACATTAGACGAGCGCACCGGATGCAATTTCGCCCCTGCTCCGCTAGCATTAGCCGCTTATGTTCCTTCGTTGCGACGGTTTTCGATGAGTTATCAGGTTCTTGCACGTAAATGGCGTCCGCGCTCGTTCCGCGAAATGGTCGGCCAGACCCATGTGCTCAAGGCTCTGATCAATGCCTTGGACAGCCAGCGGCTGCACCACGCCTACCTGTTCACCGGTACCCGGGGCGTGGGCAAGACCACCATCGCGCGGATCATTGCCAAGTGCCTGAACTGTGAAACCGGTATCACTTCGACGCCTTGTGGCGAGTGTTCGGTCTGCCGGGAAATCGACGAGGGCCGCTTCGTCGACCTGATCGAGATCGACGCCGCCAGCCGCACCAAGGTCGAAGACACCCGCGAACTGCTCGACAACGTGCAGTACGCCCCGAGCCGTGGGCGCTTCAAGGTCTACCTGATCGACGAAGTGCACATGCTCTCCAGCCATTCCTTCAATGCGCTGCTCAAGACCCTCGAAGAACCGCCGCCCTACGTCAAGTTCATCCTGGCGACCACCGACCCGCAGAAACTTCCTGCAACGATTCTGTCGCGATGCCTGCAGTTCTCCCTGAAAAACATGACGCCGGAGCGGGTGGTCGAGCACCTGACCCACGTATTGAGCGTCGAGAACGTACCATTCGAAGACGACGCGTTGTGGCTGCTGGGTCGCGCCGCCGATGGTTCGATGCGCGATGCCATGAGCCTGACCGACCAGGCCATCGCTTTCGGTGAAGGCAAGGTGATGGCCGCCGATGTCCGGGCCATGCTCGGCACCCTTGATCACGGCCAGGTCTATGACGTCCTGCATGCACTGATCGAAGGCGATGCCAAGGCGCTGCTTGAGGCGGTGCGTCACCTGGCCGAGCAGGGGCCCGACTGGAATGGCGTACTCTCGGAAATTCTCAACGTGCTGCACCGCGTCGCCATTGCCCAGGCCCTGCCCGAAGGCGTCGACAACGGCCATGGCGACCGTGATCGCGTACTGGCCCTGGCTCAGGCGCTGCCGGCCGAAGACGTGCAGTTCTATTACCAGATGGGCCTGATCGGCCGTCGTGACTTGCCCCTGGCACCGGATCCGCGAGGCGGCTTCGAAATGGTCCTGTTGCGAATGCTGGCGTTCCGGCCAGCCGACACGGCGGACGCCCCGAGGCAAACGCTAAAGCCAGTGGGGATCAGCCAGGCCACAGCTGATTCCGCCAAGCCAGTGGCTGCCGCGCCCGTCGTTGCGCCGGCAGTGGCTTCGGCTCCGGCAGCGGTGGCACCTGTAGCCCAGCCGGTGCCGGCGCCTGTTGTCGCGACGCCCGAGCCGGAACCCGAGCCGGTCGTCGAGGCGCTGCCCGAGCCTGTCGCCGAAGAAGTCGTCGACCTGCCTTGGAACGACCCGGTCGAGCAGCAAGTGGTCCAGCAGCCGGTCGTCGAGCCCGTGTTGGAAACCGTCGCCGAGCAGCCCGAGTTGCCGCCGATGCCCCTGCCGACGCCCGACAGCGTGGTGCCCGATGCGCCGGAATGGGTCGCAGCGCCCGTGCCCGAGCCGACGGTGGCCGACGTCGATATCGCCACGCCGGGCATCGACCTGGACGACGAGCCGCCGCTGGATGAGGATTACATCGAGCCGGACATGGATTCGGCGTACAGCTACCTGGACGACCTGGCCAGCGAGCACGCCGCTGAGCCGACCCCGGAGCCCGAGCCGGAACCGGCGGCGATGCCGGCCACCGGGCTGGCGCTGCAATGGCTGGAACTGTTCCCTAAACTGCCGATCAGCGGCATGACCGGCAGCATCGCCGCCAACTGCACGCTGATGGCCGTGGAAGGCGACCACTGGCTGCTGCACCTGGACCCGGCCCACAGCGCACTGTTCAACGCGACCCAGCAACGACGCCTCAACGATGCACTGAACCAGTACCACCAGCGCACCCTGACGCTGACCATCGAGCTGATCAAGCCCGAGCAGGAGACGCCGGCCCAGGCCGCGTCCCGCCGCCGTGCCGACCGTCAGCGCGAAGCCGAGGAGTCGATCCACGGTGATCCATTCATCCAGCAGATGATGCAACAGTTCGGCGCCGTGGTCCGTCACGATACTATCGAACCTGTCGAGGCCCCGGTCACCCAGGGCTCATAACTGAAGGCGCCGGGCCGAACGGGCCGGGCGTGTTGTTTATCCAAGTACTTTCGAGGTGATTCCCATGATGAAAGGTGGCATGGCCGGCCTGATGAAGCAGGCGCAGCAGATGCAGGAAAAAATGGCCAAGATGCAGGAAGAACTGGCCAACGCCGAAGTCACCGGCAAATCCGGTGGCGACATGGTGACCGTGGTCATGACCGGTCGTCACGACATCAAGCGTGTCAGCATCGACCCAAGCGTGGTCGAAGGCCTGAGTGAAGATGACAAGGAAATGCTCGAAGCCCTGTTCGCCGCCGCCGTCAATGACGCGGTGCGCAAGATCGAAGCCAACAGCCAGGACAAGATGTCCGGCATGACCGCTGGCATGCAACTGCCACCGGGCATGAAACTGCCGTTCTGATTCGCCATCCCGGTCGGGATGGGCTACACACAATGCCAGGCATCGCGCCTGGCATTTTTATTTCTGGCCCAGATACAGCGTTGGATGTCCGGCCGCTATCGCGAGCAAGCTCGCTCCCACACTGGATTGAAGTGTTCCTCAATTGTGAGGTTCGTCGCAGGTCCTACGTGGGAGCGAGCTTGCTCGCGATGCGACCCCTGCGGTCCAACCGAACAAACATCGAACGCCGCCCCCTCGGCCATGGTCTGCTCCCTATACGTGCCACTCAACGATCAAGGAGACGCTTCCATGTCACAAGCATCGACCACCAGCCAGCGCATCGTCCTGGCCTCTCGCCCCCACGGCGCCCCGACCCCGGAGAATTTCCGCCTGGAGCAGGTGACCCTGCCGGACCTGGCGCAAGGGCAG
The DNA here is from genome assembly GCF_900100025.1 of Pseudomonas sp. NFACC56-3. Lineage (NCBI taxonomy): Bacteria > Pseudomonadati > Pseudomonadota > Gammaproteobacteria > Pseudomonadales > Pseudomonadaceae > Pseudomonas > Pseudomonas sp. NFACC56-3. The sequence continues at coordinate 248,973 of NZ_FMTK01000002.1, read as the reverse complement.
ATCCTGCTCAAGACGCTGTTTCTGTCCCTGGACCCCTACATGCGTGGGCGAATGAGCGATGCACCTTCCTACGCCGCGCCGGTGGAAATCGATGAGGTGATGACCGGCGGCGCTGTCAGCCGCGTGGAGCGTTCGATGCACCCGAAATTCCAGGAGGGTGATCTGGTGGTGGGCGCCACGGGTTGGCAGAGCCACAGCATCAGCGACGGGCGCAACGTGATGCCCATTCCCTCCGGGCTGCCCAGCCCCTCGATGGCCTTGGGGGTACTGGGCATGCCGGGCATGACCGCTTACATGGGGCTGATGGACATTGGCCAGCCCAAGGCCGGGGAAACCCTGGTGGTCGCGGCCGCCTCGGGTGCCGTGGGCTCGGTGGTCGGCCAGGTGGCGAAGATCAAGGGCCTGCATGTTGTCGGGGTCGCGGGCGGCAGCGAGAAATGCAAGTACGTGGTCGATGAGCTGGGTTTTGATGCCTGTGTCGATCACAAGAGCGCCAATTTTGCCGAGGAACTGGCGCGGGCCTGTGACAAGGGCATCGATATCTATTACGAAAACGTCGGCGGCAAGGTCTTCGATGCCGTCGTGCCGTTGCTCAACGCCAAGGCGAGGATCCCGCTCTGTGGCCTGATCGCCTCCTACAACGATCATCAAGCACCGAGCGGCCCGGATCGCTTGCCGCAGCTGCAGCGCACCTTGCTGACCAAGCGCGTGCGGATCCAGGGGTTTATCGTGTTTGACGACTACGGTGACCGTCAGCCGGAGTTCATCAGTGCCATGGCCCCTTGGGTGCGCGATGGCAAGGTCAAGTTCCGCGAGGACGTGGTCGATGGGTTGGAGAATGCGCCACAGGCGTTTATCGGCCTGTTGGAAGGGCGCAACTTCGGCAAGTTGGTGGTGCGGGTCGCGCAGGATTGAGTATTTGACGCTAACCGGAGGCGCGGGTATAAACCGCGTCTCGTTGTTATGTCGGACATTTCCTCCATGAGCTTCAGCCCTTTGATTCGCCAACTGATCGATGCCCTGCGAACGTTGCCGGGTGTGGGTCAGAAAACTGCCCAGCGCATGGCGTTGCAATTGCTCGAGCGTGATCGCAGCGGCGGTTCACGCCTGGCCCAGGCCCTGAGCCAGGCCATGGAAGGCGTAGGACATTGCCGCTTATGCCGCACCCTCACCGAAGACGACCTCTGCCCGCAATGTGCCGACCCGCGTCGGGACGACACCTTGCTCTGCGTAGTGGAGGGGCCGATGGATGTGTATGCGGTGGAGCAGACCGGTTTTCGTGGCCGTTATTTCGTGCTCAAGGGCCATTTGTCCCCGCTCGACGGCCTGGGGCCGGAAGCTATCGGCATTCCACAGTTGATCGCGCGGATCGAAGAGGCGGGCACGTTCACCGAAGTCATCCTCGCCACCAACCCGACGGTCGAAGGCGAAGCCACCGCCCATTACATCGCCCAACTGCTGAACAACAAAGGCCTGGTCGCCTCCCGCATCGCCCACGGCGTGCCTTTGGGCGGCGAGCTGGAACTGGTTGATGGCGGGACGCTGGCGCATTCGTTTGCGGGGCGTAAGCCGATCGCGCTGTAGCCGCTACCCCATACCCTGTGGGAGCGAGCTTGCTCGCGAAAGCGGGGTGTCAGTCAACATAAGGGCTAACTGATACGCCGCTTTCGCGAGCAAGCCCGCTCCCACATTAGGTTTCGTAGTGAGCGTTATTTTTCGCTGAGGGAGAACTGCGTCAGGCAGAACGTCGGGATCCCCATGTCTTCCAGGCGCTGGGAACCGAGCAGTTCCGGCAAGTCAATGATCGCTGCGGCCTCGTGCACCTTGGCGCCCATGCGGCGGATCAGGTTGGCGGCGGCGATCAGCGTGCCACCGGTGGCGATCAGGTCATCGAACATCACCACCGAATCCCCCTCGCACAGGCTGTCGGCATGCACTTCAAGGAAGGCTTCGCCGTATTCGGTCTGGTATCCCTCGGCCAGTACGTCGGCCGGCAGCTTGCCTTGCTTGCGGAACAAGACCAGCGGTTTGTTCAACTGATAGGCCAGGATCGAACCGATCAGGAAACCGCGGGCATCCATCGCGCCAATGTGCGTGAACTCGGCCTCGACATAGCGGTGGGCGAAACTGTCCATGACCAGGCGCAGGGCGGTCGGGGATTGGAACAGTGGGGTAATGTCGCGAAAGATCACGCCGGGTTTGGGGAAATCGATCACGGGGCGGATCAGGGATTTGATGTCGAAGGAGTCAAAGACCATCGTGGAGGTGTCCTGGCAGGGCTGCAAACGCGGCAGTATAGCGCGGCGGGGCAAATCCCTCAGCCGCACTCGTCCATCAGCCGTCGATCGAGCCGCCGGCCAGGGCGCAGAGCTGGATCGGGTCGAGGATGTGAATTTCCTTGCCTTCGGCGGCAATCAATTCGTTCTGCTGGAAACGGGTGAACACCCGGGACACGGTTTCCACCGCCAGGCCCAGGTAATTGCCGATTTCATTGCGCGACATGCTCAGGCGGAACTGGTTGGCCGAGAACCCGCGGGCGCGGAAGCGTGCCGAGAGGTTGACCAGGAACGTGGCGATGCGCTCGTCGGCGGTTTTTTTCGAGAGCAGCAGCATCATCTGCTGATCGTCACGGATTTCCCGGCTCATGACCCGCATCAACTGGCGACGCAGTTGCGGCAACTGTATGGCCAGCTCGTCCAGGCGGTCGAAGGGGATTTCGCACACCGAGGTGGTTTCCAGCGCCTGGGCCGAGACGGGATGGCTCTCGGTGTCCATGCCGGACAGGCCCACCAGTTCGCTGGGTAGGTGGAAGCCGGTGAGCTGCTCTTCGCCGCCATCGCTCAGGTTAAAGGTTTTCAAGGCGCCCGAGCGCACCGCGTAGACGGAATCGAAGGTGTCACCCTGGCGGAACAGGAATTCACCTTTTTTCAACGGACGGCCCCGTTTAACGATTTCGTCCAGCGCCTCCATGTCCTCCAGATTCAATGAAAGTGGCAGGCACAGGGGAGCCAGGCTGCAATCCTTGCAGTGGGCCTGGTTGTGGGCGCGCAGTTTGACTGGCTCGGACATTTCTTCAATCCTTGTGGGAAAACACACATAAGCCGTAAGGGTACCCCAGCGTAGACACTCCGGCCAGTGCGGTTTCGTCGTCAAATTGTCGCGCTCAGATAACCCGAGAGAAGCGCTGCCGGTTGTGCTGCTCCAGATAGGCATCGAAGACCATGCACACGGATCGCACCAGCAGGCGCCCGGCAGGCAGGACTTTGATGTGCGTGTTGTCGAGCTCGATCAGACCGTCCTTGGCCATGGCCTGCAATTGCGGCCACAGCGGCGCAAAATATCCGCCAAAATCGATATTGAAGGTTTGCTCGATCTCGGCGAAGACCAGGTTGAAATGACAAATCAATTGCTGGATCACCGCACGCCGCAGCCGGTCGTCGGCGTTGCATACCCAGCCGCGACTGGTCGCCAGTTGCCCGTCGGCGAGGGTGTTCTGGTAATGGTTCAGGTCGCTGCTGTTCTGGCAGTATAGGTCGCCGATCTGGCTGATGGCCGATACGCCGAGGCCGATCAGGTCGCAATGGCCATGGGTGGTGTAGCCCTGGAAGTTGCGCTGCAACGTGGCCTCTTCCTGGGCAATGGCCAACTCGTCGTCGGGCAGGGCGAAGTGGTCCATGCCCACGTAGCGGTAGCCGGCGGCGGTCAGTTGTTCGATGGTGCCCTGCAGCATCGCCAGTTTCTGCTCCGGGTTCGGCAAGTCCTGGCTGTTGATGCGGCGCTGGGGCATGAAGCGCTCCGGCAAGTGGGCGTAATTGAACACCGAGAGCCGGTCCGGTTGCAGGCGGATGACCTCCTCGACGGTGCGGGCGAAGTTGTCCGGAGTCTGCTTGGGCAGTCCGTAGATCAGGTCAATGTTGATCGAACGGAACTGCAAAGTTCGGGCAGCTTCGACCACTGCGCGGGTTTCTTCCAGGCTTTGTGGGCGATTGACGGCACGCTGCACCGCCGGGTCAAGGTCTTGCAGGCCGATGCTGACCCGATTGAACCCCAGCTCACGCAAGAGCCCCATGGTCGACCAGTCGGCCTCCCGGGGATCGATCTCGATGCCGTAGTCGCCGGAATCGTCGTCCAGCAGGTTGAGGTGCTTGCGCAGCGTGGCCATCAGTTGGCGCAGCTCGTCGTGGCTGAGGAATGTCGGGGTGCCGCCACCAAAGTGCAACTGTTCCACGGGCTGGGCAGGGTCCAGGTGGCAGCCGATCAGCTGGATTTCCTGTTCCAGGCGTTGCAGATAGGCGTGGGCGCGGCCACGGTCCTTGGTGATGATCTTGTTGCAGGCGCAGTAGTAGCAGATGTTCGCGCAGAACGGCACGTGCACATACACCGACAGTGGCCGTCGCGCCTTGCGGCTGTCACGCAGGGCATGGAGCAGGTCGAAGGTGCCCACCTGGCCGCCGAACTGCGCCGCAGTCGGGTACGAGGTGTAGCGTGGTCCCGCCAGGTCGTAGTGGCGGATCAGGTCTGAGTCCCAACGGATGGCGTCGAGCATGCGGGTGTTCCCCGGGTAGGCTGGCATGGGGCGAGTCTAGGGGTGTAGGCGCGGGGTGGTCTTGATTTGTGTCAACAGGGCATAGGTGTTGTCGATGATGACCTCATCGCGAGCAAGCTCGCTCCCACATTTGCTCGGCGGTGCCTGTGGGAGCGAGCTTGCTCGCGATGGGGGGAATTCGGTCAATGGCCCATGAGCCAATGCTGATGTGGCCCCGGCAGTGTCCAGATCCCGAAAACAATCACCAACAGCCCACCGGCCATGCGCACGCTGCGTTTGCGCAGCAGGGCGGTGACGCGCTCGGCGGCCAGGCCAGTGGCGAGCAGCACCGGCCAGGTGCCCAGGCCGAAGGCGAGCATCAGCAGGGCGCTGTCCAGGGCATTGCCCTGGCTGGCGGACCATAGCAGGGTGCTGTAGACCAACCCGCACGGCAGCCAGCCCCACAGAGCACCGAGCAGCAAGGCCCGGGGCAGGCTCGACACCGGCAGCAAGCGGTTGGCGACAGGTTGGATGTGCCGCCACAAGCCACGCCCCACGCTTTCGATGCGGGTCAGGCCGCTCCACCAACCCGCCAGGTACAGGCCCATGGCAATCAACAGCAAGCCGGCCAGCACCCGCATGATCATCGCTGCAGGACTGTTGGACACGGCCCAACCGGCCAGGCCGATCAGCAGGCCGGCGGTGGCATAGCTCAGGATTCGCCCCAGGTTGTACGCCAGCAGCAACCGAAAGCGGCGGCTGCGCTGGTCCTTGGGAATCGCCAGGGTCAAGGCGCCCATCAGGCCGCCGCACATGCCCAGGCAATGACCGCCGCCCAGCAGGCCAAGGATAACGGCCGAAACCAGCAGTGGCGCCAGGTCAAGCATGGGGTGGGGCCTTGTCGTCCGGCTTGCGGACCTCGCCACTGGCTTCGTCCACCGCCGCCTTGTGGTTCGGGTCCTGATCGTCGAACAGGATGCTATGGGCTGGACCGTCGAGGTCGTCGTACTGTCCGCTGTCCACGGCCCAGAAGAAAATGTACACGGCGATGGCCACGATCAGCAGCGCGGCCGGGATCATCACGTAAAGAGCTGGCATGTTGGCACTCCATGCCCGCGCGGCTCAGGCCGGTAGCGGGCGGGTATCGGGCGTGGCGGTGAAAACCTGCGCCTTGGGCTGACGCGTCAGCCTCAGGGCATTCAACACCACGGTCAACGAACTGATGGACATGCCGACCGCGGCCCACACCGGTGTAATCCAGCCGAGGGCGGCGAACGGCAACATGAGGCCATTGTACAGTCCTGCCCACACCAGGTTCTCGACGATCACCCGGCGAGTGCGCCGGGCCAGGTCGAAGGCGTGTATCAGGGCGTCGAGGCGGTTGGACAGCAGCACGGCGTCGGCGCTGGTCTTGGCCAGATCGGTGGCCGAGCCCATGGCGACACTGATGTCCGCCGCCGCCAGCACGGGCACGTCGTTCACGCCATCGCCGAGCATCAGCACCTTGCGGCCCTGTTGGTGCAACTGCTGCAACACCGCCAGTTTGTCGTCCGGGCGCAGGCCGCCCCGGGCCTCATCGATACCCAGTTCGGCGGCGACGCTGGCAACCATCGGCGAACTGTCGCCCGACAGCAGCAGCGTTCGCCAGCCCCGCGCCTTGCAGGCCGCCAGCAGCGCCGGGGCGTCGGCGCGCAAGCGGTCATCGAGGACGAACCAGGCCAGTGGCCCGAGCTCATCGCCCAGCAACAGCCATTGCCCGGCTTCGTCCGGCATCTGCGGTATGGCGGCGCCACTCAGTTCGCAGACAAAACCGGGCTGGCCGATGCGCAGGCGTTGTTCGGCCACGAGGCCTTCCAGCCCCAGCCCCGGGGTGCTGTGCACCTGCTCGGCGGCCATTGGGGCGCGGCCAAAAGCACGGGCGATGGGGTGTTCCGAACGGTTTTCCAAAGCCGCCGCCAAGCCCAGGCAGTGATCGCTGTCGAGGGCCGCCAGTGGCCGAATGGCGCGCAACGCCAGGCGGCCTTCGGTGAGGGTGCCGGTCTTGTCGAAAATGACCGTGTCGATCTGGTTCAGGCCCTCCAGTACATGGCCGCGCGTGAGCAGCAGGCCAAGTTTGTGCAAGGTGCCGGTGGCTGCGGTGAGGGCGGTCGGCGTGGCGAGGGACAATGCACAGGGGCAAGTGGCGACCAGCATCGCCAGGACGATCCAGAAGGCCCGCGAGGCGTCCAGTTGCCACCACAACAGGCCGATGGCCGCCGCCGCGACCAGGGAGAACAGCAGGAACCACTGGGCGGCGTGATCGGCAATCTCCGCCAATCGCGGTTTCTCGGCCTGGGCTCGTTCCAGCAGGCGAACGATGGCCGACAACCGGGTGTCTTGCCCGAGGGCCAGCACCTCGACGGTCAAGGCGCCTTCGACGTTCAGTGTGCCTGCGGTGACCGCATCGCCCGCCTGCCGAGGTTGGGGCAGGTATTCACCGGTCAGCAGGGATTCGTCGATGCTGGACTGCCCCTCGAGGATTCTGCCGTCAGCCGGCAGGACCGCCCCGGGATGCACCAGCACCCGGTCACCGGTGCGCAATTCGCTGAGCAGGATGCGTTCGCTCTGGCCATCGTCCGCCAGGCGCAGGCACGAGGCCGGTAACAGATTGACCAGTTGGGCGGTGGCGGCGGCCGTGCGCTCCCGGGCCCGGCGTTCCAGGTAACGGCCGGCCAGCAGGAAAAGGGCGAACATGCCCACGGCATCGAAGTACAACTCGCCAACGCCAGTGATCGACGTCCAGATCCCGGCAATGTAGGCGCTGCCAATGGCCAGGGACACCGAAACGTCCATGGTCAGGTGACGGGTGCGCAGGTCGCGCATGGCACCTTTGAAGAACGGCGCGCAGCTGTAGAACACGATGGGCGTGGTGAGAAACAAGGCGACCCAGCGCAGGATGGTGTGCATCTCCGGGCTCAGGTCGATGTTGAATTCCGGCCAGGTGGCCATCGTCGCCATCATCGCCTGGAACCACAACAGACCGGCCACGCCCAACTGGCGCAGGGCCAGGCGGTTTTGTGCGGCGAGCTGTTCGCACGCCTGGTCGGCCTGGTACGGGTGGGCGACGTAGCCGATCTGGCGCAACTCGGCGAGCAGCGTGCTCAGCGGCAACTGGGCGTCGGCCCAGCGCACATGCAGGCGATGATTGGACAGGTTCAACCGCGCCTCGGCCACGGCTGGCAGGCTGCGCAACTGTTTTTCGATCAACCAGCCGCAGGCTGCGCAACTGATGCCTTCCATCAACAGGGTGGTTTCGGCCAATTCGCCCTCATGACGCACGAACGACTGCTGCACGTCCGGGCGATCGTACAGCGCCAGTTCATCGATCAACTGGACGGGCAGGGTCTCGGGATTGGCCGACGCTTCACTGCGATGCAGGTAATAGCTTTCCAGGCCACCGGCGACAATGGCCTCGGCCACCGCCTGGCAGCCCGGGCAGCACAGCTCGCGGGGTTCACCGAGGACAACGGCGGTGAAGCGACTGCCAGGGGGGACGGGCAGGGCGCAGTGGTAGCAGGGCTGTGGAGTGGTCATGGTTGTCGCATGAAGGCCTTTTTGTTGCTGGTTTATGGTCGCTGTTGTGGCGAGGGAGCTTGCTCCCGTTCGGCTGCGTAGCAGTCGTAATCGGGTGAGCCGGCCACACGAAGAACGGGGCCGCTTCGCGACCCAGCGGGAGCAAGCGCCCTCGCCACAGAGAAGCGATTTACTTCTTCAGGTCTTCAGCGCCTTGCAGCGGTTCATCACCGAGCAGGATGGCCTGGTCATGGTTGATCTGTTCTTCTTCGAACAGGCGCCAGGTCTTGTCGTTCTCCACCCCCAGCAATTCGACAAAGCGCCGGCCTTCGACCTTGTCCGTCAACTGGCCGATGTAGCGCCCCGGTTCGCTGTCGTTGCGGGTCAGGACGATCTTGCGGTCCTTCTCCGGCTGGGTCGGCGAGATCAGGCTCAGTTCCAGGGTCTGGGGGCGGCTGTTGCCGTTCAGGCGCAGGTTTACTTCGCCGGTCACGTCATCCAGTTGCACGTTGGCATGCAGTTGCAGGGTCTGAGCCAGCAGTTCGCGCTCCAGCGAGCGGTTGATGCCCTTGCCGGCTTCGTAATAGTTGTCGTTGACCAGGTTGTCCGGGTTCTTCACCGCAATGGTCACCATCGTCAGGCTCAGTGTCACCGAACAGCTCAGGATCGCGATGATGATCCACGGCCAGAGGTGCTTGTACCAAGGGCTGGTGGCGGTTGCTGCAGGCATGTTCATTTCTCTCAACGAGTTTGTGGGCCGATGAACCGGCTCTTGGCTTCGACATGTACGCTTTCGTCATCGGCGTCCTTGAGGATGAACGTCACCTCGTTGGTGCTCGATGGCAGTTGCTCCGGCGCGCTGGACAGTTCGAACGGCTGGCTGTAGATCTCGCCGGCCGCGACCTTGATTTCCCGACGGCCTTGCAGCTTGAGGTCGGGCAGGCCGGCGGCGTCCAGGACGTACGTATGGTCGCGCTGGTCCTTGTTCATGATCTTCAGGCTGTAGACGTTCTCGATCCGGCCCTCGGCGTTTTCGCGATACAGCACGCGGTCCTTGCTGACATCGAAACCCACCAGCGAGCGCATGAAGAACGCCGTCACCAACAGGCTGATCATGGCCAGTAGCACCAGGGCATAGCCGATCAGGCGCGGACGCAGTTTATGGGTTTTCTGCCCCGAGAGGTTGTGTTCGGTGGTGTAGCTGATCAGGCCGCGCGGGTAGTCCATCTTGTCCATGATGCTGTCGCAGGCGTCGATGCAGGCTGCGCAGCCGATGCATTCGATCTGCAGGCCGTCGCGGATGTCGATGCCGGTCGGGCAGACCTGGACGCACATGGTGCAATCGATGCAGTCCCCCAGGCCCAGGGCCTTGTAGTCCACACCTTTCTTGCGCGGGCCACGGCTTTCGCCACGACGCGGGTCGTAGGACACGATCAAGGTGTCCTTGTCGAACATCACGCTTTGGAAGCGCGCGTAAGGGCACATGTAGATGCACACCTGCTCACGCAGCCAGCCGGCATTGCCGTAGGTGGCCAGGGTGAAGAAACCGACCCAGAAATACGACCAGCCATCGGCCTGGCCGGTAAAGAACTCGAACACCAGTTCACGGATCGGCGTGAAGTAACCGACGAAGGTCATGCCGGTGACGAAGCCGATCAGCAACCACAGGCTGTGCTTGGCGAACTTGCGCAGGAATTTGTTGGCGCCCATGGGGGCCTTGTCGAGCTTGATGCGCTGGTTGCGGTCGCCTTCGGTGACTTTTTCGCACCACATGAAGATCCAGGTCCACACGCTTTGTGGGCAGGTGTAGCCGCACCACACCCGTCCGGCATAGACCGTGATGAAGAACAGGCCAAATGCTGCAATGATCAACATCCCCGACAGCAGGATGAAATCCTGGGGCCAGAACGTCGCACCGAAAATGAAGAACTTGCGTTCCGGCAGGTTCCACCAGACGGCCTGGTGGCCGCCCCAGTTCAACCAGACCGTACCGAAATACAGCAGGAACAGGAACGCTCCGCCCAGCATCCGCAGGTTACGGAACAGGCCGGTGAAGGCGCGGGTGTAGATTTTTTCCCGAGAGGCATACAGGTCGACGCTTTTGTTCGCGTCCTTGGCAGGCGGGGTAACGTCATGTACCGGAATCTGGTTGCTCATCAATTGCATCCCACGGCAGTGGAAAAGTGCCGGGGCCAGTGCGTGCCAACCTCGGTCAGAAAGGGTATTGCAGTGGCGCAATGATACGCCTGTCGCTCTGGCTCAAGGGTGCGACCTTTGGTCGCGTTGGGCGTCTGCACAGAATGGTGTAGCGGATGTAACAAGTCATGACCCAGATCAATTGACTATTGTAGGAGCTGCCGTCTCAAGCGGGTGGATTGGATGACCAGGGGTTGAGCACCGCCACGCCGCTGCTCTGGAAATCACTCACGTTGCGGGTCACCACGGTCAGGCCATGGACCAGGGCGGTGGCAGCAATCAGTGCATCGCATTCATTGCTGCGATCCGGAACGTGCAGGCGCGCGCAGCGCAGCGCGACGGCGCGGTCGACCGCCAGGATTCTTCCGGCGAAGGCGGGCATGACATGGTTGTCCAGCCATGCGCGCAGGCGGCTGCCTTGCACCGGGTCCTCGCGTTCGAAGCGCAACACGCCGGTTTCCAATTCCAATACGGTAATCGCCGAGAGGTAAAGGCTGGGGGCGGGCACGCCACGCGCCCAGGCCTGTACGTTCTTATCGGCTTGAGGCTTGCGCAGTTCCGAGATGACGTTAGTGTCGAGCAGGTACATCAGGACAGGTCCACCGGTCGAGGAGAGATGACGGCACGTTCGGTATCGAAATCAATATCCGGCGTGTCGGGCATGACCAGCAGCTCGACAATGCTGGTGCCGATGCCGGTCAGTTTCTGGTACTCCTCAATGCTTAGCAGCACATGGGCCGGCTTGCCACGGTCGGTAATGATGACCGGCCCCTGGCGGGTGGCTTTTTTGGCACCACTTGTGTCGTGGTTGAATTCGCGGCTGGAAATAGTGGTGATGGACATGGCGGCGTCCTCGATAGAGCTGAATGTAGGCACGTTACTACCACTGCTGTTTGCGGGCAAGATAAAACAATGTCGTCCTCGCACCGGCAAACAAAAAGGCCCCGTCAACGCTGGTTGACGGGGCCTTGGGTACATCAGGTGTTGGCTTTACTGGGCGTCAGCCGCAGGTGCCTTTTCGCCGTGAGACAGGCTGTAGACATAGGCGGCCAGCAGGTGGACCTTGTCGTTGCCTTGCAGGTCGGCCTGGGCAGGCATCTGGCCCTGGCGACCGTAGCGGATGGTCTGCTGCAGTTGGGCGAAACTCGAACCGTAGATGAACGCCCCTGGATGCGTCAGGTCAGGTGCGCCCATGGCGGGCGTGCCCTTGCCGGCAGGACCGTGGCAGGCCACGCAGTTGGCCGCGAACAGTTTCTGGCCGTTGGCCGGGTCGGCCTTGGCGCCTTCCGGCAGCTTGCGACCGTGCAGGCTGGTCACCAGGTAGGAAGCCACGTCGGCCACGCCTTGTTCGCCCACCACGGCAGCCCAGCCCGGCATCACGGCGTGACGGCCGCCCATGATGGTGGTCTTGATGGTTTCCGGCTCACCGCCCCAGCGCCAGTCGGCGTCGGTCAGGTTGGGGAAGCCATAGGCACCCTTGGCATCGGAACCGTGGCAGACCGAGCAGTTGGAGGCGAACAGGCGGCCACCCATCTTCAGGGCTTGCGGGTCCTTGGCGACTTCTTCGATCGGCATGGAGGCGAACTTGGCGAAGATCGGACCGAACTTGGCGTCCGAGCGAGCCATTTCCTTTTCCCACTCGTGAACGCCTGTCCAGCCGGTCTGGCCGTTGGCGAAGGCGGTCTGCTTTTCGTTGTCCAGGTAGTTATAGCCTGGCAGCAGGCCTTTCCAGTTGCCCAGGCCAGGGTAGAGCGCGAGGTAACCGAGGGCGAACACGATGGTGCCCACGAACAACATGAACCACCATTTCGGCAGCGGGTTGTCGTACTCTTCGATGCCGTCGAAGGAGTGGCCAACCGTCTCTTCGGTGGCTTCGCTGCGCTGGCCCTTGCGGGTCGACAGCAGCAGCCAGGTCAGGGCGAAGATCGTACCCAGACTGAGGACTGTGACGTACAGACTCCAGAACGTAGTCATTCTTTGTTACTCCTAGAAGCTTGCTCGACGTGCTTGATGGCCTCGGGATCATCCGCGAACGGCAGCAAGGTCGCGTCGTCAAACTCCGACTTGCGCTTGGGGCTGAACACCCACAAGGCCAGGCCGATAAAGGCCACCATCACGACGACGGTGCCCAGGCCACGAATCATCCCGATATCCATCCAGATCACCGTTTGCTTTTGATGATGGTGCCCAGGCCTTGCAGATAGGCCACCAGCGCGTCCATTTCAGTCTTGCCCTTGACGGCATCCCTGGCACCGGCGATGTCTTCGTCGGTGTAAGGCACGCCCAAGGCCCGCAGGACTTCCATTTTCTTGGCGGTGTCTTTGCCGTCGAGCTTGTTTTCTACGAGGAACGGGTAGGCCGGCATTTTCGACTCAGGCACAACGTTGCGCGGGTTGTACAAGTGCGCCCGGTGCCAGTCGTCGGAGTAGCGGCCGCCAACGCGGGCCAGGTCCGGACCGGTACGCTTGGAGCCCCACAGGAACGGGTGGTCCCAGACGCTTTCACCGGCGACCGAATAGTGGCCGTAGCGTTCGGTCTCGGCACGGAACGGGCGGATCATCTGCGAGTGGCAGCCCACACAGCCGTTGGCGATGTAGATGTCTCGGCCTTCCAGTTCAAGGGCGGTACGCGGCTTCATGCCTTCGACCGGCTTGTTGGTCACGTCCTGGAAGAACAATGGAACGATCTGGGTCAGGCCGCCGATGCTCACGGCGATGACCATGAAGAAGGCCAGCAGGCCGATATTCTTCTCTACTGCTTCGTGCTTCATCAGTGAGCTCCAACTACGGCGATCTTGGCGGCGGCTTCAGCTTCAGCCGGGTCAGAGGCACGAACGGTGCGGTACACGTTGTAGGCCATGAGCAGCATGCCGCTGGCGAAGAACGCACCGCCCAGGGCTCGGACGATATAGCCCGGATGGCTGGCTTGCAGCGCTTCGACGAACGAGTAGGTCAGGGTGCCGTCGTCGTTGATCGCACGCCACATCAGGCCTTGGGTAATGCCGTTGACCCACATCGAGGCGATGTAGAGCACGGTGCCGATGGTCGCGAGCCAGAAGTGCGCGTTGATCAGGCCGGTGCTGTGCATCTGCGCACGACCGAACAATTTCGGGATCATGTGGTAGATGGCGCCGATGGAAATCATCGCCACCCAGCCGAGTGCACCGGCGTGTACGTGGCCGATGGTCCAGTCGGTGTAGTGGCTCAGGGAGTTGACGGTCTTGATGGCCATCATCGGGCCTTCGAAGGTCGACATGCCGTAGAACGCCAGCGACACCACCAGAAAGCGCAGGATCGGGTCGGTGCGCAGCTTATGCCAGGCACCCGAGAGGGTCATCATGCCGTTGATCATGCCGCCCCAGCTTGGCGCCAGCAGGATGATCGACATCGCCATGCCCAGGGACTGTGCCCAGTCCGGCAGTGCGGTGTAGTGCAAGTGGTGCGGACCGGCCCAGATGTACAGGGTGATCAGCGCCCAGAAGTGGACGATGGACAGGCGATAGGAATAGATCGGACGCTCGGCCTGTTTCGGCACGAAGTAGTACATCATCCCCAGAAAGCCGGTGGTCAGGAAGAAACCCACGGCGTTGTGGCCGTACCACCACTGGATCATCGCGTCGGTCGCGCCCGAGTAGGCCGAGTACGACTTGAAGAAGCTGACCGGCAGGGAGGCGTGGTTGACGATGTGCAGCATGGCGGTCACGACGATGAAGGCACCGTAGAACCAGTTACCGACGTAGATGTGCTTGGTCTTGCGCTTGACGATGGTGCCGAAGAACACCAAACCGTAGGTCACCCAGACGATGGCCAGCAGGATAGCCAGGGGCCATTCCAGTTCCGCGTATTCCTTGGTGGTGGTGAAACCCATCGGCAAGGTCACGATCGCACCGACGATGACCGCTTGCCAGCCCCAGAAGGTGAAGGCGGCGAGGCTGTCGGAGATCAGTCGCGTTTGGCAGGTTCGCTGCACGACGTAGTAAGAAGTGGCAAACAACGCACAACCACCGAAGGCGAAGATCACCAGGTTGGTGTGCAGCGGGCGCAGGCGTCCAAATGTCGTCCATGGCAGATCGAAGTTCAACTCCGGCCAGACCAGTTGCGAGGCGATGAAGACACCGAGCCCCATGCCAAGGATCCCCCAGACCACCGTCATGATGGCGAACTGGCGGACTACCTTATAGTTATAAGCAGTCGGACTGATTGCTGTGCTCATTCTAAGGTTCCACGGTTTGGGTGTTTTATTAGGATAAAAATCGGTCGCAAGTATGGAGAAAGCGGGGGGTCATTGCAACGCGCCATGACCTGGGTCAATGCTTTCAAAAGCTGATTCTGCGGCCTTTCCATATGCTGAGTAGGGACAAAATTGGCCCTCGGCAAAATGCCGCAACAAAGGAAAGAGGCGAGGGGGTCAGGTCGGTTGTAACGGGGTGTGTTCGAACACGGCGTTCGGGTGATGCCAGGCAACTGTCGCAACAGCCGGTATTCACCTGCCTTTGCGGCCTTTTTGTCGAACGATTGTCGAACGCATCGGGTCGGGTCGACCTGAAACCGGCAGTCGCCAGCGCACGCAGAGGCAAGCTTAGACCCGATTCCGGGGAACCGAAAGGAAGACGATGGGAGGGTGCGACAATGCGTCGCGCAGGGGCACGAAACAGCCGTATCCAGACGAATGCGACTGTTCGTGCGGTCAGGATTTATTCGCTTTTGTGTTCCGCTTGCAGGCGCTCGGTGCGGGCCTCTTGGGACAGGCTGTAGACGTAAGCCGCGAGCAGTTGCACCTTGTCATTGCCCAGCAACTCATTCTGCGCCGGCATGTGGCCCTGGCGACCATGGCGGATGGTCTGCTGCAACTGGGCCAGGCTGGTGCCGTAGATGAAACCGGCCGGTTGCGTCAGGTTCGGCGCGCCCATGGCTTCGGTCCCTTGGCCATTGGCGCCGTGGCAGGCGACGCAGGTGGTGTTGAAGGCTTGCTGGCCGGCTTGCAGATCGGCACCGCTGTCTGCCGGCAAAGGCAGGCCGGCCAAGTCGTGGCGTACGTACGCGGCCACGTTCTTGACCCCGGCGTCCCCCAGCACTTCGCCCCAGGCCGGCATCGCCGCCATGCGGCCGCCCATGATGGTCGCCTTGATGGTGTCGGCGGCGCCACCCCAGCGCCAGTTGCTGTCAGTCAGGTTCGGGAAGCCGAAGGCACCCTTGGCGTCCGAGCCGTGGCAGACCGAGCAGTTGGAGGCGAACAGGCGCCCACCCATCTTCAAGGCCTGCGGGTCCTTGGCCACTTCTTCCACGGGCATGGCGGCGAACTTGGCGAAGATCGGTCCGAACCTGGCGTCGGCCTTGGCCATTTCCTTTTCCCATTCATGGGCGCCGGTCCAACCGTTCTCGTAGCCGGGCAGGATGCCTTTCCAGTTGCCCAGGCCCGGATACAGGACCAGGTAACCGACGGAAAACACCAGGGTGCCGGCGAACAGCAGGAACCACCACTGCGGCAGCGGGTTGTCGTACTCCTCGATGCCGTCGAAGCTGTGGCCCATGGTCTGGTCGACGCTGCCCTTGGTCTCGCCCTTGCGGGTGCCGATCAGCAGCCAGATCAGGCCGATCAGGCTGCCGATGGTCAGTACGCAGATCCACGTACTCCAGAAGGTGGTCATGGCCGGGTACTCCTTGTCGCAGGGTCTTGGGGGGTGATGTCGGCGGGCGGTTCGTCGGCGAACGGCAGCAGGCGCGCCTGGGCGAATTCCGGGCCGCGCTTGCTGCTGAATACCCACAGGGTCAGGCCGATGAAGGCGATGAACACCACGACGGTGCCCAGGCCACGGATCATTCCAGTGCTCATTTCAAAGAACATCAGGCTCACCTCTTGCTCTTGATGGCAGTGCCGAGCACTTGCAGGTAGGCCACCAGCGCGTCCATTTCGGTCTTGCCCTTGAGCGAGGCCACGCTGCCGGCGATGTCGTCGTCGGTGTACGGCACGCCGAGGGTGCGCATGGCGCGCAGCTTGCTTTCGGTGTGGCTGCTATCCACCGCCTGGGCTACCAGCCATGGGTAGGCCGGCATTTTCGACTCGGGCACGACGTTGCGGGGGTTGTACAGGTGGGCGCGGTGCCAGTCATCGGAGTAGCGCGCGCCGACCCGTGCCAGGTCCGGCCCGGTACGCTTGGAGCCCCACAGGAATGGGTGGTCCCAGACGCTTTCGCCTGCGACGGAGTAGTGGCCGTAGCGCTCGGTCTCGGCGCGGAACGGACGGATCATTTGCGAGTGGCAGCCGACGCAGCCTTCACGGATGTAAATGTCGCGGCCTTCCAGTTGCAGGGCGGTGTAGGGCTTCATGCCGTCCACCGGCTTGTTGGTCACGTCCTGGAAGAACAGCGGCACGATCTGGGTCAGGCCACCAATGCTCACGGCCAGGACCATCAGCAGCATCAGCAGGCCGACGTTTTTTTCGATTGTTTCGTGTTTCATGGTGGACTCCTCAGGCCATCTGCGCGGCAACGGCGGCTTCGGCAGGCTGGTAGGCCCGCACGGTGCGCCAGGTGTTGTAGGCCATCAGCAGCATGCCGAGCAGGAAGATCGACCCGCCCGCCAGCCGCACGACGAAGCCTGGGTGGCTGGCCACCAGGGTTTCGACGAAGGAGTAGGTGAGCGTGCCGTCTTCGTTCACCGCGCGCCACATCAGGCCCTGGGCGATGCCGTTGACCCACATCGAGGCGATGTACAGCACCGTGCCGATGGTCGCGAGCCAGAAGTGCGCGTTGATCAGGCCGATGCTGTGCATCTGTGGCCGGCCGAAGACTTTCGGGATCATGTGGTACAGCGCACCGATGGAAATCATCGCCACCCAGCCGAGCGCACCGGCATGCACGTGGCCGATGGTCCAGTCGGTGTAGTGGGAAAGGGCGTTGACGGTCTTGATCGCCATCATCGGCCCTTCGAAGGTCGACATGCCGTAGAACGCCAGCGATACCACCAAAAAGCGCAGGATCGGGTCGCTGCGCAACTTATGCCAGGCACCCGAGAGGGTCATCATGCCGTTGATCATGCCGCCCCAGCTGGGTGCCAGCAGGATCAACGACATCACCATGCCCAGGGACTGTGCCCAGTCCGGCAGCGCGGTGTAGTGCAGGTGGTGCGGACCGGCCCAGATGTACAGGGTGATCAGCGCCCAGAAGTGCACGATGGACAGGCGATAGGAATACACCGGGCGCTCGGCCTGCTTGGGCACGAAGTAGTACATCATCCCCAGGAAGCCCGCAGTGAGGAAAAAGCCTACGGCGTTGTGGCCATACCACCATTGCACCATCGCATCCGTGGCCCCGGCGTACACCGAGTAGGATTTGGTGAAGCTCACCGGCAGTTCCAGGTTGTTGACGATGTGCAGGATCGCCACGGTGAGGATGAACGCGCCGAAGAACCAGTTACCGACGTAGATGTGCTTGGTGTTGCGCTTGGCCACGGTGCCGAAGAACACGATGGCGTAGGCCACCCAGACGATGGTGATCAGGATGTCGATCGGCCATTCCAGTTCGGCGTATTCCTTGGAACTGGTGTAGCCCAGTGGCAGGCTGATGGCCGCCAAAAGAATCACCAGTTGCCAGCCCCAGAAGCAGAACGCGGCGATTTTTGGCGCGAACAGCTGGGTCTGGCAGGTGCGTTGCACCGAATAAAACGAGCTGGCGAACAGGGCACAGCCCCCAAAAGCGAAGATCACCGCGTTGGTGTGCAGCGGGCGCAGGCGGCCGAAGCTGGTCCAGGGCAAGTCGAAATTGAGCTGAGGCCAGACCAATTGGGCGGCGAGAAAAACCCCGAGCCCCATGCCGACGATGCCCCACACCACCGTCATAATGGCGAATTGGCGGACCACCTTGTAGTTGTAGGCGGTACTGATAGAAGTGTTCATGGTTCCCCATCCACGGTTCAGCCGAAGTGAGCGCCTGCGCAAGGCAGTGCGGCGTTCTTCGCCTGGAGTTATAGGCAGACTAAAAGCGAGGCAAGCATGGACAAACAGCACAAGGCCAGTATTGACGGGGATCAATGGGCGCGGTGCGTGGCCGAACACGGTTGGCTATGGACGGCCGCGCAACCGGGTATTGTTGACGCGCCCCCGACCCTCATCCTGGCCCATGGTGCCGGCGCGCCGATGGACAGTGGCTTCATGGAGGAAATGGCCGCGCGCCTTGCCGCACATGGGGTCAACGTGTTGCGCTTCGAGTTTCCCTACATGGCGCAACGGCGCCTGGACGGTGGAAAACGCCCACCCAATCCAGCTCCCAGGTTGCTGGAATGCTGGCGTGAGGTGTACGCCACGGTGCGGCCTTATGTCGCTGGGCGGCTGGCCATTGGCGGCAAGTCCATGGGCGGGCGCATGGCGAGTTTGCTGGCCGATGAATTGGGCGCTGACGCGTTGGTATGCCTGGGCTATCCCTTCTATGCGGTGGGCAAGCCGGAGAAACCGAGGGTCGAGCACTTGGCGACATTGAAGACTCGGACCTTGATCGTTCAGGGCGAGCGCGATGCGTTAGGCAATCGGGAGGCGGTGCGGGGCTACACCTTGTCACCGAGCATTGAGGTGTCGTGGTTGGTGGCGGGGGATCATGACCTCAAGCCGCTGAAGGCGTCGGGGTTCAGCCATGAGCAGCATCTGGAGGCGGCGGCGGACAAGGTGGCGGCGTTTCTTCTTCAGGATTGATAGCGCTTGTCCCGGCCTCTTCGCGAGCAAGCTCGCTCCCACAAGGGGTTGTGAACGCCACAAATCCACTGTGGGAGCGAGCTTGCTCGCGATGGCGGCTGCTCAGGCAATAAAAAAACCGGAAGCGTTCACTGTCCGGGTTTTTACATTGCCAATTGCAGTCAGCGGTTGAACCGCTCCACCAACGAATACTGCGAATTCGCCGTGCGGGTCAGTTCCTCGCTCAGCAGCGCCGAGCTGTGGGCTTGGCCGGAGGTCTGGTCGGCCAGGTCCGAGATGTTGCTGATGTTGCGGCTGATCTCCTCGGCCACCGAGCTTTGTTCCTCGGTGGCGGCGGCGATCTGGGTGGTCATGTCGGTGATGTTGGCCACCGCTTCGCTGATGCCCACCAATGCCTGGTCCGCTTCCATCACCCGTGCCACGCCTTCTTCGGCCTGGCGGTGGCCGGCCTCCATGGTTTGCACGGCATTGTTGGCGGTTTGCTGGAGCTTGGCGATCAGGGCATGGATCTGCCCGGTGGATTCGCTGGTGCGTTGCGCCAGTTGCCGGACTTCGTCGGCCACCACGGCGAAGCCGCGGCCCATCTCACCGGCACGGGCCGCTTCAATGGCGGCGTTGAGGGCCAGCAGGTTGGTCTGGTCGGCGATGCCTTTGATCACGTCGACCACGCCACCGATCTCGTCGCTGTCCTTGGCCAGCTGAGTCACGGTGTTGCCGGTCTCGCCGACCACCACCGACAGCCGCTCGATGGCTTCGCGGGTTTCCCCGGCGATGTCGCGGCCGCGGCTGGTCAGGCGATTGGCTTCCTGGGTGGCATCGGCGGTGCGCTGCACGTGACTGGCGACTTCCTGGGTCGTTGCCGCCATCTGGTTGACGGCTGTGGCGACTTGTTCGGTTTCCACCCGCTGGCGCTCAAGGCCGCTGGAGCTGTCATGGGCCAGCGTGTTGGACTGGCGGGCCTGGTCGTTAAGGTGCTCGGCGGTGTCCTGCAGGCGCGTCAGGCAGGTTTTCAGGCGCGCTTGCTGGCTGAGGATCGACATTTCCAGGCGAGCCTGGACGCCGCGGCTGTCGGTGTACATCCGGGCGATCAGCGGGTCGGAGGTGGTTTGCTCGGCCAGGCGCAGCAGGCGCTTGATCCCGCGTTGTTGCCATTGCAGGCCCATCAGCCCCAAGGGCACCGACAGCAGGGCGGCCAGGGCAAAGCCCCAGTGGGAGTTCAGGAAGGCGCCGACGACGAAACTGAGTTGGCTGACCAGGATAAACGGCAGCCAGTCCTGCAGCATCGGCAACCATTTGTCGCTGGCCGGAACCGCGGATTTACCCTGGTTGATGCGCTGATACAGGGCTTCGGCCCGGGCGATCTGTTCTGCAGAAGGTTTGACCCGCACCGACTCGTAGCCGACCACCTGATTGCCCTCGAACACGGGCGTGACATAGGCGTTGACCCAGTAATGGTCACCGCTCTTGCAGCGATTCTTGACGATGCCCATCCATGGCAAGCCTTGTTTCAGCGTACCCCACATGTGCGCGAACACGGCGGATGGCACATCGGGATGGCGCACGAGATTGTGCGGCGAACGGATCAGTTCTTCCTTTGAAAACCCACTGATTTCAACGAAAGCGTCGTTGCAATAGGTGATGACGCCCTTGGCGTCGGTGGTAGAAATCAATCGTTGCTGGGCCGGAAAGGTCCTTTCGCGTTGTGTGACGGGTTGGTTGTTACGCATGGTGGTGTAGATCCGCAAGGCTTTGAAAGGTTGTCGGCGCCGTCAGGTTTTAGTTGAAGTTATTTTTGCCTGTCGCTATCACGCCAGCATCGGGTAGGTAAAGAGGGCGAAATGAAGCAGGTTGAGCAGGAAGTGCGTGGCAATCGCCGCGCCCAGGCCGCCAAATCGATAAGCGAGACCGTAGCCAACCCCCGCCAGGCCGGACAGCAGCACCCATTGCCAGCCCGCGCCCGCGTGTACAAGGCCGAACAGCAACGAAGCCAGGAGCAACGCCAGGTTGTCGCCCTGGCGCAGGTGTTTGAAGCGTCGGCTCAAGCCACCCTGAATGTAGCCACGAAACAGCGCTTCCTCCACCAGCGTTACCAATAAAAGATTATTCAGCACCCACAGCCAGGCATGATCCGGCCATTTCGGCGCCCACTGGACCATGCCCAGTAGCAGCGCCCCGCCGAGGGCCAGTACCGTACTCAGCGCCAAGCCCAGTGCCGTGGCCTGGACCGACAGACGCAACGAGCGTCGGCCGACGATCCAGGGGCAGGCCAGCAGCAACCAGAAGCCGATCAATGGCTTGTCCTGGTTCAGGTACATGGCGAAACGCGCCGCATCATCGGTCAAGCGTTGCGCCGGGATGGCCCGGCCGTTGAAGAAGCCTGGCATCCAGTGCATCGCCAGGGCCAAGGCCATCACCAGAAACAGGACGTGCCCGAGAAACCGGCCCACCGGCATTTCCCGCTGGCGCACCGCGTAACCGGCAAATAGCAGCAGCGCGACGGAAATACTGGCCGTCCAGGCCAGTTGGCCGTAAGCCAGGGCCAGGCCATAGCCGATGGAAAGAAGGGCCAGGTAAGGCCAGGGCAGAGCGGGCATATAACATCCTTTTAGGCTGTGAAGCTTTGGGCGAACGTAGCCGCCGCGTCTACGACGCCGCTATGTCGCGTAAAGAGCACATTTTGTATCTGTGCAGATTCATGCGCGGGGAAAAGGTGCACGGGTGGCTGGCTCGGTTCCTTGAGCGCCAGGGGGGGGATTATAGGCGGGACGATGCGAAAACGGCGACTGATCGGGTGATTGATACCATTGGCGAAGATCGGTCTGTGGGAGCGGGCTTGCTCGCGAAAGCGGTGTGTCAGTCACTATTTCAGCAACAGACCGATCGCCTTCGCGAGCAAGCCCGCTCCCACAGGGATTGCGTTTTTATTCTGCAATCAATTGCCGTAGGACATAGTGAAGAATCCCGCCTGCCTTGAAATACTCCACTTCATTCAAGGTATCGATCCGACACAACACTTCAATCCGCTCCTGGCGACCGTCCTCTCGAGTGATCACCAGCGGCAGGTTCATGCGCGGCGTCAGTTCGACGTCATTAAGCCCGAGGATGTCCAAGGTTTCCCTGCCCGTGAGGTTCAGGCTCTTGCGGTTCTGGTCGAGCTTGAACTGCAACGGCAGCACGCCCATCCCTACCAGGTTGGAGCGATGGATGCGCTCGAAACTTTCCGCGATCACCGCCTTGACCCCCAGCAGGTTGGTGCCCTTGGCCGCCCAGTCCCGGCTCGAGCCCGTGCCATATTCCTGGCCCGCGATCACCACCAGCGGCGTGCCCGTGGCCTGGTAGAGCATGGCAGCATCGTAGATCGGCATTCGTTCGCCACTGGGGATGTAGATCGTGTTGCCGCCTTCTTCGCCGTCGAGCATTTCGTTGCGGATGCGGATATTGGCGAAGGTGCCGCGCATCATGACTTGATGGTTGCCGCGCCGGGAACCGTAGGAGTTGAAATCCCGTGGCTCCACGCCCTGTTCGCGCAGGTAGCGACCGGCCGGGCTGTCGGCCTTGATGTTGCCGGCCGGGGAGATGTGGTCGGTGGTCACCGAGTCTCCCAGCAGGGCCAGGACCCGGGCGCCCTCGACGTTCCTGACGGCCGGTGGCGGCCCGCCGATGTTGTCGAAGAACGGTGGGTGCTGGATGTAGGTCGAGTCATCCTGCCAGACGTAAGTCGCCGCTTGCGGCACTTCGATGGCCTGCCATTGCTCGTCACCGGCAAACACGGCGGCGTATTCCTTGTGGAACATGCTGGTGTTGACCTGGGCCACGGCGGCGGCCACTTCCTGGCTGCTGGGCCAGATGTCCCGCAGGTACACCGGCTTGCCGTCCCGGTCGTTGCCCAGCGGCTCGCTGCTGATGTCGATGCGCACCGTGCCGGCCAGGGCATAGGCGACCACCAGCGGCGGTGAGGCCAGCCAGTTGGTTTTCACCAGCGGATGCACCCGGCCTTCGAAGTTGCGGTTGCCCGACAACACCGAGGCCACGGTCAGGTCGGCTTTCTGGATGGCTTTTTCGATGGGGTCCGGCAACGGCCCGGAGTTGCCGATACAGGTCGTGCAACCATAGCCCACCAAGTCGAAACCGAGTTTATCCAGGTACTCGGTCAGGCCGGCCGCGTTGTAGTAATCGGTGACCACCTTGGAGCCCGGCGCCAGGGAGCTCTTGACCCAAGGCTTGCGGACCAGGCCTTTTTCCACGGCTTTTTTCGCCAGCAGCCCGGCGGCCATCATGACGCTGGGGTTGGAGGTGTTGGTGCACGAGGTGATGGCGGCAATCACCACCGCGCCGTTTTTCAGGCGATGGGTGTGCCCTTCGAATTCGTACTCGGCTTCGCCCATCTGGTCGGCATTGCCCACCGCGACGCCACCGCCGCCTTCACTTTCCAGGCGACCTTCTTCTTTACTGGTGGGTTTGACCTGCAACCCCAGGAAGTCGCTGAAAGCCTGGCCGACATTCGGCAGCGAAACCCGGTCCTGAGGGCGTTTGGGCCCGGCGAGACTGGCCTCGACGCTGCCCATGTCCAGCTCCAGGGTGTCGGTGAACACCGGCTCCTGGCCGGGCAGGCGCCACAGGCCCTGGGCCTTGCAATAGGCCTCCACCAGTTTCACGGTTTCGGCCGGACGTCCGGACAGGCGCAGGTAGTCCAGGGTCACCTCGTCCACCGGGAAGAAACCGCAGGTGGCGCCGTATTCCGGGGCCATGTTGGCGATGGTGGCGCGGTCGGCCAGGGGCAGGTCAGCCAGACCGTCGCCATAGAACTCGACGAATTTGCCCACCACACCTTTCTTGCGCAGCATCTGCGTGACGGTCAGCACCAGGTCGGTGGCGGTGATGCCTTCGCGCAGCTTGCCGATGAGTTTGAAACCGATGACCTCGGGAATCAGCATCGACACTGGCTGGCCGAGCATGGCCGCTTCCGCCTCGATCCCGCCGACGCCCCAGCCCAGTACGCCGAGGCCGTTGATCATGGTGGTGTGGGAGTCGGTGCCCACCAGGGTATCGGGGAAGGCGTAGGTGCGGCCGTCTTCTTCTTTGGTCCACACGGTGCGGCCCAGGTATTCCAGGTTGACCTGGTGGCAGATGCCGGTGCCTGGCGGTACCACGCTGAAGTTATCGAAGGCGCTCTGGCCCCAGCGCAGGAAGGCGTAGCGTTCGCCGTTGCGCTGCATTTCGATGTCGACGTTCTGCTCGAACGCCTGGCTGCTGGCGAACTTGTCCACCATCACCGAATGGTCAATCACCAGGTCCACCGGTGACAACGGGTTGATCCGCTGGGGATCGCCGCCGGCCTTTTCCACGGCGGCGCGCATGGCGGCCAGATCGACCACGGCGGGGACGCCGGTGAAATCCTGCATCAGCACCCGTGCCGGGCGGTATTGAATCTCGCGGTCGGA
Organism: Pseudomonas sp. NFACC56-3; assembly: GCF_900100025.1. Classification (NCBI taxonomy): domain Bacteria; kingdom Pseudomonadati; phylum Pseudomonadota; class Gammaproteobacteria; order Pseudomonadales; family Pseudomonadaceae; genus Pseudomonas; species Pseudomonas sp. NFACC56-3. The sequence goes on along the minus strand of NZ_FMTK01000002.1, from coordinate 224,577 downwards.
GCGGCGCTCCTTGAGCCACCCGGCCAGGGCCTTGAGGTCGGCGCCGGTGACGGTTTTTTCATCTTCCCAGCGCAACAGGTTTTCCAGTAGCACCTTCAAGGACATGGGCAGCTTGTCCAGGTCACCCAGGCTTCGGGCGGCATCCGGCAGGCTGAAGTAGTGGTAGGTCCTGGCGTCGACTTGCAGTGTTTTAAGGGTTTTCAGGCTATCGAGGGACGGCATTGAAATCACTCCTTTGAGTCCGCACGGCTACGGACTGAGGGACGGACAGAGCCTTTAACCTAGCCCTGTTTTGAGCGTATGACTAATAACTGGACTCTATAGCAAGGTTCGCGGTTCCGAACTCCGCTATCATGCGGCGGTTTTCGTGACAGGCTTTGCTACGGAGTTTCAATGAACACGCTTTTTATGCACTGCCGGCCAGGCTTCGAAGGCGAGGTCTGTTCCGAGATCGCCGAACACGCGGCCCGGCTCAACGTGGCTGGCTACGCCAAGGCCAAACCGGCCAGTGCCTGTGCCGAATTTGTCTGTACTGAAGAGGACGGTGCCGAGCGGCTGATGCGCGGGCAGCGTTTTGCCGAGCTGATTTTTCCGCGCCAGTGGGCGCGGGGCACATTCATTGAATTGCCGGAAACCGACCGTATCAGCGTGATCCTGGCCCACATGTCGGCGTTTCCGACCTGCGGCAGCCTGTGGCTGGAGGTGGTCGACACCAATGACGGCAAGGAGCTGTCGAACTTCTGCAAGAAATTCGAAGGCCCGTTGCGCAAAGCGCTGAGCGGAGCCGGCAAGCTGGTGGACGACCCGCACAAGCCGCGCCTGCTGCTGACGTTCAAGAGTGGCCGCGAAGTGTTCCTGGGCCTGGCGGACGCGGATAATTCGGCGATGTGGCCCATGGGCATCCCGCGCCTGAAGTTCCCCCGGGAAGCGCCGAGTCGCTCCACACTCAAGCTCGAAGAGGCCTGGCACCATTTCATCCCTCGGGACCAGTGGGACGAGCGCCTGCACAGTGACATGACCGGCGTGGACCTCGGTGCCGCGCCAGGCGGCTGGACTTGGCAACTGGTCAACCGTGGGATGCTGGTGACGGCCATCGACAACGGTCCGATGGCCGAAAGCCTGATGGACACCGGCCTGGTGCAGCACCTGATGGCGGACGGTTTCACGTTCAAGCCCAAGCAGCCGGTGGACTGGATGGTCTGCGACATCGTCGAAAAGCCCGCGCGCAACGCGGCGATGCTGGAAGAGTGGATTGGCGAAGGCCATTGCCGCGAGGCCGTGGTCAATCTCAAACTGCCGATGAAACAGCGTTATGCCGAGGTGAAGCGCCTGCTCGAGCGTATCGCTGATGGCTTCAAGGCCCGGGGCATCAAGGTCGAGATCGGTTGCAAGCAGCTGTACCACGACCGCGAGGAAGTGACGTGCCATCTGCGGCGGTTGGACACGAAAAAGCCGAAGTCCCGCTAGCTCTCGGAACTGATGGAGTTCCCTGTGGGAGCGAGCTCGCTCGCGATGACGTCGCTACATTCAACATGGATGCAAGCTGACCCACCGCTATCGCGAGCAAGCTCGCTCCCACAGGAGGCAGTGTGAAACCAGGGGTGACCGAGCGCTGACATTGCGCGACAATGCCGGCCAGTTTCAGGAGTAGAACATGAGTGAAATGAACGACACGCCGGTCGACGGCACGCTGGATGCCACCGGCCTCAATTGCCCGGAACCGGTGATGATGCTGCACCAGCACATCCGCGACCTGGCCCCCGGTGGCCTGCTGAAAGTCATTGCCACCGACCCCTCGACCCGCCGCGACATCCCCAAGTTTTGCGTGTTCCTGGACCACGAACTGGTGGCCCAGCAGGAAGAGGCGGGCACCTACCTCTACTGGATCCGCAAGAAACTCGCTTAACCCGTCGAGCGGCTGAGACGGATCTGCTTGCGCGCGCTACGTGCCAGACGGATCGACAGCATCAATGCCGCGCAGCTCAAGCCCACGATCAGGCCTTGCCACAATCCGCTCGGGCCGCTGGCCGCGCCGAGCCAGTCGGTCAGGCCCAGGGCGTAACCCACCGGCAGGCCGATGCCCCAATAGGCGAACAGGGTCAGGATCATCGTCACCCGGGTGTCCTGGTAGCCGCGCAATGCACCTGCCGCCGTGACCTGGATCGCATCGGAAAACTGAAACAGCGCCGCGTAGACGATCAGCATCGATGCCACCTCGATCACCACCGGGTCGGCGGTATAGATCGCCGCGATAGGCCCGCGCAGGGCGAACATCAGGCTCGCCGACAGGCAAGCGTAGGCCAGGGCCGTGCCCATGCCCACCCCGGCGGCGAAGCGCGCTTCGCGAGGCTGCTGCCGCCCCAGGGCCTGGCCGACCCGCACCGTGACGGCCATGCCCAGGGAGTAGGGGATCATGAACACCAGGGAGCTGAAGTTCAGTGCGATCTGGTGCCCGGCCACCACGGTGGCGCCGAGGCTGCCGATCAGCAGGGCGATCACCGCGAAAATACTCGACTCGGCGAACACCGCAATGCCGATCGGCAAGCCGATGCCCAGCAGGCGCTTGATGACCGCCCATTGCGGCCAGTCGAAACGGCTGAACAACCGGCTCGACTGATAGGCCGGTGCCCACCGTGCCCAAGCGGCCATCCCCAGGGCCATGACCCACATCACGATGGCCGTGGCCCAGCCGCAACCGACGCCGCCCATGGCGGGCACGCCCAGGTGCCCATAGATGAAGATGTAATTGAGCGGAATGTTCAGCGCCAGCCCGCACAGCCCCAGCACCATCGCCGGTCGCGTACGACCCAGGCCGTCGCTGAAGCAGCGCAGTACGTGATACAGCGCCACGGCCGGCAGGCCCGTGCCGATGCCCCGCAGGTATTCCATGCACGGGCCGATCAATTCGGGATCGACTTTCATGATGTGCAGGATCGGCTCGGCGCTGAACAGTGCCAGCGTCGCGATCAACCCCACCACCAGGGCCAGCCACAGCGCCTGGCGTACCAGCGGCCCGATCTCGTCGAACGTGCCGGCCCCGAAGCGCTGGGCAACTTTCGGGGTGGTCGCCAGCAGGGTGCCAGTCATCAACAGGAACACCGGCACCCAGATCGAGTTGCCCAGGGCCACGGCCGCCAGGTCCCGTGGACCGACCCGACCGGCCATCACCGCATCGACGAAGCCCATGGCGGTGGTCGCCAGTTGCGCCACCATGATCGGCAAGGCCAGGGCCAGCAACGTCTTGAATTCAAGGCGTACCCGGGCCGGGCGGGAAAGGGGAGTGGGGATGTCGATGACAGGATTCACAAGGCAAGCGTCCGAAAGGGTTAAGCGCGAGGCGGCGAATTCTACGCCTTGACGCGGTGGTCAGGAAAAAACCTGTGTTGTGGATTTGTAAGCGTTCCAGCCTTTACCCGTGGCGAGGGAGCTTGCTCCCGCTGGACTGCGCAGCAGGCCCAAGGAGACTGGCGGCTGCTGCGCACCCGAGCGGGAGCAAGCTCCCTCGCCACACCATTCGTTCACTGAAGTAATGCGCTGGCCCATTGAGGCGAGGAACGCCTACACTGCCCATCCCGCCAAAGGAGCTCTGCCATGCTGATCGTCGCCGACGAAAACATCCCCCTGCTTGATGCGTTTTTCCAAGGATTCGGCGAAATCCGCCGGGTACCGGGCCGGGGGATCGACCGGACGATGGTCGAGCACGCCGATGTATTGCTGGTGCGTTCGGTCAGCCAGGTCAATCGGGCTCTGCTGGAAGGCAGCAAGGTACGCTTCGTCGGCACTTGCACCATCGGCACCGACCACCTGGACCTGGATTATCTTGCCGAGGCGGGGATCCGCTGGGCCAGCGCACCCGGCTGCAATGCCCGTGGCGTGGTGGACTACGTGCTGGGCAGTCTGATGACCCTGGCAGAAATCGAAGGTGCGGCGCTGGACCAGCGGACCTTCGGCGTGGTCGGCGCGGGCCAGGTGGGCGGGCGGTTGATCGAGGTGCTCAAGGGGCTGGGCTGGGCCGTGAAAGTCTGCGATCCACCGCGTCAGGCCGCCGAGGGCGGCGACTATGTGAGCCTGGAGCAGATCATCGAGCAGTGCGATGTGATCAGCCTGCACACCCCGTTGACCCGCGACGGCGAGCACCCGACCTGGCACCTGTTCGACGAAGCGCGTCTGAACCAGCTCAAGCCCGGGACCTGGCTGATCAATGCGGCTCGAGGGCCGGTGATCGATAACGCCGCGCTGCGCGAGGTGTTGCTGGAGCGCGAAGACCTGCAAGCGGTGCTGGATGTCTGGGAGCAGGAGCCCACCGTGGATGTGGACCTGGCCGATTTGTGCGTGATCGCCACCCCGCACATTGCTGGTTACAGCCTCGATGGTCGCCAGCGTGGCACGGCTCAGATCTACCAGGCCTTGTGCGTGTTCCTGGAGCGACCGGTTGAAGTCAGCCTCAGCGACCTGTTGCCCCGGCCCTGGCTGGGTGGCATCACCCTGGATGCCGAAACCGACCCGGCCTGGGCCTTGGCGGCGCTGTGCCGGAGCGTGTACGACCCCCGTCGCGACGACGCGGATTTTCGCCGCAGCCTGGTGGGCACCGTCGATGAGCAACGCCGCGCGTTCGATGCCTTGCGCAAGCATTATCCGCCACGCCGGGAGATCCATAGTTTGAAGGTTCGCATCGAAGGACAATCGGCGGCTTTGGAACAGATCGTGACGGCGCTGGGTGCCACGCTGGTTTAGCCAAGGCTGTTGTGGCGAGGGAGCTTGCTCCCGCTCGGCTGCGCAGCAGTCGTCGCTTTTAGAGCCCAAGGATAGGGTTGCTTCGCAACCCAGCGGGAGCAGCTCCCTCGCCACAGGTTTCCGTCTGGCAGACATAAAAAACCCGACATCACCGTCGGGTTCAATTGAAGACGGGCTGTATCACTTTTGTTCGGCAGGCTTGACCAGTCGTTTTTCCAGCTCGCTGCAGGCTTTCTGAATCATGTCTTCGGTGATCGGTACTTCGCGCCCTTGGGCATCGATGAACGAGCAGCCCAGAGACTGGTCCGGTTGCGTGCGGATTACTTGAATCTTGTCGTCGCTGCTGTGTTGCAAGGACATGGCCTGTCTCCTCATCAGGTTGTGTGCCTATTTTAATGTCGCCAGGTGACCGAGCCATGACACTCCGTGTAGGTTCATGGCGACGCCTCCACTCAATCAGAAACACAGTTTCGTTTCCACCCAGACTTTAGACCGATAACATCTAGCCGCTAGCCGTAGTGGTCATATTTAACCTGACTCATTGCGATTCAACTTGGTTCCGCTGCGTTTCGGCGTCGCGAGCTGGCCTTTTTCCTGCTGCATTATCGGACGCCTTTGATGCTTTCTTCCCGACATCGCCGTGCCATACGCCTGGCCAGCGGCTTCATCGCCCCTTATCGCAAACAGGTCGTCGGCGCTTTGCTGGCTTTGATTGTCACCGCCGGCATTACCTTGTCCATGGGCCAAGGCATCCGCTTGCTGGTGGACCAAGGCTTCATGACTCGCTCGCCGCACCTGCTCAACCAATCCATCGGCTTGTTCATGGTGCTGGTGGTGGGGTTGGCGATCGGTACGTTTTCGCGTTTTTACCTGGTGTCCTGGATCGGTGAGCGGGTGGTGGCGGATATCCGACGGCAGGTGTTCAACCATCTAGTGTACTTGCACCCGGGTTTCTACGAAAACAACCGCAGTTCGGAAATCCAGTCACGGCTGACCACTGATACGACCTTGCTGCAATCGGTGATCGGTTCGTCGCTGTCGTTGTTTTTGCGCAATGTCTTGATGGTGGTGGGCGGTATCGTGCTGCTGTTCATCACCAATCCCAAGCTGACCAGTATCGTGGTGATTGCCCTGCCGCTGGTATTGGTCCCGATCCTGCTTTTCGGGCGTCGAGTGCGCAGCTTGTCGCGCCAGAGCCAGGACCGCGTTGCCGACGTCGGCAGCTATGTCTCCGAAACCCTCGGCCAGATCAAGACCGTGCAGGCCTACAACCATCAGGTCCAGGACGAACAGCGTTTTTCCGTGACGGTGGAGCAGGCCTTCGACACCGCTCGCAAGCGCATTGTCCAGCGGGCCTGGTTGATCACCATGGTGATCGTGCTGGTGTTGGGGGCGGTGGGGGTGATGCTCTGGGTCGGTGGCATGGATGTGATCGCCGGGCGGATTTCCGGTGGCGAGCTGGCGGCGTTCGTGTTCTACAGCCTGATCGTCGGCAGTGCCTTCGGGACCTTGAGCGAAGTGATTGGCGAGCTGCAGCGGGCGGCCGGTGCGGCAGAGCGTATTGCCGAGCTGCTGCGTTCGGAAAACATCATCCAGCCGCCGGCTTCGGGCCTCGTGACCTTGCCGGCGCGAGTTCGCGGCGATTTGCGTCTCGAAGGCGTGCGTTTTTCCTATCCGTCCCGGCCGGACAGTTATGCGGTCGATGGCCTCGACCTGAGTATCAAGGCCGGTGAGACCCTGGCCCTGGTCGGGCCCTCCGGCGCAGGCAAGTCGACGGTCTACGATTTGCTGCTGCGTTTCTATGATCCCGTGCAAGGGCGGATCCTGATCGACGATGTGCCGTTGACTCAACTTGATCCGCTGGACCTGCGGCGGCATTTCGCCCTGGTTTCACAAAGCCCGGCGCTGTTTTTCGGCACGGTCGAAGAGAACATCCGCTATGGCAACCCGCAGGCGACGTCGGAGCAGGTGCGCGAGGCCGCGCAGATCGCCCACGCCCACGACTTCATCGAAAAAATGCCCGACGGCTACCAGACTCACCTGGGCGACGGCGGCCTAGGGTTATCCGGCGGCCAGCGCCAACGCTTGGCCATCGCCCGAGCGTTGCTCGTGGATGCCCCGATCCTGCTGCTGGACGAAGCCACCAGCGCCCTCGATGCGCAAAGCGAACACCTGATCCAGCAAGCCCTGCCCAGCCTGATGAAAAACCGCACGACGTTGGTGATAGCCCATCGCCTGGCCACGGTGAAAAACGCCGATCGGATCGCGGTAATGGACCAGGGCAAGGTGGTTGCCGTGGGCACGCACCAGGAGCTTGTCGCCAGCAATGCGCTGTATGCGCGATTGGCGGCGTTGCAGTTCAATGTGGGGGCGGAGGCGGCAACCGACTGATACCGCGTCCACAGGGGATGTAGTGTTTGATGCAGGCCCTGTGGGAGCGAGCTTGCTCGCGATAGCGGTGAGCCAGCTTGCATTCATGTTGCAGGTGCCGACGCCATCGCGAGCAAGCTCGCTCCCACAGAAGAGGGCTTTGTGGGGGTGTTAATCACTGATCATCGAAATACCGCTCATGCCAGTCCACCAGCGGTTGCGGCGAGTTGAGCTTCTGGCCGTAGATCACCGAATAAGACAACACGTTCTGCACGTATTGGCGGGTTTCGTCGAACGGGATGCTCTCGACCCAGACGTCGAAGCTCAAGTGGTCGGCCCCGCGCAGCCATTGGCGCACGCGACCGGGGCCGGCGTTGTAGGCCGCCGAAGCCAGGACGCGGTTGCCGTTGAACTGGCTATGAACCTGGCTCAGGTAGGCCGCACCCAACTGGATGTTCTTGTCCGGGTTCAACACTTGTTGGGGCGAGGCCAGGGGAATGCTGAACTTGCGCGCGGTTTCCTTGGCGGTACCAGGCATCAATTGCATCAGGCCGGCGGCGCCGACGCTGGAGCGGGCATCATCCATGAACGCACTTTCCTGGCGGGTAATGGCGAACGCCCAACTTGGATGCAAGCCGCGGATCTTGGCTTCGCGCACCAGGGTCTCGCGGTGGGCCATCGGGAAACGGATGTCCAGGTCGTCCCAGTACTTGGCCTGGCTGATGGTGCGGATGGCCGGGAAATACCATTTCAGGTCGTAAGCCAGCTTCGCCTGGGCGACCATTTCGTCCCGGTTGAAATGACGGCTGACGTGATACCACTCGCGGCGTCCGTCGACGATGTCCCCACGGGCATGAAATTCCAGCGCCCGGCGCACGCCAGGCGTATTGCGCACCTTGTTGATCAGCGCCTGGCTCATCACCAGTGGCTTGTTGACGAGCGAATAGGGGGACTGGGACCGGTCAGCGGCCAGGAAGCCATAGAAGTCCCGCTCACGGGCCAGGTGCTTGTAGAGCGTCAGGGCTTCCGGGTTCTGCGGTTGCGCCAGTTCCAGCGTGCGGGCTTGCCAGTACCGCCAGCGGTTGGTGCTGGCCAGCGACTCGGGCAGGCGGCGGGTCAACTGATAGGCATCGTCCCAACGAGCGAGGCGCAACAGCAGGCGCAAGCGCCATTCCGAAACGGTGTCATCGCGCAACTCCGGGTCGTATTTCGTCATTACGTCCAGGGCGCGGCTGTCGAAGCGCTTGGCCAGGGTCAGGCCGATCTCTCGGGCGATCGCGACTTTTTCATCCCGGGAAAAATGCATGGTGCTGGCGTAGCCATCCAGCAGCGCCATGGCTTTTTCCGGGTCCTGGCGGGCCAGGCGACGCAGGCCGAGGCTGACGATATCGGACATCGGTTCATCGGCTGGAACGAAGCGCGAGGGCTGGTTGAGCAGCTCGGGCTTTTGCGCCACATCCACCAGCAAGTTGCCACGGGGAGCGAGGGTGGTCAGGCCGCTGACCAGGCTGTTGGCCAGCGGGTAGTTGCGCGCCTGGGCGGCCAGCTTGGCGCGCTCCCAGCGCTTCTGCTCGGTCAACTGGCCCTGGGAGGCCCACAGGCCGAACAACGCATCGCACGCCTGGGGCTGGGACTTGCCGGTGAGCCACAGCTTTTCGGTGTTGGCATAGCCCTCGGCCTTCAGGCCATGGCTGAGTTGGTACTGAGCGTTGAGGCAATCCAGCTCGGTGAAATTGAGCTTGGGGTCGTAATACTTGACGAAGGTCTCCCAGTCGCCGCGCTCGGTCAGCCAACGCAGCCAGCGCAGCTTCATCCAGTTGGCCTGGGGCAGGTCACCGTGCTCGGCGAGGAATTTCTCGATTTCGGCGTTGCTGGCGCTCTTGAGGCGAGCGGTCAATTCGTCGTAGGCCAGGTACGGCTCCAGCGGGTAATCGCGCAGGGCCTGGCTGTAGCGAAAGTAGGGGCCGGAATCACCCTTGGCCAAGGCACGCTTGGCCTCGTCGTAGTATTGGCGCTGAGTGGAGATATCCACCGCCTGAGCGGATTGAACGGCAGTGGCACATACAAAAAGACACGATAAAACACTGAAAAGGCGACTGCGCATGAGACGTCCGGGCAGAAAAAACATGACAAGCCCAAGGGTTAACCCAGGGTAACTGTCTGTAGCTTAGCCTTTTGCCAGCAGCCGGCGAAAGCTTTGCGGAGCCGTCGGTGCAAGTTCGCAACATTTGTTATGCAGAGTGCTTCAGTGGCGAAATTGGCGGACCCTTGAGGCCTCATCTCAGGTAGAATGCGCGCCCGGTTTTTGGAGAAGCTCATGACCCTGCTCAAATTCAGCGATGTGTCCCTTGCGTTCGGCGCTATGCCGTTGTTGGACAAGGTGTCCTGGCAGATCGCCCGTGGTGAGCGGGTGTGCATCATCGGCCGAAACGGCACTGGCAAGTCCAGCATGATGAAGCTGGTCAAGGGTGATCAAAAGCCCGACGACGGCTCGGTCTGGCGTGCGCCAGGCCTGAAAATCGGCGAATTGCCCCAGGAACTGCCGGTGGCCGACGAGCGGACCGTGTTCGATGTGGTCGCCGAAGGCCTGGACGGTGTCGGCGCACTGTTGGCCGAGTATCACCACCTGAGCCAGAACATCGTCACCGATGCCGACCTGGACAAGTTGATGCACGTGCAGCACGACCTCGAAGCCCGAGACGGCTGGCGCCTGCAGCAATTGGTCGACAGCACCCTGAGCCGCCTGCAATTGCCGGCCGACAAGACCCTCGCCGAGTTGTCCGGCGGTTGGCGTCGCCGCGTCCTGCTGGCCCAGGCCCTGGTCTCCGAGCCGGACCTGCTGCTGCTCGACGAACCGACCAACCACTTGGACATCGGCGCCATCGCCTGGCTTGAAGAAGCCCTGAAAGACTTCCAGGGGGCGGTGCTGTTCATCACCCACGACCGTTCCTTCCTGCAGAACCTGGCGACGCGCATCCTTGAACTGGACCGCGGCGGCCTGATCGACTGGAACGGCGACTACGCCAGCTTCCTGGTGCACAAGGAAGCGGCGTTGGCAGCGGAAGAAACCGCTAACGCGCTGTTCGATAAGAAGCTGGCCCAGGAAGAAGTCTGGATTCGCCAGGGTATCAAGGCGCGTCGCACCCGCAACGAAGGCCGTGTGCGCGCGCTCAAGGCTTTGCGCATGGAGCGCAGTGAGCGTCGCGAGCGCACCGGCAAGGCCAACATTCAGTTGGACACCGCTGACAAGTCCGGCAAGCAGGTGATGGTGCTTGAGAACGTGAGTTTCGCCCACCCTGGCGGCCCGTTCCTGATCAAGGACTTTTCCATGGTGCTGCAGCGTGGCGATCGCATCGGCCTGCTGGGCGCCAACGGCACTGGCAAGACCACCTTGCTCAAGCTGATGCTCGGCGGCCTGGTGCCCACCAGCGGCAAGGTGGAAGAGGGCACGAAGATCGACGTCGCCTACTTTGACCAGTTGCGTCATCAACTGGACCTGGAAAAGACCGTGATCGACAACGTGGCCGAAGGCCGCGATTTCATCGACATCGATGGTCAGAGCCGCCATGTGCTGAGCTACCTCGGCGATTTCCTGTTCAGCCCCCAGCGTGCCCGTACGCCGGTCAAGGCGTTGTCGGGTGGTGAGCGCGCCCGCCTGTTGCTGGCCAAGTTGTTCAGCAAGCCGGCGAACCTGCTGGTGCTCGACGAGCCCACCAACGACCTGGACGTGGAAACCCTGGAATTGCTGGAAGAGGTGCTGCTGACCTTCAACGGCACCGTTCTGATGGTCAGTCACGACCGGGCATTCCTCGATAACGTGGTCACCAGCACCCTGGTGTTCGAAGGCGAAGGCCTGGTTCGCGAATACGTCGGTGGCTATCAGGACTGGCTGCGCCAGGGCGGCTCGCCGCGTCTGCTGGGGGTCACCGAGAGCAAGTCCGGCAAGGCCGACCTGAACTCGGCCGTGGTCAAGGCCGAGCCTGCGCCGGTTGCCGCAGTAGCTCCGGCCCCAGCGAAGAAAAAGCTCAGCTACAAGCTGCAGCGCGAGCTGGAAGCCTTGCCGGGTGATATCGACGCGAAGGAGCAGCAGATCGCAGCGGTAGAAGCCGAAATGGCCGAGGCCGGGTTCTACCAGCGTCCTGCTGCCGAAACCGCCAAGGTGATTGCGCACCTGGAGCAACTGCAGGCCGAGCTGGATGCATTGGTCGAGCGCTGGGCCGAGCTGGACGCTTGAGCCATTGAGATGGAAATCCCACCCTGTGGGAGCGAGCTTGCTCGCGATAGCGGTAGATCGGCAGCATTGATGCTGACTGTCACACCGCTATCGCGAGCAAGCTCGCTCCCACAGGTTTAGGTTTATGTGCGCTTGACCAGGTGTACTGCCAATACATCGCAAGGCGCGCCATGCAGCACATCGTTGGCGGTCGAGCCCAGCAGCAGCGCCAAGCCGTGGCGACCATGGCTGCCGACGACAATCAGGTCGCAACCCTGTTCCTTGGCCAGGTGATGGATCTCCTGGCGCGGCTGGCCGTAGGTCAGGTGGCTGAACTCCTTCTTCAGGGCCGGGTATTTCACGATCAGTCGGTCAAGGCGTTCCTTGGCCTGGTCGAATTGCTGCTGCTGCAACTGGGAAAGGTCCATCGGCACGTCGCCGCCGAAGGCCATGGCCATCGGTTCGACGATATGCACCAGTGACAGCTGGGTGTCTCGGCCTTCGCAGAGGGCGAGGGCGCGCTTGACGACCGGATCGCATTCTTCAGTGAGGTCAACGGCGACCAGAACGTGGTTGTAGTACATGGAAGGCACTCCAGAGAATTGCGATACGGTAAGTATGGCTGGTTTCAAGCGCATTGACGCCACCTGGGTCAATGGGCTCATCAGAATCGGGGAGTACGAATATGACGGTCTGGATAGTGCTGTCAATCCTGTTGGTGGTGTTAAGTCCGCTGGCATGGTTGCGTCCGTCCCGTGTACAGAGCGGTCGCATGGCCCTGCGCATGGAAGCGCGACGCCTGGGCCTGGCCATGCAACTGGCGCCACAGGAGTGGCCGCACTGGCTCGGCCAACAGCCGCCAAACCCCTGTGCCCAGTATTATCGGCCTCGCCGCGGCAGCCAGCCGGCCTGCTGGAGCTACTGGCAAACTGCGCCGGGCGTCTGGGCCAATCAGTGGCGGGAAGTCTGCCTGGATGAGTCCCTGCTCAATCATTTCGAAAAATTGCCAGCCAACGTCTACAAAATTGAAGCCGACCGGCAAATGATCGCTTTGTATTGGGGCGAGAAAGGCGAGGCGAGTGTTTTGCAGGAGATTTCCTCGGTGCTGAAGGCGCTGGCCTGAAACGCTGCAGGAGCTGTCTAGCGCAGCGAGGCTGCGATCTTCCAGACCCAATTGAATCTTGAGTGACAGATCAAAAGGATCGCAGCCCCTGCATCGGGCATAAAAAAGCCCGACAGTCTCATCGGGCGGGTTGGCCAGGCAGGCCGGTAATCCATTTCGTGTCAGGACGTGCGTTCGCAGCGCCCTTCATTCCGCAAAATTCAAATCGCACCCGTACAGCGTAGTCGGCTGGATCCGATCTGTCTGGAATTAGGGCGACTTTTCTAATTATTGATTCTATGAATGGCTGCTCATGCGGCGCCGTGTTGCGGATCCGTAGGGTACGGAAATGACCGTAAAGTCGCGTTCACGCCGGTGTTTAGGGCGATTGACAATTGTCGGAAATTCCGTGAAGGTGACGTACCCAAATCAAACGGGCGTATGAATTGAGCGTTTGTATTTTCAGACGGCTCCTACAGACCCCGACTATCGCGTTGACGGGTGTGCCTGGCGGATTGGCGTAGCATCGACGGTAACGTCAGTGTCGAACCAGTGGTCAGCGTCCAACGTGTACTGTTCAGCTTCCATATCGTGGAGATCAGTTGATGATTTACGAAGGTAAAGCCATCACGGTTAAGGCTCTTGAAAGTGGCATCGTCGAACTGAAATTCGACCTCAAGGGTGAGTCCGTCAACAAGTTCAACCGTCTAACCCTGAATGAATTGCGTCAGGCCGTAGACACTATCAAGGCAGATGCTTCGATCAAGGGTGTGATCGTCAGCAGCGGCAAGGACGTGTTCATCGTTGGTGCCGACATCACCGAATTCGTCGACAACTTCAAGCTGCCCGATGCCGAACTGATCGCTGGCAACCTCGAAGCCAACCGTATTTTCAGCGATTTCGAAGACCTCAACGTACCAACCGTCGCGGCGATCAACGGCATCGCCCTGGGTGGCGGCCTGGAGATGTGCCTGGCGGCGGATTACCGCGTCATGGCCACCACGGCCAAGATCGGCCTGCCGGAAGTCAAGCTGGGCATCTACCCGGGCTTTGGCGGCACCGTGCGCCTGCCGCGCCTGATCGGTGCCGACAACGCTATCGAGTGGATTGCCGCTGGCAAGGAAAACCGTGCCGAAGACGCGCTGAAAGTCGGTGCCGTGGATGCCGTGGTCGAACCTGGCAAGCTCCAGGAAGCGGCCCTTGAAACCATCAAGCGTGCCATCAGCGGCGAGTTCGACTACAAGGCCAAGCGCCAGCCGAAGCTGGAGAAGCTCAAGCTCAACGCCATCGAACAAATGATGGCCTTCGAAACCGCCAAGGGTTTCGTGGCCGGTCAGGCAGGCCCGAATTACCCGGCACCGGTCGAAGCGATCAAGACCATCCAGAAAGCCGCGAACTTCGGTCGCGACAAGGCCTTGGAAGTCGAGGCCGCCGGCTTCGTCAAGCTGGCCAAGACCTCGGCCGCGCAAAGCCTGATCGGTCTGTTCCTCAACGACCAGGAACTGAAGAAAAAGGCCAAGGCCTACGACGAAATCGCCCGTGACGTGAAGCAGGCGGCCGTGCTCGGCGCCGGTATCATGGGCGGCGGCATCGCCTACCAGTCGGCGTCCAAAGGCACGCCGATCCTGATGAAGGACATCAACGAACACGGGATCGAGCAGGGCCTGGCCGAGGCCGCCAAGCTGCTGGTCGGCCGCGTCGACAAAGGCCGCATGACCGCCGCGAAGATGGCCGAAGTGCTCAACGGCATTCGTCCGACCCTGTCCTATGGCGATTTCGGCCATGTCGACCTGGTGGTCGAAGCGGTTGTCGAGAACCCGAAGGTCAAGCAGGCGGTACTGGCTGAAGTCGAAGACAAAGTCAAAGAGGACACCATCCTCGCCTCGAACACCTCGACCATCTCCATTTCGCTGCTGGCCAAGGCTCTCAAGCGTCCTGAAAACTTCGTCGGCATGCACTTCTTCAACCCGGTGCACATGATGCCGCTGGTGGAAGTGATCCGTGGCGAGAAGTCCAGCGAACTGGCCGTAGCCACCACCGTGGCCTACGCCAAGAAAATGGGCAAGAACCCGATCGTCGTCAACGACTGCCCGGGCTTTTTGGTCAACCGCGTGCTGTTTCCGTACTTCGGCGGTTTCGCCAAGCTGGTCAGCGCCGGTGTGGACTTCGTGCGCATCGACAAGATCATGGAAAAATTCGGCTGGCCGATGGGCCCGGCGTACCTGATGGACGTGGTCGGCATCGACACCGGCCACCACGGTCGCGATGTCATGGCTGAAGGCTTCCCGGACCGTATGAAGGACGACCGTCGTTCGGCCGTCGACGTGCTCTACGAAGCCAAGCGCCTGGGCCAGAAGAACGGCAAGGGCTTCTACGCCTACGAGACCGACAAGCGCGGCAAGCAGAAGAAAGTCGCCGACTCGTCGGTGCTGGAAGTGCTCAAGCCGATCGTCTACGAACAGCGCGAAGTCACCGACGAGGACATCATCAACTGGATGATGATCCCGCTGTGCCTCGAAACCGTGCGCTGCCTGGAAGACGGCATTGTCGAAACCGCCGCCGAAGCCGACATGGGTCTGGTCTACGGTATCGGTTTCCCTCCATTCCGTGGCGGTGCGCTGCGTTACATCGATTCGATCGGTGTGGCCGAGTTCGTTGCCCTGGCTGACCAGTACGCTGATCTGGGCGCGCTGTACCACCCGACCGCGAAGCTGCGTGAGATGGCCAAGAACGGCCAGCGTTTCTTCGGTTAAGCGCCCAACGACTAGAGCGAGAGAACATTTATGAGCTTGAATCCTAGAGACGTCGTGATTGTCGACTTCGGTCGTACGCCGATGGGCCGCTCCAAGGGCGGCATGCACCGCAACACCCGCGCCGAAGACATGTCGGCGCACCTGATCAGCAAGCTGCTGGAGCGCAACGTCAAGGTCGACCCCAACGAAGTCGAAGACGTGATCTGGGGCTGTGTGAACCAGACCCTGGAGCAGGGCTGGAACATCGCCCGCATGGCCTCGCTGATGACCCAGATTCCTCACACCGCGGCGGGCCAGACTGTCAGCCGCCTGTGCGGTTCGTCCATGAGCGCACTGCACACCGCCGCCCAGGCGATCATGACCGGCAACGGTGATGTGTTCGTCGTCGGTGGTGTCGAGCACATGGGCCACGTGAGCATGATGCACGGCGTCGATCCGAACCCGCACATGTCGCTGTACGCGGCAAAAGCCTCGGGCATGATGGGCCTGACTGCGGAAATGCTGGGCAAAATGCACGGCATCACCCGCGAACAGCAGGACGCCTTCGGCGTGCGCTCCCACCAGCTCGCCCACAAGGCCACCGTTGAGGGCAAGTTCAAGGATGAGATCATCCCGATGCAGGGCTACGACGAGAACGGTTTCCTGAAACTGTTCGACTACGACGAAACCATTCGTCCGGAAACCACCCTGGAAAGCCTGGCGGCCCTCAAGCCGGCCTTCAATCCGAAGGGCGGCACCGTGACAGCCGGGACTTCGTCGCAGATCACCGACGGTGCCTCGTGCATGATCGTGATGTCGGCCCAGCGTGCCCAGGACCTGGGGATCCAGCCGATGGCGGTGATTCGTTCGATGGCCGTGGCGGGTGTGGACCCGGCGATCATGGGCTATGGTCCAGTACCGGCCACGCAGAAAGCCTTGAAGCGCGCAGGCCTGGGTATTGCCGATATCGACTTCTTCGAGCTCAACGAAGCTTTCGCTGCACAGGCCCTGCCCGTGCTGAAAGATTTGAAAGTGCTCGACAAGATGAACGAGAAGGTTAACCTGCACGGCGGCGCGATCGCCCTGGGTCACCCGTTCGGTTGCTCCGGTGCGCGTATCTCCGGCACGCTGCTCAACGTCATGAAGCAGAATGGCGGCACCTTCGGTGTGTCCACCATGTGCATTGGCCTCGGCCAGGGCATCGCCACTGTCTTCGAACGCGTCTAAGCGTTGCGTCGATGGAAGCCGGGGCCAAGTGCCCCGGTTTTTGTTTTTTCCGGGTTTAGTAGAAAAATTTTGTTTTTATTTTGAAAAGATTTGAGTGAGGGCCAAGACATGCCGATACAACCTGGGCTCTACCAGCATTACAAAGGTCCGCAGTACCGCGTATTCAGCATCGCGCGGCATTCCGAGAGCGAAGAAGAAGTGGTGTTCTATCAAGCCCTGTATGGCGATTACGGCTTTTGGGTGCGTCCCTTGAGCATGTTCCAGGAGTCCGTCGAGGTTGACGGCGAACAGGTGCCACGCTTTGCTTTGGTGCAGGCCGAGGAGAGCATTTTTTCCAAGCCTTGAGGCCAACCTGCGGGTCACCCTGCGCTTGACCTCACCTTGCAGCCACTATATATAGCGGTGCCGCGTCAGGCGCCAACCGCCTTTCACTTTTTAGAATTCAGGAATTTTCTGATCCATGGGCAAATCGCTGGTCATTGTGGAATCCCCGGCTAAGGCCAAGACCATCAACAAGTATCTGGGCAACCAATACGTGGTGAAGTCGAGTATCGGCCATATCCGAGACCTGCCCACCAGCGGTTCGGCTAGCGCCAGCAAGGAGCCAGCCGCCAAGCGCGGCAAGGCTGCTGCCGGTGAAGCGCCGGCGCTGTCGCCCAAGGACAAGGCGCGCAAGCAGCTGGTCTCACGCATGGGGGTCGATCCGGAGCACGGCTGGAAAGCCAAGTACGAGATCCTCCCGGGCAAGGAAAAGGTCATCGAAGAGCTGCGCCGGCTCGCCAAGGATGCCGACACCATCTATCTCGCGACGGACTTGGACCGCGAAGGGGAAGCCATTGCCTGGCACCTGCGCGAAGCCATCGGTGGGGATGACAGCCGCTACAAGCGCGTGGTGTTCAACGAAATTACCAAGAAGGCCATCCAGGAAGCCTTCTCCCAGCCAGGCGAGCTGGATATCGATCGGGTCAACGCCCAGCAGGCGCGTCGTTTCCTCGACCGCGTGGTGGGCTACATGGTCTCGCCGCTGCTGTGGGCCAAGATCGCCCGTGGCCTGTCGGCTGGTCGCGTACAGTCGGTCGCCGTGAAGCTGGTGGTGGAGCGCGAGCGCGAGATCCGCGCGTTCATCCCTGAAGAGTACTGGGAAGTCCACGCCGACCTCGGCACCACCAAGGGCGCGACCGTGCGCTTCGACGTGGCCCGCGAGAAGGGCGAGGCCTTCAAGCCGCTCAACGAAGCCCAGGCCATGGCGGCGCTGGAGAAGCTCAAGGCTTCCAGCTACAGCATCGTCAAGCGCGAAGACAAGCCGACCAGCAGCAAGCCGTCGGCGCCGTTCATCACCTCCACGCTGCAACAGGCCGCAAGCAACCGCCTGGGCTTTGGCGTGAAGAAAACCATGATGATGGCCCAGCGTCTGTACGAAGCCGGCTACATCACCTATATGCGTACCGACTCGACCAACCTGTCGGCCGATGCCGTGGCGATGGCGCGCACTTATATAGAAAGCGAGTTCGGCAAGAAGTACCTGCCGGACACGCCGAACGTCTACAGCAGCAAGGAAGGCGCGCAGGAGGCTCACGAAGCGATTCGTCCGTCCGATGCCAACACTGAGCCAAGCAAGCTGTCGGGCATGGAGCGCGATGCCGAGCGTCTCTACGAGCTGATCTGGCGCCAGTTCCTGGCTTGCCAGATGCTGCCGGCGCAATACCTGTCGACCACGGTCAGCGTCGGTGCCGGTGACTTCGAGTTGCGTGCCAAGGGCCGCATCCTGAAGTTCGACGGCTACACCCGCGTCATGCCGCAAATCACCAAGCCTGGGGATGACGACGTCCTGCCGGACATGACCCAGGGCGACGTGATGAAGCTGATCAAGCTCGATCCGACCCAGCACTTCACCAAGCCGCCGGCCCGTTACTCCGAAGCCAGCCTGGTCAAGGAAATGGAAAAGCGTGGCATCGGTCGTCCTTCGACCTACGCCGCCATCATTTCCACCATCCAGGACCGCGGTTATGTGGCGCTGCACAACCGTCGTTTCTATTCGGAAAAGATGGGTGACATCGTCACCGAGCGTTTGTCCGAGAGCTTCTCGAACCTGATGGACTACGGCTTCACCGCCGGCATGGAAGAGAACCTCGACGATGTGGCCCAGGGCGAGCGGGACTGGAAAAACGTTCTCGACGAGTTCTACGGCGACTTCAAGAAAAAACTTGAAGTGGCGGAGAGCCCGGACAACGGCATGCGGGCCAACCAGCCGGTCATGACCGACATCCCGTGCCTGACCTGCGGCCGCCCGATGCAAATCCGTACCGCCTCGACCGGTGTCTTCCTCGGCTGCTCGGGCTACAGCCTGCCGCCCAAGGAACGCTGCAAGGCGACGGTCAACCTGGTGCCGGGCGATGAAATCGCCGCGGACGACGAGGGCGAATCGGAATCCCTGGTGCTGCGTGGCAAGCATCGCTGCCCGATCTGCAGCACCGCGATGGATGCCTACCTGCTGGATGAGAAGCGCAAGCTGCACATCTGCGGTAACAATCCGGACTGTGCCGGCTACGAGATTGAAGAGGGCACTTATCGCATCAAGGGTTACGAAGGCCCGAGCCTGGAATGCGACAAGTGTGGCAGCGAGATGCAGCTCAAGACCGGCCGTTTCGGCAAGTTCTTCGGCTGCACCAACCCGACCTGCAAAAACACGCGCAAACTGCTCAAGAGCGGTGATGCGGCGCCGCCGAAGATGGACCCGGTGAAAATGCCGGAGCTCAAGTGCGAGAAGGTCAACGACACCTATATCTTGCGTGACGGCGCTTCCGGCCTGTTCCTGGCAGCCAGCCAGTTCCCGAAAAACCGCGAGACCCGTGCACCGTTGGTGATGGAAATCCTCCCGCACAAGGATGAGATCGATCCGAAGTACCATTTCCTCTGTGAGGCACCGCAGAAGGATCCGGACGGGCGCCCTGCGGTCATTCGCTACAGCCGCAAGACCAAGGAGCAGTACGTGCAGACCGAAGTCGACGGCAAGCCGACCGGTTGGAAGGCGTACTACGATGGCGGTAAATGGACCGTTGAAGACAAGCGCTGATCGCCAGGGCTTGTCTGGAGGGGGGGCGCTTGTGGCGAGGGAGCTTGCTCCCGCTGGCGGCGCAGCCGCCCTCTACAATCGCTAAATCCGCATGGACCTGACAAAAAGGCCGCATGACAACCCATAGGTTTTCATGCGGCCTTTTTGTTTTTGGCTTGCAGTGGCCGCGGTTGATCCACGACACTGTCGCACTTGCGTGAAGCTTTCATTTCGTTGGGGAGATGCCGCCATGGCCCACGAACTCTATACCCGCACCAATCAGAAAATCTATTTCGCCGGCCTGTCGCTCGAAGCACTCACCAGGGCCGAGGACGGGCGTACGATGAATTCCCCGGCGCTGCTCCAGGCAGGACGTGAGTCCGCGCTGTTTCACCTGTACGGTGCGTTGTTGGGGCTGTGCCATGAAATCGCCGGTTTCTATCTCCTGCCACAAGCGAATGCCCCGCGGGCCGAGCTGCTGTTGACCCGCGAA
This sequence comes from Pseudomonas sp. NFACC56-3, assembly GCF_900100025.1. NCBI lineage: Bacteria > Pseudomonadati > Pseudomonadota > Gammaproteobacteria > Pseudomonadales > Pseudomonadaceae > Pseudomonas > Pseudomonas sp. NFACC56-3. The sequence continues at coordinate 204,654 of NZ_FMTK01000002.1, read as the reverse complement.
GTGCTGGAAACCATCGCGATTCCGGAACTGGCCGAAATGGTCGAACTGGCGCATAACCCGGAAACCTGGCTTGCGAAGCTATTGGCGGCCCATGCGGCGCTGTTCGAGCCGCCCCGGGCCCCGCGCAAGCCCAAGGGGGACGTGACCCAACCGTTGATCGTGGCGGTCAATCTGGATGAGCAAGACCCGGAGCAGGAGCTGAGCCGGGAGGAACTGGAGAGCTGGCGCCAGAACCTCAAGAGCCTGGCGATACGCTTTCGTGAAGGGTTGAACGAGTGCTGAGTTTCCCCTCGGCCCGTTACGTTCGTTGATAACGCTTGGTCAAGATCCCGAGCGGAGCCTGGCCGATGACTATATAATCCTCGCCTTTCGTGGAGAACAGACTTTTATGCCTACGTCCTTTCTAGAAATTGTCGAACTTCCTGATGGCCGCATCGAGCTGCGCAGGGCCGAGGACGAGGGTTCTCTGGTTACCTTGAACTTCTCCGAAGACGCCAAGGTTTTCCTCCAGGGCCAACACGTCGAAGTCGCCAAGGCGATGCTGAGCGTGGGCGTCCAGATGGCAGGTCGCCTGGTTGAAGGCGAATTCAACAAGGAAGAGGGGCCGCGGGTTCTTCACTGATCCCGTCTGTCGGCTTTTTTGAATAGTGTGGCTGGTCGGCTTCTCTACTTTGGAGAAGCCCCGCGTTTGTCTTAGCCCAATCGAATATTCAGGCTTTGTGCGTCCCCGGTGCGGGCGGCGCTGATCAACTGTTGCCGTGCGGCCGTGGTCAATGGGTTGAGCCAGCTGACCACGGTGTGGCTACGGCCCAGGCGCAAGGCCTCGCAAGTCAACTGTTGGGCGCTTTGGGTGCCGCGTGGTTGCAGCAACAGGATGCGCTCACGGTTCAGGCCGGCGTCCCGCAGCCAGGCCTGGGTAACGCTGGCCGGTGGGGCGATCAGCGTCAACCAGCGAGCATCCTGGTCCTGGCTGAGTTCTCGCAGAATCGGCGCCAGCAGGTTCAGGCAGTTTCCGGCCGCACCACGTAACGACAGTTCGCTGAAGGCCTCGGGTTCGACGCCCCAGGGCGATTCGATGACCTCTTTCAGGACTGGAACCAGCGGTTGGGCCATGAATGCCTCGAACAGCGGAAGTTGTGTGTGTTGTGGTGTGTGAGGGAACTGCATAAAGCCTCCTTTAGCGGCGAATGACGCCGACGCTCAAGCCTTCGATGACCAGGTCCTGATCTTTCAGGTTCACTTCGATGGGGGCGAACTCCGGGTTCTCGGCAATGAGCCAGACCTTGCTGCCGTCGCGCTTGAAGCGCTTGACGGTCACCTCGTCGCCGATTCGCGCCACCACGATCTGGCCATTGCGGGCTTCGCGGGTGGTGTGGACGGCCAGGAGGTCACCGTCGAAGATGCCGATGTCCTTCATGCTCATGCCGTGTACACGGAGCAGGTAATCGGCCCGGGGATGAAAGAACGAAGGGTTGATGTTGCAGGACTCTTCGACGTGCTGCTGGGCAAGGATCGGTGCGCCCGCCGCGACCCGGCCGATGATCGGCAGGGTGGTTTCGTCGGCCTTGGCTTCGAAGCCGGGGATACGAATGCCACGGGATGCGCCCGGGGTCATTTCGATTGCGCCCTTGCGCGCCAGCGCCTTGAGGTGTTCTTCAGCGGCGTTGGGCGACTTGAAACCCAGTTCCTGGGCGATTTCCGCACGGGTCGGCGGGTAGCCGTTGTCTTCGAGGCAGCGTTTGATGAAGGCCAGAATCTCTGCTTGGCGTGGCGTCAGCTTTAGCATATTGATCGCTCTGTCTTTTTATACAGTGACTGGGATTATATACAGTGAACGCCACTTGGCAATCCTCCTTTTTCCACAGGCCGCTGGACGGTCGGTCGGGTTGTTGGATGGGGCAGGGCTACCCCCTGTGAAAAGGTGTGGTTAAATACGTGACCGGGCGTTCGCAAAACGCCCCGGCAGGCTTGACAACCCCTAGGCTGAAACGTATGTTTCAAACAAGTGTTTGTCAGGCGGAGTAACCATGGCCCAGTCGGAAACCGTTGAACGCATTCTCGATGCCGCCGAGCAATTGTTCGCGGAAAAAGGTTTCGCCGAAACCTCATTGCGTCTGATCACCAGCAAGGCCGGGGTCAACCTGGCGGCGGTGAACTATCACTTCGGCTCGAAAAAGGCTTTGATCCAAGCGGTCTTCTCGCGCTTCCTCGGGCCTTTCTGCCTCAGCCTCGATCGTGAGCTGGAGCGGCGCCAGGCCAAGCCTGACGTCAAGCCTACCCTGGAAGAGCTGCTGGAAATCCTGGTCGAGCAAGCCCTCGTCGTGCAGCCGCGCAGCGGTAACGACCTGTCCATTTTCATGCGCCTGCTGGGCCTGGCCTTCAGCCAGAGCCAGGGCCACCTGCGGCGTTACCTGGAAGACATGTACGGCAAGGTGTTCCGTCGCTACATGCTGTTGGTCAACGAAGCCGCACCGCGCATCCCTCCCATCGAGTTGTTCTGGCGGGTGCACTTCATGCTCGGCGCCGCCGCGTTCAGCATGTCCGGGATCAAGGCACTGCGGGCCATCGCTGAAACCGATTTTGGCGTGAACACCTCGATCGAGCAGGTGATGCGCCTGATGGTGCCGTTCCTGGCGGCCGGCATGCGTGCCGAAAGCGGCGTCACCGATGAGGCCATGGCGGCCGCGCAACTGCGTCCACGCAGCAAATCGACGCCGGCGCTGGCCAAGGCTTGAGTGCACGGGTGGGCGCGGCTGCCCACATCCGCTAAGCTAGCCGCCCATGCCGACTCTCGTTTCGAACCCGTTCCATTCTTTAGTGCATGACCGCGACCTGCCGGGCCCTGGGCCTGGCAGTTTGCTCATGTCTGTGTCACCGCGCGGGTTCATCGTTATTAAGGAAATGCTATGACTGCTGGCCTGCAAGGCTCGTTGATGGTGGACGTCGCCGGTACCTGGCTGACGGCCGAAGATCGCCACCTGTTGCGCCAGCCAGAAGTAGGCGGCCTGATCATTTTTGCTCGCAATATCGAGCATCCGCGGCAAGTGCGTGAACTGAGCGCGTCGATCCGCGCCATCCGTCCCGACCTTTTACTGGCGGTGGACCAGGAAGGTGGCCGCGTTCAGCGGCTGCGCCAGGGCTTTGTGCGGTTGCCGGCGATGCGGGCGATAGCCGACAACCCGAACGCCGAATACCTGGCCGAGCGGTGCGGCTGGATCATGGCCACCGAAGTGCTGGCGGTCGGTCTCGACTTGAGTTTTGCCCCGGTGCTGGATCTCGACTATCAGCGCAGCGCTGTCGTCGGCAGTCGTTCCTTCGAAGGCGACCCCGAGCGTGCGGCGTTGCTGGCCGGTGCCTTCATCCGTGGCATGCGCGCCGCCGGCATGGCAGCCACCGGCAAACACTTCCCGGGGCATGGCTGGGCCGAGGCCGATTCCCATGTGGCGATTCCGACCGATGAGCGCAGCCTCGAACAGATTCGGGCCAACGACCTGGTACCGTTTGCCAGGCTGAGCAAGCAACTGGCCGCCGTGATGCCGGCCCATGTCATCTATCCGCAGGTTGACGCCAATCCAGCCGGTTTTTCCCGCCGCTGGTTGCAGGACATTCTGCGCGGCGAGTTGCAATTCGAGGGCGTGATCTTCAGTGATGACCTGTCGATGGCCGGCGCGCATGTGGTCGGTGATGCCGCCAGTCGTATCGAGGCGGCGTTGACGGCGGGTTGCGACATGGGGCTGGTGTGTAATGATCGCGCCGCCGCGGAGTTGGCCTTGGGCGCCGCTCAACGCCTGAAGGTCAAGCCTTCGGCGCGGATCGCCCGTATGCGCGGCCAGGCCTATGCTTCCACGGAATACCGCCAGGACCCTCGCTGGTTGGCGGCGCTCGGCGCGCTGAGGGCAGCCCAGCTGATTGATTAGGGCTGAGCAATGTAGTGGACCCAGGTAATGTGGGCACCACAACGCCCTGTGGGAGCCGAGCTTGCTCGCGATGACGGCAGCACAGTCGACATCTGCGCCCATTGAACCACCGCTATCGCGAGCAAGCTCGCTCCCACAAGAATTGAAGGGGGTCAGCGCTTTTCCAGTTTGTCCGGCAGCGGCGCGAACAACGCCTCGATATCGTCGCTCTGCAATTTCCAATCTCCGGCCACGCGTCCGTCCAGCACGCCGGCCGCGAGGTCGGACTTTTCCTTTTGCAGCAGTTGGATCTTCTCTTCCACCGTGCCTCGGGCTATCAGCTTGTAGACGAACACCGGCTTTTCCTGGCCGATGCGGTAGGCACGGTCGGTAGCCTGGTTTTCGGTGGCCGGGTTCCACCACGGGTCGTAGTGAATCACCGTGTCGGCCTCGGTCAGGTTCAGGCCTACGCCACCGGCCTTCAGGCTGATCAGAAAGATCTGACGCTTGCCACTCTGGAATTCCTTGACGGGCGTGCGACGGTCCCGGGTCTGGCCGGTCAGGATGGCGTAATCGACGCCGCGTTTCTTCAGCTCATCTTCAATCAGCGCCAACATGGACGTGAACTGGGAAAACAGCAGCACCCGACGGCCTTCTTCAAACAGCTCGTCGAGCATTTCCATCAGGCTGTCGAGCTTGCCCGAGGTACTGCCTCGGGCGGGCAGGGTGGTGTCGTTGATCAGGCGCAGGTCGCAACACACCTGGCGCAGCTTAAGCAGCGCCTCGAGAATGATGATCTGGCTGCGGGCCACGCCTTTGCGAGTGATCTCGTCGCGGACCTTCTTGTCCATCGCCAGGCGCATGGTTTCGTAGACGTCCCGCTGGGCGTCGCTGAGTTCGACCCAATGGATGATCTCGGTCTTGGGCGGCAGTTCTGTCGCCACTTGTTCCTTGGTCCGGCGCAGCAGGAAGGGTTTTATCCGACCGTTGAGGTGCTGCAGTCGTACATCGCTGCCGCGCTTTTCGATCGGTACGCGGTAATCGCGGTTGAAACTCTTGACGTCCCCGAGCCAGCCCGGCAGCAGGAAGTGAAACAATGACCACAGTTCGCCCAGGTGGTTTTCCAGGGGGGTACCGGACAGGCACAGCCGCTGGCGGGCGTTCAGCTCGCGGGCGGCCTGGGCGGCTTTGCTGGTGGGGTTCTTGATGTACTGGGCTTCATCGAGGATCAGCACGTGCAATGGCTGCGCGGCCAGGCGCTCGACATCCTTGGGTAGCAGGGCATAGGTGGTGAGGACCAGGTCGTAATCGGCCAGTCGTTCGAAATGCTTTTTGCGCCCGGCGCCATACAGGGCCAGTACCTTGAGTTGCGGCGTGAAGTGAGCGGCCTCGTCGAGCCAGTTGGGGATCAGGCTGGTGGGCATCACCACCATGCACGGGCGATCGAGGCGCCCGGCGTTCTTTTCGCTGAGAATGTGCGCCAGGGTCTGTAGGGTTTTACCCAGGCCCATGTCGTCCGCGAGGATGCCGCCGACTTCCAGCTGCCGCAGTGACTGCATCCAGCTCAAGCCTTCGAGTTGATAAGGCCGTAGCGTCGCGTTTAGCCCTTCCGGCGCGGTGGTGGTGTAATCCTTGATGTCCCGCAGGCGCTGGGCCAGGCCGCGAATGTGTTCGCCACCTTCCCAGGTCAGTGGCATGTCCTGCAGCGGGTTCAGGCGCAAGGCGTCCGCGCTGTTGAGGCGCAGTTTGGTGGTGCCGGGCTCTTGCAGGTAGAACTCGCCCAGGGTCGCCAGCACCGGTTTCAGCCGGCCATAGGGCAGGGCCACCTGCTGCGGGCCGAACTCCGAGTTTGGACGGTTGGGCAGGTTGACCAGAATCAGTTCATCGTCCCGGCGCCTGGCCAGGCGTTCCGGGTTGAACAACTCGATGTGCGAGCGCATCAGGTTCAACAGGATCGGCAGCAGGCTCAGGCGCTCGCCGTTGACGATAATCCCCAGTTCCAGGTCGAACCAATCCCGTTCCGGTGTTTCCTCGACCGTGGCGTACCACTCGTCCACGGCCGTCAGGTCGAAGCCGAAGTCCTCGTCGATCTGCAATTCCCAGCCCTGGGTGCGCAGTTTCGGCAGGTCGTTGAGGGTGAACGTCAGCCAGGCACTGTCGTTGACCATTTCGTACAGTTCGCCAGCGCTTTCCGGCAGGGCCTTGCTTTGTCGGGTCGCGACCTTGAAGCCGAGGATTCGCAGCTGTTCGCGGTAGGACTGTTCCACATCGGTGTGGCGTTTTATCCGCAACGTCTGGGTTTCCTGGCGAATCAGCACGTCGGTGTTGCGCTGGCCGCTGACGTACTCGTCCAGATAGCTGAAGGACAAGGCGGCGCGGTGCTGGATGTAGCGTTGCATCTTGCCGTTGCGTGGCTCGAAGGCGCTGAACTCGATACTGGCCAGCCACAGGCGTGGCACCGGTTGTACGTTGTCCACCAGCACTTGCGGTGGGGCCTTGGGGCTGCGGTTGTCCAGCACGGCCTGGAGTTTTTCCAGCAATTGCGCGTCTTTTTCGGCGGCCGGGTAGGCCAGGGTTTCCTGGACTTGCAGCAACACCGCCGCGCAGTGCTTGCAGTTGATGCGCACCGGGCAGGAGCACGCGGCTTCGAGCAGAATCAACGCGCCCTTGGCTGACTCTTTAAGGCGAATGGTCTGACGGTAGACGTTGCCGCCAGAGCCTTCGCAACTGGCGGTGATGGTGCTGTCGCCGGCCTCGACGATCCTGACGCGGTTTTCCAGCGCATAACGGCGCCCGCGCTCCAAGCTCTGTTCCTTGAATCGATTGACCCAGGAAGGTGCCAGGGGTTTGCTCAGGGGCGAGGGCATAGGCGCGCCAATCAGTCCGGAATGACTTCAGGTGCCTGCCGTGGCGCGGGCGCGGTCAGCGAGGTGATCTTGATCAGCAGGCCGAGGTGACCGTTATCGAGGAAATTCAGTTGGCCATTTTTGGTATGGCTCTGCTGTTTGAGGCGCTCGCTGGCGGTGACCAGGCCATTGGCGTCGATCTGGTTGATCCAGAAATCGGCATCCACGTCGGTGAAGCGGCCCAGTTTCAGTTCCAGGGTGCCCTCGATGGGGAATTGTCCGAACTGTTCGACACCGTCGCTGATGGCGACTTTACGGCCCTGTTCACCGAGCGTCTGCTGCCAGGCCTTGTGCATCAATACCGTGTATTGGCCGCTGGCGCTGAGTTTCTCGACGATGTTGCCCAGGGCTGGCGTGCGCTGGCTGTCCGCGCCGAGGCGTTGCGCACCGGCGTCCCAGTCTTCCGGCGCGGCGCGGCTGACAATCGCCGGCTCCGCGTTCTGCCGGACCAGAATCATTTCAACCTGATACAGGTCGTCGGCAAACGCCAGGGGAGCGACCAGGGTCAACAACAAGGTCAGTGAGCGAAACAGGCGCATGGGGCGTCCTTCAAGCAGTGGTCGGAGTGAGGCGCTCGAACAGCGCCTCTACGGTGTTGAAACGCTCTTCCGCGCGTTCCATGGGCACCATGAATTTGAACATCGTGGCCCCTTCGAATTTGTAGCGTTTGGGCTGGCCCTGGATCAACTTGATCAGCACCAGCGGGTCGACCGGGGTCTGGGCTTCGAACTCGATCCGGCCGCCGTTGGGGCCGCCATCGACTTTCTTGATGCCCAGTTGCTCGGCCTTGAGCTTGAGCAGCGTAGTGCGCACCAGGTTTTTGGTCGGCTCCGGCAGCAGGCCGAAGCGGTCGATCATCTCCACCTGCAGGTCCTTGAGGCCTTCCTCGTCGCTGGCCGAGGCGATGCGTTTGTAGAGAATCAGTCGTGCGTGGACGTCCGGCAGGTAGTCTTCCGGGATCAACGCTGGCACTCGCAGATTGATTTCCGGCCCGCCGCCCAGGGGTTGATCGAGGTTCGGCTGTTCGCCCTTGCGGATCGACTTGACCGCCCGTTCGAGCATTTCCATGTACAGGGTGAAGCCGACGGCCTGGATCTGGCCACTCTGGCCGTCGCCGAGCAATTCGCCGGCGCCACGGATTTCCAGGTCGTTGGTGGCCAGCACGAAACCGGCGCCGAGGTCCTGGGTGTTAGCGATGGCTTCCAGGCGCTTTTCCGCATCCGGGGTGATCTGCTGGCGCGGTGGCGTCAACAGGTAGGCATAGGCCTGGTGGTGGCTACGACCGACCCGGCCGCGCAACTGGTGCAGCTGGGCCAGGCCGAATTTGTCGGCGCGCTCGATGATGATGGTGTTGGCGCTCGGCACGTCGATGCCGGTCTCGATGATGGTCGAGGCGATCAGCACGTTGAAGCGCTTGTGGTAGAAGTCGCTCATCACCTGTTCGAGTTCACGTTCGCGCATCTGCCCGTGGCCGATGCCGATGCGCGCTTCCGGCACCAGTTCGGCCAGGTCGGCGGCGCATTTCTCGATGGTCTTCACGTCGTTGTGCAGGTAATAGACCTGACCACCACGCAGCAGCTCACGCAGCAGGGCTTCCTTGACGGTGCTTTTGTTCTGCTCCATGACAAAGGTGCGCACCGACAGGCGCCGGGCCGGCGGCGTGGCGATGATCGACAGGTCGCGCATGCCCGACACCGCCATGTTCAGCGTGCGGGGGATCGGCGTGGCGGTCAGGGTCAGGATGTCGACTTCGCTGCGCAGGGCCTTGAGCTGTTCTTTCTGGCGCACGCCAAAACGGTGTTCTTCGTCGATGATCACCAGCCCCAGGTTCTTGATCTTCACGTCGTCCTGCAGCAGCTTGTGCGTGCCGATGACGATGTCGATCTTGCCCTCGGCCAGTTCGGCCACGGCGGCGTTCACTTCCTTGGTGGATTTGAAGCGGCTCATCACTTCCACGGTCACCGGCCAGTCGGCGAAGCGGTCGCGGAAACTGTTGTAGTGCTGCTGGGCGAGCAGGGTGGTCGGGACCAGGATCGCCACCTGCTTGCCACCGTGCACGGCAATGAACGCGGCGCGCATCGCCACTTCGGTCTTGCCGAAGCCCACGTCGCCGCATACCAGCCGGTCCATGGGCTTGGGCGCGAGCATGTCGGCGCGCACGGCTTCGATGGTGGTCTGCTGGTCGACGGTTTCTTCGAACGGGAAACCGGCGCTGAAGGTCTCGTAGTCGGCTTTCGGATCGGCGAAGGCGTAGCCCTCGCGGGCGGCGCGACGGGCGTAAATGTCCAGCAGTTCGGCGGCCACGTCGCGCACCTGTTCGGCCGCCTTGCGCTTGGCTTTCTGCCAGGTTTCCGAGCCCAGGCGATGCAGCGGGGCGAGGGCGTCGTCGCTGCCGGTGTAGCGGGCGATCAGGTGCAGGTTCGCCACCGGCACGTAGAGCTTGGCGCCCTCGGCGTATTCCAGGGTCAGGAACTCGGCGGCCTGGTTGTCGATTTCCAGGGTCGCCAGGCCCAGGTAGCGGCCCACGCCGTGGTCGATATGCACCACCGGCGCGCCTTCGCGCAGTTCGGTGAGGTTCTTGATGACGGCGTCGTTGGCGGCGTCGGCGCGTTTCTCGCGACGGCGGCGCTGCATGACGCGCTGGCCGAACAAAGGACTTTCCGCCACCAGTGCCAGGGCCGGGTCATCCAGGACCAGGCCGTCGTTCAACGGCGCGATGGTGATCGCCAGGCGATCCTTGCCGGCGACGAAGTCCGGCCAGCTGTCCACCGTCTTCGGCCGCAGCTTCAGGCGTTCGAGCAGTTCCAACAGCACTTCGCGACGCCCCGCGGACTCAGCGGTGAACAGGACGCGACCGGGGAATGCGTCGAGAAAGCCCGCCAGTGCCGCCAGTGGTTGCGTGGCCTTGGCTTCGATGGCCAGGTCCGGCAATGCTCTGGCCGGGAAGCGCTCACGGCCAACGCCGGTTTCCACGTCCTGCTGACTCGCCACCACCCGTGGCCAACTCTTGAGGCGGGCAAAGCAGTCTTCCACCGGCAGGAATAGCTCGGCCGGTGGCAATAAAGGACGGGCAGGATCGACGCGACGCTCTTCGTAGCGGTTGCGCACGTCGTTCCAGAAGTTTTCCGCCGCCTGCTCGATGCCCGGCAGGGAAAACACCTGGGTGTCCTGGGGCAGGTAATCGAACAGGGTGGAGGTTTCTTCGAAAAACAGCGGCAGGTAGTACTCGATGCCGGCGGGGGTGATTCCGCTGCTCAGGTCCTGGAAGATCGGGCAGCGGCGGAAATCCACATCGAAGCGCTCGCGAAAGCGCGCCTTGAAACGGGTCACGGCGTCTTTCTGCAGCGGGAATTCCTTGGCCGGCAACAGGCGGATCGACTGCACTTTGTCGATGGAGCGCTGGTTTTCCGGGTCGAAGGTGCGCAGGGTCTCGATTTCGTCATCGAACAGGTCGATGCGATACGGCAGTTTGCTGCCCATCGGGAACAGGTCGATCAAGGCGCCACGCACCGCGAACTCGCCGTGCTCGTACACCGTGTCGACACAACGATAGCCACTAGCCTCGAGGCGGGTGCGCATTTGCTCGACGTCGAGCTTCTGGCCGATGTCCAGCACCAGGCTGCTGCCGAGCAGGAATTGGGTCGGGGCCAGGCGATGTAGGGCCGTGGTGATCGGCACTACCAAAACGCCATGACTGAGCTCCGGCAGCCGATAAAGGCTGGCTATTCGCTGGGAAATGATGTCCTGGTGCGGTGAAAACAGATCGTAGGGCAGGGTTTCCCAGTCCGGGAAATGCAAGACCGGCAAATCCGGAGCGAAAAAACTCAGCTCCTGTTCCAACCGTTCGGCGCTTTGGCTGTCGGCGGTCAGCAGCAGGGTAAAACGCTTTGCAGCGCTGGCAGCCTCGGCGATGGCCAGGCTCAGGGCGGCACCGGGCAGGTTGCCCCAGTGCTGTTTACCTGCCGCGGCAGGGAGAAGCGGAAGACGCAGAACGGGCACGGAAGATTGAGCTCCAGCATTGCGACAAAGTCGACAATTGTAGCGGGGGAAGGGGGCTGCTGTCAGTCGCAGACTACCCAGGTCGGCAGGAAAACCACGGCGCGACGGGTGCGCATTGCTCCGCCGAGGACTCGGCGGCATAATGTAGCCCCTTTTTTCAGCCCCTACATGTGGAAGGTTACCGTGACTCAGAAGCCCGACCAGTGTCTTGGTGAATGGATTGATCGTGAAGCGCTCGCCGAAGCGATGATCCCCCTCATCGGTCAGCTCTACCGCAATAACAACGTGGTGAGCTCGATCTATGGCCGCAGCCTGATCAACCAGTCTGTCATCGCGATCCTCAAAGCCCACCGCTTTGCTCGCCACCGTTCTTCCGACGACAGCGAACTCTCCGTCCACGAAACATTCCCTCTGCTCAAGGCCATGAGCGAGCTCAAGCTCGGCGCGGCGTCGGTGGACTTGGGCAAACTGGCGTTCAAATTCCGCAACGAAGGCAATGGCCGTAGCGCCGAGCAGTTCGTGCGTGAAGAGATGGCTGATGTGGTTGGCCAGCAGAACGTTTCGGCTCGCAAAGGCACTGACGTGGTCCTGTACGGCTTCGGCCGTATCGGCCGCCTGCTGGCGCGCATCCTGATCGAAAAAACCGGTGGTGGCGACGGCCTGCGCCTGCGGGCCATCGTGGTGCGCAAGGGTGCCGAGAACGACCTGACCAAGCGTGCCAGCCTGCTGCGCCGTGACTCGGTCCATGGTTCGTTCAACGGCACCATCACCATCGACGAAGAAAACAACACCATCACCGCCAACGGCAACCTGATCCAGGTGATCTACGCGAAGAACCCGACCGAGGTGGACTACACCCAGTACGGTATCAAGGATGCGCTGCTGGTGGACAACACCGGTGTATGGCGTGACGCCGACGGCCTGGGCCAGCACCTGGCCTGCCCGGGTGTCGATCGCGTTGTCCTGACCGCGCCAGGCAAGGGCAAGCTGAAGAACATCGTTCACGGCATCAACCACGGCGACATCACCGCTGACGACAAGATCGTCTCCGCCGCCTCTTGCACCACCAACGCCATCGTGCCGGTGCTCAAGGCCGTGAACGACAAGTTCGGCATCGTCAACGGTCACGTCGAAACGGTTCACTCGTACACCAACGACCAGAACCTGATCGACAACTTCCACAAGGGCGATCGCCGTGGCCGCAGCGCCGCGCTGAACATGGTCATCACCGAGACCGGTGCCGCCACCGCCGCCGCCAAGGCCCTGCCTGAACTGGCCGGCAAGCTGACCGGCAACGCGATCCGCGTGCCGACGCCGAACGTGTCGATGGCCATTCTCAACCTGAACCTCGAGAAAGCCGCCACCCGTGAAGAGATGAACGAGTACCTGCGCTACATGGCGCTGCACTCCGAACTGCATAAGCAGATCGACTTCGTCAATTCCCAGGAAGTGGTGTCCACCGACTTCGTGGGCTCGCGCCACGCCGGTGTCGTGGATGCCGAGGCCACCATCAGCCAAGACAACCGCGTTGTCCTGTACGTCTGGTACGACAACGAATTCGGTTACAGCTGCCAGGTGGTTCGCGTGATGGAAGACATGGCCGGGGTAAACCCGCCAGCGTTCCCGCGCTAAGCCTTAGCCGCTTGTAAAAACGCCCCGACTTGTCGGGGCGTTTTTTTATCTAGAGGTTTTGTGTTGAGTGTCCCGGCCTCTTCGCGAGCAAGCCCGCTCCCACAGTTGACCGAGTTGTTGCTGATGTATGCGTTCCAATGTGGGAGCGGGCTTGCTCGCGAAGGAGTCTATCAGGCGCCGCTCGCCATCGAAGCCTGCGCAGTCCGCAGTTCATGCCGATTGCCCTTGAACAACACCAGGGTCGCAATCAACCCCAGCACCGCCGCCCCACTGAGCCATATCCCCGGTGCAGCCTTGTTGTCGAGCGCATGGATCAGGTAGGTACAGGCCGCCGGAGTAAATCCGCCGAACGTCGCTGTCGCCAGGCTGTAGGCCAGGGAGAAACCGGTGGTGCGCACTTCAACCGGCATGATTTCCGTCAAGGCCACCACCATGGCACCGTTGTAGGATCCGTACAGGAACGACAGCCATAGTTCGACGATCAGCAAGTGGCTGAAACTGGGATTCGCCACCAGCCAGGCCAGCGCCGGATAGGCGGTCAGGATTGCCAGGATCGTCGCACCGAGGAGCAGGGGTTTGCGTCCGATCTTGTCGGAAAACGCCCCCATCACAGGCAGCCAGAAGAAGTTCGACAAGCCGATGCACACCGTGACCAGCAGCGCATCCAGGTCCGACAGGTTCAACTCGGCCTTGCCGAAGGTCGGTGTGTAGGCGGTGATCAGGTAGAACGACACGGTGGTCATCACCACCAGCGCCATGCCGGCCAAGACAATGCCGAAGTTCTGGCCGATGGAGCGGACAATTTCCGACAGGGTTGGGCGGTGTTTTCTTGCTTGGAATTCAGGTGTTTCTTCCAGCGAGCGACGAATCATGAAGATGGCCGGGACAATCATGCACCCCACCAGGAACGGTACGCGCCAGCCCCAATCGCCCATCTCCTGGGGGCTCAGCCAGTGATTGAGGCCAACCCCCAGCAAGCCGGCAAACACCACCGCCGCCTGTTGGCTGGCGGATTGCCAACTGACAAAGAAGCCTTTGCGCCCCGGCGTGGAGATTTCCGCCAGGTAGACCGACACGCCACCCAGCTCCACGCCTGCGGAGAAGCCTTGCAGCAATCGGCCCAGCAGCACTAGCAAAGGGGCCGTCACGCCGAGGGTCGCGTAGCCTGGCACGCAGGCGATCAGTAGGGTGCCCATGGCCATCAGCACCAGGGTGATGATCAAGCCTTTGCGACGGCCATGGCGGTCGATGTAGGCACCAAGAAAAATCGCCCCCAGGGGACGCATCAGGAATCCGGCACCGAACGTGGCCAGGGACAGCATCAGCGAGGCGAACGCACTGTCGGCGGGGAAGAACGTCTTGGCGATGGCCGTGGCGTAGAAGCCGTAGACCATGAAGTCGAACATCTCCAGGAAGTTGCCGCTGACAACGCGAAAAATCGCCTTGCCGTTGCTCGTGGTGGAAGACATTTTGGGTACTCACTCTGGCAAATCTTGTATGAAGGCGCTGCACGCTGTGGGGGGGGCGGCCTGTGGGGAAAAGCTTGCTTGCGATGAACGATAACGCAGCCTTGTAGCTGGACCGTGTCGCACGCATCGCGAGCAAGCTTTGCTCCCACAGGTCTGATCCCACAGGTTCGCGCACGCACGCGCTGAAGCCCATAATGGCGGGCGCGGTTTTGAGGGGAGATGAAGAATTGTTAACTGGACGATGGCGGATACTTGTGATCTTGGCCGGTGTTTTGTCCGGCTGCGGTAATGGCGACACCCTCGAGCGCTTCGCCGGTCCGACCATGGGCAGCCATTATTCCATTCAGTACGTCAGGCATTCCGCCGGGCCCGCTCCGAAAACGGTGCAGGCCGAGGTGGAAAACATCCTTGCCGAAGTGGATCGGCAATTCTCGACCTATCGCGGCGATTCGGACGTTGAGCGCTTCAACGCATTGCCGGCCAACAGTTGCCAGGTCATGCCTGGGCCGGTCCTGGCGTTGATCCGCGTGGGCGAGCAGTTGTCGATTCAAAGCGAGGGCGCCTTCGATCTGACCGTAGAACCGCTGCTGAACCTGTGGGGCTTCGGGCCCCAGTCCCGGGAAGAGAAAGTGCCGGCTGCAGAAACCTTGACCTTGGTGCGCCAGCGCGTCGGTCATGGTCATTTGCGTATTGAGGGCGACCGGTTGTGCAAGGACGCCGCGGTGGAAGTCGATTTCAACAGTATCGCCGCCGGTTATGCCGTCGACCGCATCGCCGCGAGGCTCCAGGCCCTGGGCATCGACAGTTACCTGGCCGAAGCCACCGGGGAACTCAAGGCCGTCGGGCGCAAACCCGATGGTTCGGCCTGGCGCATCGCCCTGGAAGAGCCCCGGGATGACCGGCAAGTGGCGGAGCGTGTCATCGAGGTCAACGGCTACGGGGTTTCCACCTCGGGTGACTACCGTCATTACTTCGAACAGGGCGGTCAGCGTTATTCCCACACCTTCGATGCACGCACTGGTGCGCCGGTCCTACATAACCTGGCGTCAGTCACGGTGATTCATCCTTCGGCGCTGATGGCCGATGGACTATCGACGCTGTTGCTGATTCTTGGCCCTGAACGGGGTTGGGACTATGCCGAAAAACATGGCATCGGGGTATTTTTCGTGCTCCGGGACGGCAATGGCTTTGTCACCCGTACCAACGATGCGTTTGAACGGATCAGCGGCGGGAAAACCCAATGATGACAGTCTTCAGGATGTAGGCGACCTGTGGCGAGGGAGCTTGCTCCCGCTGGGCTGCGTAGCAGACCCATTTTTGTGAGCGCTTCGCACTCAAGCGGGAGCAAGCTCCCTCGCCACGGTGATTTGGGCAAGCACCGACAGCGTTTTGAAAGCTTGCCTGTGGCGAAATAGCGCAGGCAAAGGGGGCGTTCTCAATTAGTTTCCCCACCGCGCCGGGTCTGCTGTTGTGCAGGGCAAGGCGCGAGAAGCGTGGTTTGGTCATTCCAAATAAGCTTCGAGCAACGCAGCCCTGCACAACAGCAGGCCCGGCCCTCCGGGTTGCGCCTTAAAGCGGGCCATGCTGCGTTGCAGGCCTTGGAAAGGGAACACCATTCCCAGCGGCCTGCGCCTTGTCTGGCCCGCTTTAAGGCACAACGCGGTGGGGAAACTAATTGAGAACGCCCCCTAGCCTACGACGCGACCAAGGGGTAATGTGCGCGGCGTTGACGCTTCTATAGACTGTGGCCGGGCTCGTGAACCGGCCCCAAATTGTTCCTTCATGCCGCAGGCCGGCATGATTTAGCCGTCGATGCCTAGTGAGGCGTCGCGGCCTGTTCTGAGGAGTACGCATGGCTGTCTACAACTACGACGTGGTGGTACTGGGCTCCGGCCCGGCGGGGGAAGGCGCGGCGATGAACGCGGCCAAGGCAGGGCGCAAGGTGGCGATGGTCGACAGCCGTCGGCAGGTCGGCGGCAACTGCACCCACTTGGGTACCATCCCGTCCAAGGCCTTGCGTCACTCGGTCCGGCAGATCATGCAGTTCAACACCAACCCGATGTTCCGGGCCATCGGCGAGCCGCGCTGGTTCTCCTTCCCTGACGTGCTCAAGAGCGCCGAGAAGGTGATCTCCAAGCAAGTGGCCTCGCGCACCGGCTACTACGCCCGCAACCGCGTGGACGTGTTCTTCGGCACGGGCAGCTTTGCCGACGAGCAGACGGTCGAAGTGGTGTGCGGCAATGGCGTGGTCGAGAAGCTGGTGGCCAAGCACATCATCATCGCCACCGGTTCGCGCCCGTATCGCCCGGCCGACATCGATTTCAACCATGCGCGGATCTACGATAGCGACACCATCCTGAGCCTGGGCCACACCCCGCGTAAGCTCATCGTCTACGGTGCCGGCGTGATCGGTTGCGAATACGCCTCGATCTTCAGTGGCCTGGGCGTGCTGGTGGAACTGGTGGATAACCGCGGCCAGTTGTTGAGCTTCCTCGACTCGGAAATTTCCCAGGCCCTGAGCTATCACTTCAGCAACAACAACATCACCGTGCGCCACAACGAAGAATACGAGCGTGTCGAAGGCGTCGACAACGGCGTGATCCTGCACCTCAAGTCCGGCAAGAAGATCAAGGCCGATGCCTTGCTCTGGTGCAACGGTCGTACCGGCAACACCGACACCCTGGGCCTGGAAAACATCGGCGTGAAGGTCAACAGCCGCGGCCAGATCGAAGTCGACGAGAACTACCGCACCTGCGTGCCGAACATCTATGGTGCCGGTGACGTGATCGGTTGGCCGAGCCTGGCCAGTGCCGCCCACGACCAGGGCCGTTCGGCCGCCGGCAGCATTGTCGACAACGGCAGCTGGCGCTTCGTCAACGACGTGCCGACCGGCATCTACACCATTCCGGAGATCAGCTCGATCGGCAAGAACGAGCAGGAGTTGACCCAGGCCAAGGTGCCGTACGAAGTCGGCAAGGCGTTCTTCAAGAGCATGGCGCGCGCGCAGATCGCCGGCGAGCCGCAAGGCATGCTGAAGATCCTGTTCCATCGCGAGACCCTGGAAGTGCTGGGCGTGCACTGCTTCGGTTACCAGGCGTCGGAGATCGTGCACATCGGCCAGGCGATCATGAACCAGCCGGGCGAGCTGAACACGCTG
This sequence comes from Pseudomonas sp. NFACC56-3, assembly GCF_900100025.1. Lineage (NCBI taxonomy): Bacteria > Pseudomonadati > Pseudomonadota > Gammaproteobacteria > Pseudomonadales > Pseudomonadaceae > Pseudomonas > Pseudomonas sp. NFACC56-3. The sequence continues at coordinate 187,595 of NZ_FMTK01000002.1, read as the reverse complement.
AAGTACTTCGTCAACACCACGTTCAACTACCCGACCATGGCCGAAGCCTATCGGGTAGCGGCCTATGACGGGCTCAACCGGCTTTTTTGAGCGGCTCCGGCCGGTGGCCTGAGCCGGCCGGGGAGACCGATTTCAGCCCTTCCCGAGGGTGGCGGTGGCCAAACCGGGAAAGTCTGTAATCAGGCTGTCAGCGCCAAAGTCGGCGAGCCTGCGCATCAGCGCGGGCTCGTTGACGGTCCACACCGACACATGCAGGCCCTGGCGTTGGGCCTTGATCAGGCGCTCCGGCGTGCACAGGGTCCAGTTCAACGCCAGAATCTCGCAGCCGTAGCTCTGGGCGACCTTCAACGGGTCGAGCCAGGCGTATTCGGCCACCAGCCCTCGGGAGATGTCCGGGGTCAGGTCCAGGGCCGCCTTGAGCACTTCCCGGGAACTGGACGTGATGGTGATCTTGTCCAGCAGCCCGAAACGCTGGGCCATTTCGCGGATGCCCAATACCGTGGCCGCGGCGCGGGTGCGCGAGGCACTCTTGACCTCCAGTTGCCAGTGCTCGAAATCACACTTCTCGAACAGCTCTTCCAGGCGCGGAATCGGGCACGGCTTGATCCAGCCCGGGCCGCCCTTGCGCGCATCGTAGGTCACCAGCTCGGCGGCGGAGTGTTCCACCACCTTGCCGCGGCGGTCCGTGGTGCGCTTGAGGGTCGGGTCGTGGATGACCATCAACTCGCCGTCCATCGAAAGATGCAGGTCCAGCTCGCAACGGCGTACGCCGTGCTTGAGGCACTCCTGAAAACCGGTCAGGGTGTTTTCCGGCGCTTCGCCCTTGGCGCCGCGGTGGCCATAAATGAGGGTCACGGTTCTTCCTTATTGATACCTGATTCGTTCAGTTCCCGGGCCAGGCGCCGTTCTTGCGCCTGTTTCTGCAGGATGTAGCGGGCCAGCAACTGGCGCTGGGCGTCGGTCGGGCGTTCGAACTCGGTGCCCACGTCGTAGCCGTCGCCCTTGGGGTCACAGTGGGTGACCCGCGCCCGCAGCAGCAAGCCGAGAGCCTGGGGCATCAGCACCAGCTTGATGGATAAGTGGGCGCCGACGGCGATTGGCGTGGGGTATTGGAAGTCCACACCGCCTTCGGAAATGATCACCGGCTGCGGCTCGCCGATTTCGCCGAGCACCGTCAGGGCAATGACCTGGCTGAGCAGGTCGATGCGTTTGTTCATTGCCTTGAGGTACGCCGTGATGCTGCGTTCGCGCTCGCTGATCTGGCGCAGCAGGTGCTGTGACTCGAATTCGCTCAGGTGCAGTTCACTGAGCAGGTTGAACAATGGAGAAGCATCCTGCAACACTTCCTGGCCAGCAGCTTCAGGAATGGAGAGGGGCCGAATTTCCAGTGCGATCGTGTCCTCGATACGGTAGTATTCGCGGCGATCTTCTTCATCTAATGTCGACATGGCGAACCCATGGTAGCGGCGGTGGTCTGAGTGTAAAGCTGGTTTGTGACCCCCGCCACAAGGACGTTCCTTTTCCCTCCGAACAAGCCCCGACATGTTCAGACCTCTCTTCGTATTTATCGGCACGCGTTATACCCGTGCAAAGCGTCGCAATCATTTCGTATCGTTCATTTCCCTGACATCCATCATCGGACTGGCCCTTGGCGTGGTCGTGATGATCGTCGTGCTCTCGGTGATGAATGGCTTCGACCATGAGATGCGCACTCGCGTGCTGGGCATGGTGCCCCACGCGACCCTGGAAACCGGCGAAGCCATCAGCGATTGGCCGAGCCTGGCCGCCAAGGTCAAGCAGAACCCGCAGGTGCTGGCCGTGGCGCCATTCATCCAGATGCAGGGGTTGCTGACCAACGATGGCAAGGTGTCCAAGGTGTTGCTCAATGGCATCGACCCCGGGCTCGAGCGGCAGGTGTCGATCATCGATAACTTCATGCAGCAGGGCAAACTCGACGACCTGGCGCCCGGCAGCTTCGGTATCGTCATCGGCGACAAGGCCGCGGCCAAGCTCGGCGTGGCCATCGGCGACAAGCTGACCTTCGTCGCCCCGGAGGTTACCGTGACCCCGGGCGGCATGTTCCCGCGCATGAAACGCTTTACCGTGGTCGGCATCTTCCATGTCGGCGCCGGCGAGCTGGACGGTTACCTGGGGGTCACCAACCTCCAGGACCTGGCCCGCCTGCATCGCTGGAAACCGGATCAGGTCCAGGGCCTGCGGTTGAAGTTCGATGACCTGTTCCAGGCCCCGCGTGTGGCCTGGACCATCGCCCAGCAGCTTGGCGAGGACCGTTATTACGCCCGGGACTGGACCCGGACCCACGGCAACCTGTACCAGGCGATCCGCATGGAAAAAGCCATGATCGGCCTGTTGCTGTTGCTGATTGTCGCCGTGGCGGCGTTCAACATCATTTCCACGCTGGTGATGGTGGTGAACGACAAGAAGGGCGACATCGCGATCTTGCGCACCCTCGGTGCCACGCCAGGGCAGATCATGCGGATCTTCATGGTCCAGGGCACGGTCATCGGCGTGATCGGTACGTTCGTGGGGGCCCTGGTCGGGATGTTCGCCGCACTGAATGTCAGCGCCGCGATCGCCGCCCTCGAGGGCCTGATCGGGCACAAGTTTCTCAACGCCGACGTGTACTTCATCGACTACCTGCCATCGCAGTTGCAGTCCGATGACGTGTTGATGGTCTGCGGCGCCGCGTTGGTCCTGAGTTTCCTCGCCACCCTGTATCCTGCCTGGCGTGCCGCGCGCACCCAGCCTGCGGAGGCGTTACGTTATGAGTGAGTCGGGCATGAGTGAAAAAGCGATCTTGAGCTGCCGCAATCTGGGCAAATCCTACGAGGAAGGCCCGGAGTCGGTGGTGGTGTTGTCGGGCCTGCAACTGGAACTGCACCCGGGCGAGCGCGTGGCGATTGTCGGCACCTCCGGGTCCGGCAAAAGTACCTTGCTCAATCTGCTGGGCGGCCTGGATACGCCGACCACCGGCAGCGTCTGGCTGGCCGGCGAAGAACTGTCGGCGCTGAACGAGAAGGCCCGTGGCCTGCTGCGCAACCGTTCCCTGGGTTTCGTCTACCAGTTCCACCATTTGCTGCCCGAGTTCACCGCGCTGGAAAACGTCTGCATGCCGCTGTTGATCGGCCGCACGGCGATTCCCGAGGCCCGTCAGCGCGCCACGGCGTTGCTGGAGCGGGTAGGGCTGGGGCATCGCCTGGAACACAAGCCGGCCGAACTGTCCGGTGGCGAGCGCCAGCGCGTGGCGATCGCACGGGCCCTGGTCAACAAGCCAGGTCTGGTGATGCTTGATGAGCCGACCGGCAACCTCGACTCCCACACCGCCCAAGGCATCCAGGACTTGATGCTGGAGCTCAGCACCTCGATGCGCACGGCGTTCCTGGTGGTGACCCACGACATGAACCTGGCCCGGCAGATGGACCGCGTCCTGCACTTGCAGGAAGGTTGCCTGACGCCCATCTGACCGACCGAAACCCGACACTTGAAACCAGTGCCGGGTCTTTTATTTTCATACGGTGCCCCGCGAATGTTCAGACCGTTATCGATCTTTATCGGCACGCGCTATACCCGCGCCAAGCGCCGCAATCGCTTTGTTTCGTTCATCTCCATGACCTCGATGATCGGCCTCGCCCTGGGTGTGCTGGCGATGATCGTGGTGCTGTCGGTGATGAACGGCTTCCAGCGCGAGATGAGCTCGCGCATCCTCGGCATGGTGCCCCACGCCACGATCGTCGGGGTGAATCCGATCGACGACTGGCAGCCGGTGGCCGCTGCGGCGCTGAAGAATCCTGAAGTGACCGCCGCCGTGCCGTTTACCGAGATGGAAGGCATGCTGAGCCATAAAGGTTCGATGCAGCCGATCCAGATCAGCGGCATCGATCCGGCCCAGGAAGGCAAGGTGTCCATCGTTGCCCAGCATATCGTCCAGGGCCGTCTCGATGACTTGAAGCCGGGCGAATACGGTGTGGTCATCGGCGAGATCACGGCCCGGCGTTTCCGTTTGAATGTCGGCGACAAACTGACGTTGATCGTGCCGGAAGTCAGCACCGCGCCGGGGGGGATCACGCCGCGGATGCAGCGCTTGAACGTCGTGGGTGTGTTCAAGGTCGGCGCCGAGCTGGACGGCTCCATGGCGCTGATCCACTTGGCCGACGCCGCGCAGATGCAGCATTGGCAGCCGAACCAGGTGCAAAGCGTGCGCCTGGCGGTGAAAGACTTGTACGCAGCGCCGAAGGTCTCCGGTGACATCGCCACCGGCCTTGGCGCGGATTACAAGGCTGACGACTGGACTCATACCCAGGGCAGCCTGTTCAGCGCCATGAAAATGGAAAAAACCATGATTGGCTTGCTGTTGCTGATGATCGTCGCGGTGGCGGCGTTCAACATCATCGCCACGCTGATCATGGTGGTGAACGACAAGGGCGCGGACATTGCGATCCTGCGTACCATCGGCGCCACGCCGCGGCAGATCATGGCGATCTTCATGGTCCAGGGCACGGTGATCGGTGTCGTCGGCACGCTCATCGGTGGCGTGCTGGGGGTGATCGCGGCGTTGAACGTCAGTGCGCTGGTGGGCTGGCTGGAACGGGTCAGCGGCCAGCACATCTTCAGTTCCGATGTGTATTTCGTCAGCAACCTGCCGTCGGAGCTGCAGCGTGGCGACGTCGTGCTGATCTGCTCGGCCGGGTTCATCCTGAGCTTCCTCGCCACCGTCTACCCGGCATGGCGCGCGGCGAAGATCGAACCGGCGCAGGCGTTGCGGTATTCCTGATACCCCGTAGATCTGGACGCTTGCCAGGCCTGTGGCGAGGGAGCTTGCTCCCGCTGGGCTGCGCAGCAGCCCCAAACGCTGCGGGCTTACCCATGATGATAGGCAGGCCTCCGGCTTTTTTTGGGAGCGCTTCGCGCTCCAGCGGGAGCAAGCTCCCTCGCCACAGGGGGGCGTCGGGCTTAATCCCCCTTCGGCAACTCGATCAGGAACCGCGTCCAGCCATCGGCCGATTCGCAACGGATCTGCCCGCCATGGGCGCGAATGATCGAGCGGGTGATGGCCAGTCCAAGCCCCGCGTGTTCGCTGCTGCCTTCCTGGCGGGCCGGGTCGGCGCGGTAGAACCGGTCGAACAGGCGCGGCAGCAAGTCCGCTGGAATTCCCTCGCCACTGTTCTCCACGCTGACCCTCACGCCTTGAGTTCCATCGACCATTCGCACCCGCACTTCACCGTCGACAGGGGTGAAGCGCAGGGCGTTGTCCAGCAGGTTGGAGAGCGCCCGGCGCAACATGTTGCGATCACCCTCGATGCGGCCGTCGCCCTCGCGTCTCAAACGGACCTTGGCGTCTTCGGCCAGGGGTGCGAAAAATTCCAGCAGCACGTCCACTTCCTCGCCCAATTGCAGCGGTTCGCGATTGAGCGCCAGCAGGCCATGGTCGGCCTTGGCCAGGTACAGCATGTCGTTGACCAGTTGCGCCATCCATTGCAGTTCTTCGAGATTGCTGTGCAACGCCTCGCGGTAGTCCTCCAGCGAGCGTTCGCGGGTGAGGGTGACCTGGGTGTGGGTCAGCAGGTTCGACAGCGGCGTGCGCAACTCATGGGCGATGTCGGCAGAGAACGCCGAGAGCCGCTGAAACGCATCGTCGAGGCGTCCGAGCATGGCGTTGATGCTGTGGGCCAATTCCGCCAGTTCGGCGGGCATTTGCTCTTCGGGCAGGCGGGCGTTTAGGGAACGGGCCGAGACGTTGCTGGCGATGGCGCCCATGCGTCGCAGCGGCCGCAAGGCCCGCCGGGCGATCCAGGCACCGAGCAGGGCGGTGGCCAGGGCCGAAAGGCCGACGGTCAGCCAGATCAGCCTTTGCATGCGTTGCAGGAAGTGCTGGTGATGGGTGATGTCCAGCAACAGGGTCAGTTGCGGTGAATCGGCTCGGTCGGGATACAGCGGCGCATTCAATACCCGGTAATCGTTGTCGGCATCGCTGAGGGTCGACAGGCCGGGCCGCTCCGGCAACTGAGCCGGAATCCGGATCGAACTGTCGTACCAACGCACGCCATCGCTGCCTTTGATGCGCAGCGCCAGGTCGGCCTGACGGCTCAGCTCATCTTCCAGTCGGCGCTGGGTCTGCTCGGCGTCAAGGTCTTGCAGGGCTCGGCGCAGGCCGATCAGCTTGCCTTCGAGCAGTTGCTGGTCCAGCTCGATGAAGTGTGCCTCGCTGCCACGGCTGAACAGCACGCCGGCAAACAACGACACCACGGCCGCGCAGGCGGCGAACAGCAGCGCCAGGCGGCTGCTCAGCGACCATCGGCCCCTCACAGGCTTCGCTCTTCAAGCACATAGCCCATGCCCCGCACGGTGTGGATGAGCTTATTGGGGAACTCATCGTCGATCTTGATGCGCAGGCGCCGGATGGCGACTTCGATGACGTTGGTGTCGCTGTCGAAGTTCATGTCCCAGACCTGGGACGCGATCAGCGATTTGGGCAACACTTCACCCTGGCGGCGCAAGAGCATTTCCAGCAAGGCGAACTCCTTGGCGGTGAGGTCGATGCGCCGACCGCTGCGTTCGACGCGACGGCGGATCAGGTCCAGGCGCAAGTCGGCCAGTTGCAGGCTGGTTTCCTGCTGCGTCGAACTGCCCCGGCGCAACAGGCTGCGCACCCGCGCCAGCAACTCGGAAAAAGCAAAGGGCTTGACCAGATAATCATCGGCGCCCAGTTCCAGCCCATGGACCCGATCCTGTACCGCGTCCCGCGCGGTGAGGAACAGCACCGGGGTATCCAGGCCGGCCCCGCGGACGGCTTGCAGGATCTGCCAGCCATCGCGGCCGGGCAACATCACGTCGAGGATCAGCAAGGCGTATTCACCGCTCAAGGCCAGTTGCTGGCCGGTGACGCCGTCGGCCACCAGGTCGGCGTTGAACCCGGCTTCGCCCAGGCCTTGGCGCAGGTATTGGCCGGTTTTGGTTTGGTCTTCGACGATCAGCAGTTTCATGGGGCGGCTCAAGGCAGAGGTGGGACGAGGGCGTTATACCGTGGCAGGCGGGTACGTGGCGCAACCTGACAAAGTTGTAATCGAACTGTCAGCCGACTGGCAGGCCTGCAGCGATAGAGTTTCCCATACGCTGATCCGATTGGAGTATGGACATGTTGATGGGAACCCGCTTGATTGCAGGGGGGGGAAAGCCGGGCCAGACCGCCGAGCCGACCTGGACCTTAAGAAAGGCCACGCGCCTGGAGTTTGCCTGCCATATTCCCGGCCACTAGCAGACCGGGATGAAGGGCGACCTGACAGTCAGTCAGTAAGCACTCAAAGGCTGCGGCAAAGGCTGATAGAATCCGCTGATTCTTCAGTCAGGTTTCCGTCATGCATCCCGCAGCCGAACACTCGCCGCTGGGCAAGTCCAGCGAATACATCGCCACGTACACGCCGTCACTGCTGTTCCCGATCCCGCGCACCGCGAAATGGGCGGAACTGGGCCTGACGGCCGAGACCCTGCCATACAAGGGCGTGGATTTCTGGAACTGTTTCGAGCTGTCGTGGCTGTTGCCGTCCGGCAAGCCGGTGGTGGCCATCGGTGAGTTCGCGATTCCGGCGGATTCGCCGAATATCATCGAATCCAAATCCTTCAAGCTGTACCTCAACTCCTTGAACCAGACCCCGTTCGCCGACACCGCGAGCCTGGAAGCCACCCTGCGCCAGGACCTGTCGGCTGCAGCCGGCAAGGCGGTGGGTGTGCGCATCCGCAGCCTCAAGGACGTGGAGCGTGAAGGCATCGTCGCGCTGCCCGGTACCTGCATCGACGATCTGGACATCAGCGTCGACTCCTACGCGCACCCGCGCCCGGAGCTGCTGCGCTGCGATGCTTCACGCACCGTCGAGCAAAGCCTGCACAGCCACCTGCTCAAATCCAACTGCCCGGTGACCAGCCAGCCAGACTGGGGCAGCGTGGCGGTGGAATATCGCGGCGCTGCCCTGGACCCGGCCAGCCTGCTGGCCTACATCGTCAGCTTCCGCCAGCATTCGGATTTCCATGAGCAATGCGTGGAACGAATCTTTCTCGACCTGCAGCGCTTGCTCAAACCGGAGAAATTGACGGTGTATGCGCGGTATGTACGGCGTGGTGGGCTGGATATCAACCCGTACCGCAGTACTGAAGACGTCCAACTGCCGAACCACCGCCTGGTCCGCCAATAAACTTTCCTTGCGAAAGTGAACTGTTGTGGGAGCGAGCTTGCTTGCGATGAGGGCAGCACCTCCAACATTGAGGTTGGCTGACACACCGCTATCGCGAGCAAGCTCGCTCCCACCGGGGGATTGCATTGCAGGCATGTGAAACTAAAAAGCCCTGCTAGATAGCAGGGCTTTTTGCATGCTAAGGGTTCAGATCCCCATGCTGCCCAAGGCTTGCACGATGTTGCGCAAGGTCCCGGCCAGCGTGGGGTGCTCCAGCTCGAAGCGTTCGACGGCCAGGTTCACATTGTCCGCGAGGTTGGTGTCCGGTGTTTGGGTTTCCAACTCAAGCTCAAGTTCGATCTGTTGCATCAGCGCGTGCAGGTCATCGCGCTCGACTTCGGTAAGCGGTGGATTCTGTTCCAATTGCTCGCGCAGTGTATTGAGCTGTTCTTGCAATTCGCGGGCAGGCATTGGCGTACTCCCTTTATTGATAGGCACAGCCATGGACCGCGACGCTGCGTCAAAAGTCCATGGCCTGCCTTAAGAGTAATCCACACTCACGCGCCCTGCATGATCCCGGTCAGGGCTTCTCGCCTTTGATGCGGCGCAGGCAGATATCGGCCAGGCAAGTGTCGAGTTCGCCCAAGTGATCGATCACTGAATGCACCCCGAGGCCGAACAATTGCACGGTGGCCTTGGCGCGTTTGGTTTCCCGCGCCTGTTGACTCAATGCCTGCCACTCGGCGGGCGCCAGGCCACACAAAGAGCCGCAGGATGCCAGTCCGATGGTCCACAAACCTGCGTTGAGTCCCGACTGCAACAACCGTGGTTCGCCACTGACCAACACACAGCCGTCCAACTGCTGGACGTTCAACGCCATCAACGCTTGCCAGCAGGCATGCGGCGCTGGCCATGGATAATTTGTTGCAGGAAGTTGCGGCGCTTTGATGGAGGAGGGCAATGACGCCGCCAGGCTATGGCTGATGGCGGGAGGCAATTCGTCGAGCCAGGCGCAGGGAATATTCAGCTGTTGCAAGCGTTGCAGGCTTTCCAAGGCGCCGGGTGTCGGCTGGGCGTGATCCGCTGGCGTTGCCCCTGGCTGACGAATGCGCGCCCCGAAATCCACCAGGCATCCGCTGAGGCCAAACAGTACGGCGGTCAGGCTGGGGGCGGGGAGAGGCAGGGCTTCGGCGCGGGGCATGGGAACGTCCTTGAAATAACCAGCAGCCTAATGGGCTCCGATGACAGTCCGGTGACAGTGAGGTGAAGGGGGGCAGTCGCGGAAAAGTCCTACGGCCTGGGTGTTTTTCGGTGCTGCCTATCCACGCGTTCCGTCTTATACTAGCCAGCTTACCGCCTGGGCTCGGCGCCCTTGCCTGAATAATCCAAGGAGTTCTTCCCTATGCGCTGGAGCCATCGTCTAGCTCAGCTGTGTCTTTCCGCTTGTGTCCTGCTGGTTCCGTACGCCACTCAGGCCGCGACGGAAGAGGATCCTTGGGAAAGCGTCAACCGTCCAATCTTCACCTTCAACGACACCCTCGATACCTATGCGCTCAAGCCACTGGCCCAGGGTTATCAATACGTGACGCCGCAGTTCCTCGAAGACGGCATCCACAACATGTTCCGTAACATCGGCGACGTCGGCAACCTGGCCAACAACGTGCTGCAGGCCAAGCCGGCCGCCGCCGGGGTCGACACTGCCCGGTTGATCTTCAACACCACCTTCGGCCTGCTGGGCTTCTTTGACGTGGGCACCCAGATGGGCCTGCAGCGCAGTGACGAAGATTTCGGCCAGACCCTTGGCTACTGGGGCCTGGGCAGTGGCCCGTATGTGATGCTGCCGCTGCTGGGGCCAAGCACCCTGCGTGACGCGCCGGCCAAGCTGGTCGATGACTACACCGCGCCTTATCGTTATATCGATAACGTCTCGGTGCGTAACTCCATTCACGGCCTGAACATCGTCGATACCCGCGCCAGCCTGTTGTCGGCCGAGAAGATGGTGAGTGGCGACAAATACATCTTCATCCGCAATGCCTACCTGCAGAACCGCGAATTCAAAGTCAAGGACGGCCAGGTCGAAGACGATTTTTGATTTCGACCCGTAAAATCACGAAGGCGGCCCAAAAGGCCGCCTTCTGTGCTTTGGCGTCGTGTTTGAGCGGGTTTGATCCTTCCATTTGAGTTACGCTTCGCTCGGTTCTTATAACTCTCTGTGCTTTGACAAATAAAGACGGCAAGCGGCTATCTGCATGAGCTTGAAACGCCCCGCGGATGGGAGTACCGTCTGCGCCTTAGAAGGGCACCTCTGATGTAAGGGCGTGTAGGGCAAAGGCCTGAAACCGGTACGACAGAGAGGCTAGAAAGCGAATCCAGTAGTGCGTGCCAGGCCAGACCGCCCAGCCCGCTACGCCAACCTAATTCTGGCGCCGTTTGCCCACATGCCAAAAACCAGTGCCACGCTGCTGATAATCGATGATGACGAAGTGGTGCGAGCCAGTCTCGCAGCCTACTTGGAAGACAGTGGTTTCAGCGTCCTGCAGGCCAGCAATGGTCAACAGGGTCTTCAGGTATTCGAGCAAGACAAGCCCGACCTGGTCATCTGCGACCTGCGCATGCCGCAGATGGGCGGACTCGAACTCATTCGCCAGGTAACCGAGATTTCCTCGCAGACCCCGGTGATCGTGGTGTCGGGCGCGGGCGTGATGAACGATGCGGTCGAGGCATTGCGCCTGGGCGCGGCGGATTACCTGATCAAGCCCCTTGAAGACCTCGCGGTGCTTGAGCACTCGGTGCGCCGGGCCTTGGACCGTTCGCGCCTGTTGGTGGAAAACCAGCGCTACCGCGAGAAGCTGGAAACTGCCAACCGCGAGCTGGAAGCCAGCCTGAACCTGTTGCAGGAAGACCAGAACGCCGGGCGCCAGGTGCAGATGAACATGCTGCCGGTCAGCCCCTGGACCGTCGACGATTTCCGTTTTGCCCACCAGATCATCCCGTCGTTGTACCTGTCGGGCGATTTCGTGGACTATTTCCGCGTCGATGAGCGGCGAGTGGCGTTCTACCTGGCGGACGTTTCCGGCCATGGCGCGTCCTCGGCCTTCGTGACGGTGCTGTTGAAGTTCATGACCACGCGGCTGCTGTTCGAATCCAAGCGTAATGGCACGTTGCCAGAGTTCAAGCCGTCGGAAGTCCTTGGGCATATCAACCGAGGCCTGATCAGTTGTAAGCTGGGCAAACACGTCACGATGGTCGGTGGAGTCATCGACGAGGAGACGGGTTTGTTGACCTATAGCATCGGCGGTCACCTGCCGTTGCCTGTGTTGTATACGCCAGACAGTGTTCGTTACCTGGAAGGGCGTGGTTTGCCGGTGGGCCTGTTCAACGAGGCCACCTACGAAGACCACGTGCTGGAATTGCCACCGACATTCAGCCTGACGCTGATGTCTGATGGCATTTTGGACCTTTTGACGGAACCTACACTCAAAGAGAAAGAAGCGGCCTTGCCTGAACGGGTAAGCGCAGCGGGCGGTAGCCTGGAAGGCTTGCGTCAAGTGTTTGGATTAGCCACGCTCGGGGAGATGCCGGATGATATCGCCCTGTTAGTGTTGAGCAGGAACCTTTGATGAGTACCGGTAGAATCCAGTTCGCCGAGCAGGACGGCACCTTCGTCCTGAAGTTTGTCGGTGAAGTGCGCCTGACCCTGTGTTCGGCGCTGGATGCGACTATTGAGCGGATCTTCACCGCGCTGAACTTCAGCGCCATCGTGATCGACCTGACCGAAACCCGCAGCATCGACAGCACCACATTGGGCCTGTTGGCCAAGCTGTCGATCCTGTCGCGGCAAAAGGTCGGCCTGCTGCCGACCGTCGTCACCACCCACAACGACATCACCCGTCTGCTGCAATCGATGGGCTTCGACCAGGTGTTCAACATCGTGGGCGACCCCGTGCCGTGTCCGGAATGCCTGGACGACCTGCCTGATCAGGATCAGTCCGAAGAGGAAGTGCGGATCAAGGTGCTTGAAGCCCACAAGATCCTCATGGGGCTCAACGATTCCAATCGTGAAGCGTTCCATGATCTGGTGAATGCGCTGGAGCGGCCTTGACCTTGAGCCTTGGGCTTTGTGTAGGCTGTACCGGCTTCATCGCGAGCAAGCTCGCTCCCACAGGTTTTGTGGCGTTCTGACATCCTTTGTGGGAGCGAGCTTGCTCGCGATGGCGTTTGCCGACCCGCCATATCCCTTAAGCCAAGCCGCATAAAAAAGGGCGAACCCAACCAGGTTCGCCCTTTTTGCATGCCGGCTGGATCAGCTCAAAGCTTGGCTTGCAGCAATGCCTCCAGCTTCTCCTGGTCTCGGGCGAACTGACGGATACCTTCGGCCAGTTTCTCGGTCGCCATGGCGTCCTCGTTGGACAACCAGCGGAACTGCGCTTCGTTGAGGATCAAGCGTGCTTCCCCGGCTTGCCCTGGCGCCAGCTTGCGCTCCAGCTTGCCTTCGTCGGCGGCGAGTTTTTCCAGCAGGTCCGGGCTGACGGTCAAGCGGTCGCACCCGGCCAGTTGCTCGATCTGGTTGAGATTGCGGAAGCTCGCGCCCATGACCACGGTCTTGTAGTCATTGGCCTTGTAGTAGTTGTAGATGCGCGTCACCGACTGCACGCCCGGATCATCCGCGCCGGTGTAGTCGTTGCCATTGGCTTTCTTGTACCAGTCGTAGATACGGCCCACGAACGGCGAGATCAGGAACACCCCGGCATCGGCACAGGCCGCGGCCTGGGCGAAGGAGAACAGCAGCGTCAGGTTGCACTGGATGCCTTCACGCTCCAACTGCTCGGCAGCACGAATGCCTTCCCAGGTGGAAGCAATCTTGATCAACACCCGATCCCGGCCAATACCGGCCTTTTCGTAGAGGTCGATCAGACGATGCGCACGCTTCAACATGGCCTCGGTATCGAACGACAGGCGCGCGTCCACTTCAGTGGAAATACGCCCCGGGATCACTTTCAGGATTTCTTGCCCGACCGCTACGGCAAAGCGGTCGCTGGCCAAGCCCACATCGCCCTTGCAGTCTGCCACGCAGGCGTTCAGTTGCTCGGCATAGCCCTGAATGGCCGACGCCTTGAGCAGCAGGGAAGGGTTGGTGGTGGCGTCCACGGGTTTGACGCGGGCGATGGCCTCGAAGTCGCCGGTATCGGCCACGACGGTGGTGAATTGTTTGAGTTGTTCCAGCTTGGAAGTCATGAGCGTGCTCTGTCCTATGGGTCCGTTGACATTACCCGAGGGCCGGCAGCCACTCAAGGGCGTGAAGAGGTATCGACGGCCCCAGCGGCAACAACCTGAAAACGGCTGTTTGAAAGGCCGGGGCGGTATCGGTAGATACGATGCCAAAACAGCGCGCAGGTTCAAAGCAAGTGACGGTTAACGCCCTTCCAGCAATTGCCCCGCCTGATCCAGCAACGCCAGCGGATCCTTGGTTTTGTGGATGTCCACCGACAACAACTGCCGAAACCGCCGCGCCCCCGGGAACCCGGTGCCCAGCCCTAACACGTGACGGGTGATGTGATGCATCGCCCCGCCAGCGGCCAGATGATCGGCGATATAAGGCCGCAATTGCGCCAGCGCCTCGGCCCGGGTGATGATCGGCGCGGTGCTGCCAAACAACTGCTGATCCACTTCGGCCAGCAGATACGGGTTGTGATAGGCCTCGCGCCCCAGCATCACACCGTCGAACGTCTGCAGATGCTCGTGGCAGGCCTCCAGCGTCTTGATTCCACCGTTGAGCACAATCTCCAACTGCGGAAAATCCGCCTTCAACCGCGCGGCCACCTCATAACGCAGCGGCGGGATGTCGCGATTCTCCTTCGGCGACAGCCCCTCCAGAATCGCAATCCGCGCATGCACGGTAAAACTCGTGCAACCGGCCTCGCGCACCGTCCCGACAAACTCACACAACTGCTCGTAACTGTCCCGCCCATTGATCCCGATGCGATGCTTGACCGTCACCGGAATCGACACCGCATCACGCATCGCCTTCACACAATCGGCCACCAACCCCGGATGCCCCATCAGGCACGCGCCGATCATATTGTTCTGCACCCGGTCGCTGGGGCAGCCGACGTTGAGGTTCACCTCGTCGTAACCGTGCTCCTGGGCCATACGGGCGCAGGCGGCCAGGTCGGCAGGCACGCTGCCACCCAGTTGCAGAGCCAGGGGATGTTCGGATGGGTGATGGCGCAGGAAGCGTTCGTGGTCACCGTTGAGCAGCGCGCCGGTGGTGACCATTTCGGTGTAGAGCAGGGCGTGTTTGGAGAGGATGCGTAGGAAGAAGCGGCAGTGGGCGTCGGTCCAGTCCATCATGGGGGCCACGCTGAAGCGGCGGGACGGCTCTGAACGGGGGGGACCAGTATTTACGGGCGATTCAGTTTTTTCTAAATTCATTGATACGGATCTTTTATACAGCGGTTTTTACCCATTTTCCCTGTTTTGAAAGGCGGTTGCTACGTTGTAGCATCCGGTTTCAGCAATTTAGCAACTGGATACGGGTACGATCACATCACGCTAGCGTAGGGACAATTCGACGGCCTACACGGCGCAGATACGGATCAATCGGGACGGGAAGACAGTTTATCAGGAAAGCCAAACCTTCGACCGCAAGCAGGTGGCTCAGGCATGGATCAAGCGTCGGGAGACGGAGCTGGCCGCGCCAGGTGCTATCGAACGTGCGAACCGGAAGGGTGTGACGATCAGGAAGATGATCGATCAGTACCTGGACGAGTACGAGAAGATCCGACCGCTGGGGAAGACTAAACGAGCAACCCTGATGGCGATCAAGGAGACGTGGCTGGGTGAGGTCGAAGATTCGGCATTGAACAGCCAGAAGCTCGTGGATTTTGCTCAGTGGCGTATATGCAAGGAGGGTGGCGGTGTCCAAGCGCAAACGGTGGGCAACGATTTGTCGCATTTGGGAGCGGTGCTATCCGTGGCGCGTCCGGCCTGGGGTTATGAGGTCGACCCGCATGCAATGCCTGATGCTCGTAGGGTGTTGTGCAGAATCGGGATGGTCTAAGAGCAAAGAGCGTAACCGCCGGCCAACCTTGGAGGAGCTGGACCAGTTAATGGAGTACTTTTTCGAACGGGAGGCCAGGGGTAAATAGCTCTATCCCGATGCCAAAGATCATTGCATTTGCCTTTTCTCGACGCGCCGGCAGGAAGAGATAACGCGTATCTATTGGGACGATCTGGACGAGTCACGGCAGGCTGTATTGGTGCGGGATATGAAGAATCCTGGGCAGCAAATTGGTAACGATGTGTGGTGCCATTTGCCAGACGAGGCCTGGGCAATCCTCCAGGCAATGCCTAAGGTAAAGAAAGAAATTTTCCCCTACAACGGCAGATCAATCTCGGCTGCACTCACTCGACCTGCCCTATTATGGGGATCGAGGATCTTTATTTTCATGACCTGCGGCATGAGGGGGTGAGTCGGCTTTTTGAAATGGACTGGGACATTCCTAGAGTGTCGAGTGTTTCTGGATACGCGATTGGAATACTCTACGTCGGTATACACATTTACGAGTCCGAGGCGATACTTTCAAAAACTGGCCTTGGCTCAGGGCGTGTTTGGACATGTAAGTCAAATAGGGAAAAGCGCTAACTAGTGGGAGGGGAAAATGGCTGCAAGGAGTGATATGAAAATATGGGTGGCAGCTGCACTGACATCCATGGGTGGAGTAGGGTGGCCAAGGGATGTGGCCAAATACATTTGGGATAATTACGAAGTTGAAATCAAGCGGTCAGGTTCGCTTCTTTATACGTGGCAATATGATGCTCGTTGGGCTGCTACAGAAATGAGGAAGGAAGGGGTTTTAAAGGCTGTACTCGGAAGAAATGATAAGCCTTGGGAGCTGGTTTAGAGCTATTGCGCATAGCTATCAGAAATTTACTAGTGGAAGATTTATGGCTGCTGAACTTGTTCCAAAACTTACGGATATGAAGAGTCTTCAAGACTTAGCTAAGATCTTTGCCCTGCCTATGCTAGCCGTTGCATACATAATGCAGACCGGGTTGGTTGTGTCTATTGATGATACCATTTGGTTTAGCGTGAACTGGGAAGGTAAACAGGCAGCCGCTTGGCTAATGGTTTTTTTCATTGTCATACTTAAAACGCTCTGGATGGCTTTTTGCGGAATGTTTGTCCACGGTATAATTGGATTGCTACATACCCAGATTAACGAGCTTGTGTATCCTGTTTCTGCGATGTGTTTGTTTACGCTGGGGTTATTGGGTTTGTTTCCGCCAGAAGATCTTGCCGCAAGGGTTGTATCGGTGAGCAGCTTTTGGTTTTATGCATGTTTTGTCTGGGGGTTCTTCTTCATCGCGATGGACCGGCAGGTGAGTGGGGATTAAATATAGTGGGGCGCTGAGCGCCCCTTTTTTTACTTACGCCGCTTTCCTGCTCATCAATTGATTCTGTTCTTTAGCGGCTTTTGCATGCTGCCGATCAATATAGTCGGCGAGATCCTTGAAATGTATTCCCAAAGCTGCTTTTTGTATACCAGTCGCCGAGGCGAACTACAGGAATGTCAATTTTGCCGTCTAGTCTTTTTAGTCTTTTTCGTTTGAATTTTTCCACAGTCAGATGCATGTAATCGGCGCACACTCGATCAAGCGGAATGATAGCTTGACCATCGTATTGGGCCATTAGTAAAAACAACGCACAGGCCTCGCTCGTCGAGCTGGCGCCTATTTAGCAGTCCAATGGCCAGTAGCCTATAGGGCACGCCGAAAAACAAGTTTTGATTACGCACAGAAAGGCTACGCATGGCTTTCTACGCCAACGGCGAGTTGCCGCAGTTCGTCAGTTCAATGCCCCGAATGCCGTGAGGAGGGCTTGCAATCCGTTCGGACCCGAACTATTGTGGTTCGGCACCGAACTATCTGGGCAATGTCGAATGGACCATCTCAAACAACACGCCGCCGCAACGTGGATCAAGCGCTACTACATCGCCAGCCGCGCCATCATGGAAGCAACGCTGCGCCCCTACGATCTAGGGTCGACACAGTGGTACATCCTTTGGCAGTTGGCAAATAACGGGCCGACCGTACAGCGCGAGTTTCTAAAAATATTGCAGGTCGAGAAGCCGTCGCTCAGTGAAATGGTAGGTGCCCTGGTGCGCAAAGGGTTCATTGAGCAGACGCCGACCGAACAGGATCAACGTCAACGGCTGCTCACCATCACGCCCAGCGGGCTCGCGTTGTGGCAACAATTGCCTGATCCCATCGACCTCGTCCTGAAGGTCTCCTTTGACAAAGTAGAAGCAACCGAGCTGGCAACGCTCGTTCGAGTGCTTGAAGGCGCAACGGCAAGACTGACACATCTTCTGACTGAAGGAGGCAAACCATGACAATTCTAGTGACCGGGGGTACGGGCCTGGTAGGCGAGCGCCTCCTCAAGAGGCTTGTGCAAGCAGGCATCGAGTGCCGTGGATTGGTTCGAGCGGGCAAGCAACTTCCCGACGGTGTGGAGCCCATCGAGGGCGACATACTTGACCCCGACTCGTTGACCGAGGCGGTACGAGGCGTATCGGCCATCGTTCATCTTGCCGCGGTTTTTCGCACCCAAGACATTGACCTCATCTGGAAGAGCAACCTTGAAGGCACACGTTGCCTCATCGCGGCGGCCAGAGCCAATGCGCCCGGCGCCCGCTTCATCATGTCGAGCACCACCAACATTTATAACCCCGACAGCCCGCGTCCTGGCCGTGAAGACGATGCTGCCGATCCACAGCACGCTTACCCGGCCAGCAAACTCGCGGCTGAACAGCTGTTACGTGAGAGCGGGCTGAACTGGTCAATCCAGCGGTTTGGGTTTGTCTACGGAGACCAGGACGGGCATCTGGAAATGCTGCCCAAATATGTTGTTCAGGGCAAATGGCACCCGGCTCAGAAAATGAGCTTGATCCATCATCGTGATATTGCCACGGCCATGCTGCTCGGATTGACTGGGGCAATGGACGGCCATGTGGTCAACATCGTCGATGAGGCACCGACGTCCTACTACGAACTCATTGAGTTGTTGGGCGAAACTATGGAGCCGTCAGCGGAGCCAGTCATCAACCCATGGCACTTGCATGTCGATGGGGCGTTGGCCCGTCGCCTTGGCTTTGTGCCGACGTTCGCCACGATCTACCAAGCTCAGCGGGAGGGAGCGCTTTAGAGCATTAATTGCACGAGTTTGAGGCGTGGTAGTCAGGATGAATGGCTGCTGCTAGCCGATTCTGTTGAATAAAGTCGATCTTGGTTTCCACGATAGAAAATTACGCGCTTCAGATTGAAATCTTTACATTAAGCAGGGGATTCCTTGCTCAGATTTCGCGTAACCTCCGAACACCAAGCTGAACTGAACCCAGTCTACATAGCGGTGTGGATTCTGGCCCAGCGGCGCACCGATCAAGTAAGGAACCCAGTTGGAGGGCGCTAAATATTTGCTACAGGGAAGACTCAAAAAGCGCCTATAAGCAAGCATAACGGGAGGTAAAGCGGTTAATCCATCCAATCCATCATCGGGGCCACGCTGAAGCGCCGAGAGAGAGGCTGTGATGGAATATGTTCTAGGGGCATGGTGATCGGATACAAATTGCGAAAGGGGCACAGTTTATCAGGTCTGGGGTGGCGTGAATGAGAGGGAGCTCGTGCTCCGGCATTCAGAATAAATAAAACTCGCCCTGACCTCACTCGTTCATGCTGATGCTCACGACAGTTTCGAATGGGATTTCTATCAGGCTTAACGCGCCATCAGCAAATCCACAGCCCGTATCGATATAGACGACATTGCCCAGCCTCATGACCCCGGATACGGTTGAGTGCCCTACATAGAGCTGGCTTATTCCGTTGATGGAAGAGTGGTCTTGCCGCTCGATTTTTTTCCTGGCATACAGCGCTGTTTTCAAGGCTTGTCGTTGATTCGACTTTCCAGATTTTCCGCTAATAGCGTCCTTCGCTTCCTGCCAGCCATCGTTACTTTTAATGATTGGCGCTTCGGCATGTACTACTCCAACTGTTTGATCGCTTGGTAGATTGATTTCAATGATCAGCGGAAGTGCTTGCAAGGCTTGCAGGAGTTCATGTTGGAGAGTGGGTTGTAACTCGTAGAGCCAGGTCCCACCATTTCGGATATGCCTAGGTATATTCCCGTGGCCGGAGATGCAGTCAATGAGCATCTGCTCATGATTGCCGCGCACGGCATGGAACCATGGTTTCTCAAGCCAATTCAGTACATCTGAAGAGTCGGGGCCTCGGTCGATGAGGTCGCCCACAGAAAAGATACGGTCTGCTTCGGTATTGAAATTTACTTTGCCCAAGGCTTTTTTCAGAAGCTTGAAATGCCCGTGAATGTCGCCCACTACAAAGTCACGACCTTTTTGGTTGGGTGGGAAGGATTTTGTCGTGAGCATTTTTATGCTTTGGCAGATGTTAGTTGCTGACAACTGTAGCACTTTGACGGGATGCACCGTGAGGCGCTGAGCAGGGTGACGTCGAGGCGATCAAAGTTGAATCGTTTGCCCGATACATTTCTCGAAGACCTGCTCCATAGGCTCCATAACGCCGTTATAGGCCGCAATATTGGCGTAGACCCACTCGTCCTTCTCAATCCCCCACCAACTGATTTCAAACCCGGCGTTCATGATCAGGTGTTCAAACAGAATTCGCTGGGCACGGCCATTGCCTTCGCGGAAGGGGTGTACGACGTTGATGTCGGAATAGGTTTCTGCAACGGCGACGATCAGGTCTGCTCTGTCGAGCCCTTCGAACCAGTTGGCCGTCGCCATGTTCATGAAGATTTTGTTGGCTTCCGCCTCCATGTACTGGGGTTGGCAAAAGCGGGTCACTTGCTTGGACATGC
The DNA here is from genome assembly GCF_900100025.1 of Pseudomonas sp. NFACC56-3. NCBI lineage: Bacteria > Pseudomonadati > Pseudomonadota > Gammaproteobacteria > Pseudomonadales > Pseudomonadaceae > Pseudomonas > Pseudomonas sp. NFACC56-3. The sequence goes on along the minus strand of NZ_FMTK01000002.1, from coordinate 167,519 downwards.
CGACGGTGCGCACTCGCCGGCCCACTCGAACAAATCTGCAAACAGGATTCGATGAATGTTTTGAAGGTAAGCCAGGCTGTAGGGAGGAGGGCTGAATTCGACGTTGTCCGCTGCGATGGCCGAGAGTTGTTGTTCGGCTTCGCTTAGGGTCGGTTCGTCCCGAAGATCGAGCTTGTTGCGAAGGACCGTGGAGCCGGGATAGCAATAAGCGTCCTCGCCGACTCCATATTTGTCAGCCATCAGGTTCTGGTCTGGGTGAAGGCCTTCAAGACCTCTTCGCGCGTTGGCATTTTGCGTTCGCCGTCCGCGAAGGTCGTTTTGAAGCCCTCCAGGCGGAGGCTGGCCGCGTAGTTGGATCTACGCGTTCTGGCGGCATAGGCCTTTTTGGTTTCAAGGCTGACATTGCCCATGGGCTGGACCTCAATCGCGTTGGTTGGCCGATTATAGCCCATCCCACTGGCATGGCCTACGTCACGGCCAGGCGACTCATGGCAGGTGTTGAATGGACCAATGGCGCTTGCATTGAGGCGTATCTCAAAATACTGTGTTTATATCCAGTATCTGAGTTCTCTTCATGCAGCTTATCGCCAAGCTCGGCATTCTCGCCGATGCTGCCAAGTACGACGCCTCCTGCGCCAGCAGCGGTGCCCCCAAGCGTAGCTCCCGTGGTCGTGAGGGCCTGGGGGCCACCGACGGCGTGGGCATTTGCCATAGCTATACGCCGGATGGACGCTGCGTTTCGTTGCTGAAGGTGTTGCTGACCAATTTTTGCCTGTACGACTGCCAGTATTGCGTCAACCGTCGTTCCAGCAACGTGCCGAGGGCGCGCTTTACGCCGGAGGAGGTGGTGCGGTTGACCCTGGATTTTTATCGCCGCAACTGCATCAGTGGGTTGTTTCTGAGTTCCGGCATCATTCGCTCGGCCGATTACACCATGGAGCAGTTGATACGAGTGGCGCGGTTGCTGCGGGAGGAGCATCAGTTTCGTGGTTATATCCATCTCAAGACCATTCCCGATGCCGATCCGCTGTTGATCGAGGAAGCGGGGCGGTTGGCTGATCGCTTGAGCGTGAATATCGAGCTGTCCTCGGATATCAGCCTCAAGCGTCTAGCACCGGAAAAGCAGTTGACGACCATCCGCCAAGCCATGGGCACCATCCACCAGGGGCAACAGGCGGTGGCCGGCGAGCCGCGGGCGCCTCGCTTCGCCCCGGCCGGGCAGAGCACGCAGGTGATTGTGGGGGCGGATGCCACTGATGATCACGCCATCCTGAGCAACGCCGAGTCGCTCTATCAGGGGTATGGTTTGCGACGGGTTTACTATTCAGCGTTCAGCCCGATTCCCGACAGCCCCGCCAGCGTGCCCCTGGCGGCGCCGCCGTTGCTGCGCGAGCACCGGCTTTATCAGGCCGACTTTCTCATGCGCGGTTATGGCTACAAGGCGGGCGAGCTTTTGAGCGAAACCCACAACCTGGACTTGGACATCGACCCCAAGCTGGCGTGGGCGCTGGCCAATCGCGAGGTGTTCCCGCTGGATATCAATCGCGCCGAACCCGCATTGTTGGCGCGTATTCCGGGGATTGGCCTGCGTAGTGTGCAACGCCTGGTTGCACTGCGCCGGGAGCGGCGGGTGCGTTATGACGACCTGGTGCAGTTGCGGTGCGTGCTGGAGAAGGCGCTACCGTTCATTGTCACCAGCGACTACCGGCCTGCTGACGCCCAGGTGCGCAGCGGTCTGCTGCGGGCGCGGTTGCGTGACCCCCAGCGGCCGGTGCAGATGGGGCTTTGGCCGTGATTGCCCTGGATTGCGAGGATGATTTCGCTACGTGGCGGGACCAGGCTCGAACGCTGCTCGGCCACGGTATCGACCCGAGCGATGTCACGTGGGCCCAGGGCCCAATGGCCGACTTGTTGGCCGTGCCGGCGCCGCTGCCCCAAGGGCCGGGCCCGTTCCGCACGCGGGTTCCCGCAGCCTTGCTGACCCAACTCGAACAGGCTGGTCGCTACCAGGGCGAACAACGTTGGAATCTGCTGTATGAGGTGCTTTGGCGGGTTGCCCATGGCGACCGCACTGCAATGCTCGCGGGCGACCGCCTGGGCAGTGAGCTGCAGCGGCGGATCAAGCAGGTCCAGCGCGAGGCTCATCATCTGCATGCCTTCGTCCGCTTCGTTCCCTTGCCGCAAGCATTGGCCGAGCGACTGCAGCTGGATCTGGTCGCCTACCACCAGCCGGCCCATGACATCCTCGAAAGCGCCAGTGGCCATTTTGCCGAGCGACTGGGACAACAGCGCTGGCTGATCGCAACGCCTCGCGACGGTATCCGTTTCGATGGGCAATCGTTGGATTACCAGCGACGTTGCCCTGAGCAGTGGCAGCATTGGGCGCGTCACGCTGAAGATCCTGGGGCTGAGCTGTGGCGGACCTATTACAGACACATCTTCAACCCGGCGCGGCTCAATCCCCAGGCGTTGCGTCAGCATATGCCAGGGCGATTCTGGCAGCACTTGCCGGAAGGCGAGTTGATTCCGCGCCTGGTGGGTTTGGCGCGGCGGGGGAAGCAGCGGGATGGGCAGGCGTTGGAGGTGGGGGAGAAAATGGGCAAGCGGATTATTGTGGGTGTGGGTGAAGGCACTGGGTTAAGACAGTGCCTTGCTCCTGAGTAAATCGATCTTCTCGGTTCATACCGATGCTTTGGCTTTACCGGGCCTGGATGCGTCCACCATCTTGTGCAGCTCCTCAGTCATGGCGGCTAGGCGCTTTTCCAGATCCTTCACGTCGGACCGGGTAATACCGTTTGCGTAGGGTTTGACTCGAAATCATTCTTGCTTCCCATCGCCTGAACTGTTGAGTCCAGCGCCGGACACCCCCATCGGAAATTTCCCTCAAGCTGCGTCGCTCCCCGCTGACTATCCACCCAATCACCCCGTGCGCTAAGTTTTCTCCGTCGCTGCAAATTCAGCGAGAGGGTGTGGAAGCCCTTGTGAAAACCTAGCGCGTTGCACCGCTAAATTAAAAAGCAGACGCTTTTCCTAGGTCTGCTGTTAAATTACGGCGGCTGTACGCGGGGCGCCTTCGGGTGCGCCGGGTCCTAGGTTCTCGGTCTTCCACACCCGCGTACAGCTGCCACCCACCAGGTGGAAGTGGTGAAGGCAGTTCCTTTACATAACCTAGGTACAAGCCAATGAAAAAACTCACCCCCAACCCTCCGACAGCCACAGCCAATCCAAGGTGGCTTTCGTCTAGCGTCACCCACGAACATCTCCTGCCAAGTATCCGAATCTCGATCCAGGATTCGCTCCCTTTGCCAGCGGCATCCCAATCCGCCACTGACCTCCCATTCCCGCAGGAGTAACCGCCATGTCCCGCTACATGCCCATCACCGGTATCGAAAACAATTTCCACGCGCTCCTGATCGACACTGAAGCACCGTTGGACGTGTTGCACGACACCGCCGCTTACCGCATCGCCGCTGTCACCCAGTTACTGGAAAACCTCGCCATGCGTTCCGACATCAGTACGGACGCGGTGGTACTCCAGGATTTTGCCCAAGTGCTGGCGATCCCCCTGCGCGACGGGTGTGATTTGCTGGATGTGATCGGGCGGCGATTGCAGGCGCAGGTGTTGGCGTCGTAATGGAAGTGGGCGACCTCATGAGGTCGCCTGCATTGCCTTGCTCATCATCTGTGCAGCCTGGAACCTGTGGGAGCGAGCTCGCTCGCGATAGCGGCGGGTCAGTTGATGGCGATGCTTGATGTGCTGCCGTCATCGCGAGCAAGCTCGCTCCCAGAGTCAATCGGCGTGTACCTACCATTTGCCAACAACGCTTGGGTGGCGTGATCAGTTCGCACTCGGTGCGCTGCCCAGCCGATGCAACGATGCACCTTCCAATGTCTTCCACAACTTGCGCATCGTCGGATTGCGATTGGCAATCGCACAATACGAGCGAATTTCTAATCGCGTGCTCCATTGCTCGCCGCCGGCCCGCACCAATAGCCCACGCTCCAACTCGTCGGCCACCGCACTCTGCGGCAACCAGGCCACGCCATAGCCCTCGATGGCCATGCGCATCAGCAGCATCGCCATGTCCGCTTCATAACAGCGCTCCAGCGCGATCGGTTCAGGGCCGTTGTTGATGACGATGTCGGCGACGCGCCCGAGGAATGTCGTTGCCGTATAGGCCAGGTAGGGCACCGGTTTGCCGGCGCGGCCGGGCAGGCGGAACAGCGGTTCGCCCTTGGGGTTGGGCGCGCATAGGGGAATGAACGCGTCGTGGCCGAGCACCAGGCTGCCAAAACGCTCGGCGTCCAGCAGGATGGGGGCAAGCGGATGATGGTAGACCATCATCAAGTCGCAACTGCCTTCTTCCAAGGCAATGACGGCGTCATGAATGTTGGCGGCCACCACCCGGGCGTTGAACTGCTCGTTGTGTTGCTGGAATTGCGAGAGCCACTTGGGCAGGAAGGTCATCGACAGGCTGTGGCCAGCGGTGATCTGGATGGAGCGTCCCGGCATTCGTTCCACGTCGCGCAGCGTCGAGCGCAGCCTCAGCAATCCGGCGAGGGCTTCTCGGCTTTCATCGCAGAAGGTGACTCCGGCCGGGGTGAGTTGGACAGGGTAGGTGCCCCGATCCACCAGCTTGACGCCCACCCATTCCTCAAGTGAGCGGATACGCCGGGACAAGGCCGATTGCGTCACGCATCTAACCTCGGCCGCGCGGGAGAAATTTTTCCATTCGCCAATCGCCAGAAGATCATCCAGCCATTTGAGTTGCATATCGAGAACTCCCCCTGTGAGAGCGCGATTTTACTGCGCAATCCCCCGGTATAGCGCGGCCTTTCGCGAACTATTCCGAAAGCGCATGGGGTTAGCCGGATTACTCATCATCCTCCCGGATCCGCTCCTTAGAATCGATCCTGCCAAGTAAAAAACTCCAAGAACTACTTGAGGACAGCACCGTGAAGAAGAATAAGCTCCCACGTCGAATTGCAATGGGCATAGCCCTGGGCGTGCTGGTCGGTTGGGCGTGTCACCATTTCGCAGGGAGCGAGCAAAGTGCCAAAGAGATCGCCAGTTACTTCTCGATGGTCACTGATATTTTCCTGCGCATGATCAAGATGATCATCGCGCCCCTGGTATTCGCGACGTTGGTGGGCGGTATCGCCAGCATGGGCAATTCTCGTTCTGTCGGCAGGATCGGGGCCCGGGCGATGGCCTGGTTTGTCACCGCCTCGGTCGTCTCGCTGCTGATCGGAATGGGGCTGGTCAACCTGTTTCAACCCGGTGCCGGGCTGAACATGGACGTGGCCCAGCAAGCAACGGCGGCCGTGCCGGTCAATACTGGCGACTTCAGTCTCAAGGCGTTCATCGGCCACGTGTTTCCCCGCAGCATTGCCGAAGCGATGGCCAACAACGAGATCCTGCAGATCGTGGTGTTTTCGCTGTTTTTCGGCTTTGCGTTGGCGGGGGTAAAGCGGGCGGGCTACACCCGGATCACAGACTCCATCGAAGAGTTGGCGAAGGTGATGTTCAAGATCACCGACTACGTGATGGCCTTCGCGCCGATTGGGGTGTTTGCCGCCATCGCCTCGGCAATCACCACCCAGGGGCTTGGCTTGCTGGTGGATTACGGCAAGCTGATCGCCGAGTTCTACCTGGGGATCCTGATCCTCTGGGCGTTGCTGTTCGGTGCCGGCTACCTGTTCCTCGGTCGCTCTGTTTTCCACCTCGGCAAGCTCATCCGTGAACCGATTCTCCTGGCCTTTTCCACCGCCAGCAGTGAGTCCGCCTACCCAAAAACCATCGAGGCGCTGGAGAAGTTTGGCGCGCCAAAACGTGTGTCCAGCTTCGTGTTGCCCCTGGGCTATTCGTTCAACCTTGACGGCTCGATGATGTACCAGGCGTTCGCCATCCTGTTCATCGCCCAGGCCTACAACATTGATCTGAGTCTCACTCAGCAGTTGCTGATTCTTCTGACGCTGATGGTCACCAGCAAGGGCATGGCCGGTGTCGCCCGAGCTTCGGTGGTCGTGGTCGCGGCCACGTTGCCGATGTTCAATCTTCCCGAGGCAGGGCTGCTGTTGATCATCGGCATCGACCAGTTCCTCGACATGGCCCGCACGGCCACCAATGTGGTGGGTAACAGCATTGCGACGGCGGTCGTCGCCAAGTCCGAACCCCACGAAGAAGCCGGCGAGGAGGAGGGTGGACATGCCTCGGCTCGTTCACGATCCGAGCCGGTGCCGGTGGTTTGAGGACAGACTCATGAAGGTTAAAGCGAAGTCCAGCCACAAGGCTTCTGTGGTGCGCAAGTTGGGAATCGTCGGTGGCCTTGGGGCACTGGCCGGGGGCGATCTGTTCTACAAGTTGGTCAAGTCCCGGGCGGTGCTCGAGGATCAGGGGCGCTACCATTTCCTGTTCGAGCAGCACCCCTTCAAGGACGTGCTGCTGCCGCTGGACCGGGGCGCGAACATGACGTCGCGCAAGTTCTATGTGTTCCAGGTGTGCAAGTCGTTCGAGGACAGTGGCTTCGATGCGGTGATGCTCCCATGCTTCGCCAGCCACACCTTTCGCGCTGAAATCGAGGAGGCGCTGGGCATTCCCGTGCTGGACATGATGGCCGCCTTGTCCCTGCACGTCAGCCACACGGTGCCGTCCCAGGCGACGTTGGGGGTGATCGCCTCCGACTTTGTGCGCCATTGCGGGTTGTTCGAGCGCCATTTCGGCAAAGACTTTCAGATCGTTTACCCCGACGCAGACGCTCAAGCAGGGTTGATGGAGGCGATGTACGGCCTCAACGGCATCAAGGACGGTCATCTCGAAGGCGTGCCGCTTGAGGCGGTCTATCGGGCGTGTCGCTCAGTGCAGGCCCAGGGTGCGACGGTGATCCTGCCCGGCATGACCGAGCTTTCCCTGGTCTGTGCCGACTTGCAACGTCGCGGGATCAGCGTGCTGGACATCAATGAGATCTACGCCGACTTCGCGACGCTGGACCAGCAGCCCAGGCGCCCCCCCTTCAAGCTGGGCATCGTGGGGGGCGTCGGGCCTGCCGCCACGGTGGATTTCATGGCCAAGGTGGTGGCCAATACGCCAGCGGTAAAGGACCAGGACCATATCAAGATGGTGGTCGAGCAAAATCCGCAGATACCGGACCGGACGGCGAACCTGTTGCGGGATGAGACCGATCCGACGATGGCGATGTACGCCACGTGCAAACGTCTCGAAAGTGCCGGCGCCAACGCCATCGCAATTCCCTGCAACACCGCCCATGCCTTCGTCGAGCGGATCCAGGCGCACCTGAGGGTGCCCATCGTGAACATGCTGAGTGAGACGGTGGCGTGGATCGCGCGCACTCATGGTTCGGGCCAGGCGATTGGCCTGCTGGCAACGTCCGGTACGGTGCAGAGCCAGGTTTATCACCAGGCGGCGCGTCATGCCGGGCTCCAGCTCCTAACGCCAGGTGTCGATTACCAGGCGATGGTCATGGACGCGATCTACGGACCGCGGGGTATCAAGGCTGGCTTCACGCAAGGGCTTTGCAGGGAGCAATTGTTGCTGGCGGCTGAGCACCTGTGCGAGTTGGGGGCTGGGGTGTTAATCCTGGGGTGTACGGAGTTGCCGCTGGTGCTGGCGCATTGCGAGGCGTTCGATATCAATGGGCACACGGTGGCGCTTGTTGATCCGACGATGATTCTGGCGTTGAGGTGCGTTGCGTTGGCGCAAAGGCATGGCTCTGTGGGAGCAAGGCTTGCCCGCGATGAAGCTGATGCGGTCTTCTGAAAGCCAAGGTAACGGCATCGCGAGCAAGCTTTGCTCCCACAGGGCCATGCTCGATGATGAGTCAGCCAGCCTTGGCCGGCCCACGCAATGCCGCAATGTCCCGCTTGGGCGGGACGCCAAACAAGCGGGCGTATTCGCGGCTGAATTGCGAAGGGCTTTCATAGCCCACCTTGAAGGCCGCACTTGCTACGCCGATTCCGATCGCGCGATCACGCGGCGCGACAGGCTGCCTTGGGCGACCAGATCGGCCACCATGCGCAAGTCGAGCCTCAGGACCAGGCCCAGGCAGGGTTGTTCCGGGCTTGCCTGCAGCACTTCGGAATTGGCCGGGATGTCCAGGGAGGTCATGAGGAACCGCCCGGTGTCGTAGCCATAGGATTCACCACCGATCCACACCTGCTTCTCGCCTTGGGCCACCAGCACGATGCTCGGTTCGATCATGCAAATCACCGGCGGCGCCGGGGTTTCACGCCGGAAGAAGACGACGCCGGGAATGGGCGTTTCGAAGTCGCCCGGGTGTGGCGTCCAGGCGCTGATGATGGCGGTCAGTGTCTCTTGTACGGATCTGCGTTGGACGGCCATGTCGGCTCCGGGGTGTCATCTTGGCTCAAGCGCTATAGGCAGAACATTAACGTGCTAAACGAAGCGCTGCCTATACGCGACGGAAGAACTCATAGGATCAGGCAAGCATCCCAGCGTAATGCGTTAACGGCCGGCCGGATTGAGCGCTGAAAATACTCCCCCGCTCAATCCACAAAGAATCGCGAGCAAGCTCGCTCCCACAGGGGAGGTGTGGCGGGCACGAAATAGGTGAATCCCCCCGTTCAAAACTGTGGGAGCGAGCTTGCTCGCGATAGCGGTCTGCCTGAGGCACTGATGTTGAATGCGCCGCCGTTATCGAGAGCAGGCTCGCTCCCACAGCTCCATCAAGCAATACAGGATTGTCATTCAACCGATAACCCATTGTCACAAGACCCGCCCGCCTGGGGCGCGGTACTTGCCATGGCGCTCGCCGCGTTCGTGCTGGTTGCCTCGGAGTTCATGCCCGTCAGCTTGCTGACGCCGGTAGCGGCCGATCTTCATGTCAGCGAAGGGCAGGCCGGTCAAGGCATTGCCGTCTCTGGTGCCTTTGCCCTGATCACCAGTCTATTTATCGCCTCGATTGCCGCACGGGTCGACCGTAAATGGCTTCTGCTGGGGCTGACCTTGCTGATGATCGTTTCAGGCACCGTGGTGGCGTTCGCACCGAATTACTCGGTCTTCATGGTCGGTCGCGCGTTGATCGGCATAGCCATTGGCGGCTTCTGGTCGCTGTCGGCGGCCACGGCCATGCGGCTCGTGCCGGACGCTCAGATTCCTCGGGCACTGGCTATCGTCAATGGCGGCAATGCCTTGGCGACCGTGGTCGCTGCACCGCTGGGCAGCTTCCTGGGGGCGATCATCGGTTGGCGTGGCGCGTTTTTCTGCATCGTGCCGATCGTCGCCATCGCCCTGGTCTGGCTGCTATTGCGCCTGCCCGCCCTCCATGCCTTCGAAGGCGAAGCAGGGCAGTAGCAGGGCCCGATCAGGAAGGTGCCCAGCAGCCCCGCCACACCGATCACTAACAACATGAAGGACACGAAACCAGTGCGTCCGTGTTGGCTATGGCCGCTGTGCTGACTGTGCTGACTGTGCTGGCTGCCCGGTCAGCGGTCCGGGAGTCGTCATCGACTGGGGGGCGGCGTCCTATGGCGCGGCGGGTTGAGGCGAATCATGCACGCCAGGAAGGGCGACCGTTGGGCGCCTTGAGTTGGTGGCATATTAATGGCTTGTTATGCTCTGGGTTTGTTATCCATCACGTTGGTTCATTGTGACGACCGAGCGAATTTCCCAATTAGAGCAAGCCCTTATGGCCGTGATCGCCGCAGCCGGGAAGATGGGCATCAGCAGCGATGAATTGTGCGCACAGGCGGTGGGCGGGCTGATATCCGATCCGTACTGGAGCTGGGCGGATGTTCGATATGCGCAAGGCGCGGCTGACGAAATCGACAATGCCTTGAATAGACTTGTGGGAAGGCCGGCCCAAGAACTGACGCTGCCAGTGCCCGGAAGCGATCCAGCACTCGAATCAGCGCCGCAGATCTAGCGTGTTCTCCAATGGAAATGGGCGATCAAGGGTCGCCCATTTACGTTACAGGCCAAGGCCTTCTTCTACCAGCGAGAGCAAGGCGTCTTCGTCCAGAGTGGCAGGTTCAGGGCGCTCTTGCCCGGTCGAGCGCAGGGCCTGGATATGCCAGCGCGATTCACCATGCTCACCGAGCGTGCGCACGATGCAGTGTTCCTGCCCCTTCATATGGACTTCAATGCAGCCCTCTCCCTTGGCCGAGAAGCGCGCAATCGGGTCGAATAAAATGCGGCGATGATTGCCTTCGATCATCAGTTGGTCGATGGCGTAGTTGTACGTTGAACCGCTGGAATGACTTTCAAAGACGTGGGTGGGGTTGCGCCGGATGTCCAGGCCCGCCTCGCACACGGGCGTCAGCCAGGTTTCGATCTGGCGATACAGCTCGTAGACCTGGGCCGGCCAGTGCTCGATCGCCAGGTCGGCGCAGTTGTCGGTATCGGCGCGGGTCTGCTGGGTTTTCCTCAGTTTGGCCGCTAGCTCGTCTGCCTTGCTCATGTCGATTCCCTGTCGTGATGATAGGTTGAGCTTAGCTGATGGGCTGGGGTGTCCATTTGCGCTGGGTCATGGGAGCAAGCGCCTTCGCCACATGAAAGCATTGCCTGAGCGTTCTGTTCATTTCGGCAATGCTTAAACGGCTAAGGCGCTGATCACGTGTTTCGGATCATTATGAATCGCCCGCAGCAGCGCTTTGGCGGGGCCGGTAGGCTCGCGTCGTCCTTGCTCCCAGTTGCGAAGCGTGCCCAGTTGGACATCGATCAGTGCTGCGAATTTGGCTTGGGTCAGGCCGGTAGCCTTGCGTATCTCCTTAACTTGCAACGCATCGACGATGAATTCCCGTGACGGCTGGCGTTCGCCTCGGACGATTTCATCCATCTGTTGTACGCTTTCCATCAGCTCATCGAAAAATTTGCTCATGGTTATCTCCAGTGCTCGACAATCAATTTCAACGCTTTTCGTTGATCGACAGTCAAGTCTTGCTGTTCATTTTTCGGATATATCATCAGTAACGCGATCCGCGAAGCATGGACGAAGTGGTAGTAGATCACCCAGGCTCCCCCCCGTTTGCCATGGCCTTTGGCTGCGATACGAATCTTTCGGATCCCCCGGGTGGCTTCCATAACCTCACCAGCGGAAGGGCTGCAGACCAGTATTTTCTGTAGGACAGCGAAATCATCGTCATCCATCAGTTCTTTGACCCGACGGGTAAAAATTGGAGTTTCAATAAAAATCATTGCTAATGTACGCCAGTGGCTTACTTTCGAGCAATCCTATTGAACCCCGCTCTCCGATGCACCCGTGGGTTGTAACCAAATTCGGGGTGCCCGATGATCAAGGCAAGACATAGACGAGCACCCACCATGCACATGACCGCTCTAAGCAATAACGACCTGGGACCATTGCGCGATGCGCTCACCCAGGCCGGGCTACCCGTGGACGACCTGTCATATTCCGGTCGACAGTTCTTCAGCTTCAACCACCAGGGTGTCGACGTGGGATTTGTGGGCATCGAGGGGGAGGGGGCCGAGCGGTTGCTGCGCTCGTTGGTTGTCCTTGAGGGACAGCGGGGACGGGGGGCTGGGGTGGCGGTACTGGCCGCTGTCGAAGCGTTTGCGAGACGCGAGGGGGTGGAGCGGCTCCACCTGTTGACCGACAGCGCCACCGCGTTTTTTACCGGCCAGGGCTATCTGCCGGAGGATCGCTCGCTGGCGCCCGCTTCGATCAGCGCGACGGCCCAGTTCAAGACCTTGTGCCCGGCCTCGGCGACGTACCTGATCAAGCGCCTCGTCTAGCGCAGCAAATGCACCGCCAGCCCGGCCAGCCCGCACGCCAGTAACACCTGGATCACCCCGCGCTTGTAGCGAAACAGCGCAACCGCCGCCGCAATCGCGATGATCGCTGACGGCCAGTCGAGGGCACCTGCAAAACCGTTGGGCCAGAGCACGTGGTAACCGAAGAAGCAGGCCAGGTTGAGGATTACCCCGACCACCGCCGCGGTAATCGCCGTCAGCGGTGCGGTGAATTTCAATGCGTTGTGGGTCGATTCCACCAGCGGGCCGCCGGCCAGGATGAACAGGAACGAGGGCAGGAACGTGAACCAGGTCACCAGCGTGGCCGCGACGGCGCCGGCGAGGAAGGCCTGTTCAGGGCCGAACACCTGCATCACGTAACCTCCGACGAAACCGACGAAGGCCACGACCATGATCAGCGGCCCGGGGGTGGTTTCGCCCAGGGCCAGGCCGTCGATCATTTGGGTCGGCGTCAGCCAGCCGAAGTGCCCGACGGCGCCCTGGTACACGTAGGGCAAGACCGCATAGGCACCGCCGAAGGTCAGCAGCGCGGCCTTGGTGAAGAACCAGGCCATTTGCGTCAATGTGCCGCCCCAGCCGAATACGGCGGTCAGCAGGCCCATGGGCACCATCCACAACAGGGCACCGACGACCACCAGGCGGGCCAACCTGGCGGCGCTGAACCGGGCGTGGTCCGGGGTCGGCGTGTCGTCGTCGATCAAGGCGGGGCCGAAGGATTGGTGCTGGGTAGCGTGACCGCCCAGGCTGAATTTTTCCGGTGCCCAGCGGCCGCCGAGATAACCGATGGCAGCCGCCCCCAGCACGATCAAAGGGAAGGGAAGATCAAGGGCAAAGATCGCGGTGAACGATGCGGCCGCGATTGCCCACAGCCAATTGTTCTTGAGTGCGCGAGAGCCGATCCGGTGTGCGGCATGCACCACGATGGCTGTCACGGCCGGTTTGATGCCATAGAAAATACCCGCCACCACCGGCACTTCGCCAAAAGCGATGTACAGCCACGACAACGCGATAAGGATGAACAGCGAAGGCAGTACGAACAGCGCGCCGGCGATCACTCCACCCCAGCTTCGGTGCATCAACCAGCCCAGGTACGTCGCCAATTGTTGGGCCTCAGGCCCCGGCAGCAACATGCAGTAATTGAGGGCGTGCAGGAAGCGTCGCTCGGAAATCCAGCGCCGCCGCTCCACCAACTCCTGATGCATGATCGAGATCTGCCCCGCTGGGCCGCCGAAACTGATGAAACCCAGTTTGAGCCAGAACCAGAACGCCTCGCGCAGACTGACGGTGCCGGGGCGGGTCAGGGCCTGTTCATCATCGCTTCGGGTCGGTTGGCTCATGGTCGACGGGGCACTTGGAAGTCAAAGGCGACCATACGTTATGGGGCGTCACGCAATTTAGATAGCCCCCCAGGAAGGTTTGCTTGTAAAAAAACAGTCTTTCAACGCTGTCGAACGTGCGGGTGTGCATGCCCTCGCCACGGAGATTTATTCGTTCTGAAGCGGACATTCTTACTGGCCCAGGGGCGGGGTTTTGGATCCACTCCAGCCACCCATCGGCTCCGCTGCACGGGCAAATTGCCGCGTCACAAGCGGTAGGCTAAGCTCACGAATATTGGGGGTTATGCGCGAATTCGCACATGCTTTGCCCTCTTCAGGAATTCGCTTGCCAATCTCCATCTACGATCCTTTTCATATCCCTGCCGGTGCCCTGAAACGCCTGCCGCTGCTCAAGGCTGCGGTTATGTTTATCGCGGCGGTGTGCCTGTGCCTGTGTGGTTTGCTTTACCTGCAGTTGGAGCAATCGCGCAGCCACGACGTGGCGTCGGCCCGCATCGCCTCGGCCACCCTTACCCGAGCCATGGCCCAGCAGGCCCAAGACACCTTCATCCAGGCCGATCTGGTCCTGGCCAGTCTGGCGGATTGGATCCAGGTCGACGGTTTGGGTCCTGCGGTTCAGCCACGCTTGCAGCAAACCTTTGCCCGCCGCGTGCAATCGCTTGAACAGCTGCATGGCCTGTTCCTGTTCGACAAGCACGGCCACTGGATCACTACCTCCTTCGACGACCTGCACAGGGGCGCAGGAGTGGCGGATCGAGACTATTTCGTTTTCCACCAGCAGAACGCCTCCCTGATCGTCCATATCGGTCCGGCGATCCGCAGTCGGCAAAACGGTGAGTGGATCATCCCGGTTTCCCGGCGTTTGAATGACCGAGACGGCAACTTTCAGGGCGTGTTGCTGGCCGGCATCAAAATGTCCTACTTCGATCGGTTCTTCAAAAGCTTTAGCCTGGATGAGCAAGGCGAGATGGCCCTGGCTTTGTCTGACGGGACGCTGTTGGCCCGGCGCCCTTTCGATGAGGCGCGGATCGGCCTCCCGTTGGCCGAGGAAGAGATCTACAACCATACCGCGACCGACGGAATGTCTGGCGATGCGATCATCCGTTCGGCCATCGATGGTGTCGTCAGGCTGTATGGGCATCAACATTTACAGGCTTATCCGTTGGTGGTCACCGCCGCGGTGTCCGAAGAATCGATCCTGGCGGGCTGGCATGAGCGGGCGTTCCAATCCAGCCTTATCGTGGGCCTGGTGGTCCTGGGCATTTGCTTGTTCGGCTGGGTCTTCGTGCGCCAGGTACGTAACAGCGAAAAGATCGAAGCGGACTTGCGCAAGGCGCAGGAGGCGTTGGAACTGATTGCCACCCATGACAGCCTCACCGGGCTGGCGAACCGGCGTCTGTTCGAACGGGCCCTGGACATCGAGTTCGGCCGGGGCGCTCGTCAGCGCAGCCCCTTGAGCCTGATCATGCTCGACATCGATTTTTTCAAACGCTACAACGACGCCTATGGGCATGTGGCCGGGGATCACTGCCTGGCGGAAGTGGCCAAGGTGCTCAAGAGTTGCTGCCATCGCAAGGCCGATCTGGCGGTACGGTATGGCGGCGAAGAGTTTGCGGTACTGCTGCCCGACACCAACCTTTCGGGGGCCATGGCGTTGGCCGAGCAGATCCGCCGCAACGTCATCGACAAGCACATCACCCATTCCGGCTCCCCGACCGGCTTCCTCACGGTGAGCCTGGGCTGCTATGCCTTTGTACCCAGCAGCCTGGACAGCATCGAAGTCTTCATTCAGCGCGCCGATGCGGCGCTTTACCAGGCCAAGCACAGTGGCCGCAACCGGGTGGCGGTGTTATCGACAGAAAGCGGGCTCGATACGCTGGCGCGCTCGGATCGTTGAGATCGATTGGAATCATCGGCCATGGGCCACGGTCAACTGTTCAGGCATCGCGCTGGTGACCTTCAAAAGGTGTGTAGGCTCTTTCGCAAAAGACCGTGGGCTCGCCAACTGATCGAGTAGTGGCTGCTAAGGTTGGGAGCGACTGGCCTCGGTCCTTACCTTTCCACTCGTCGAAGCCAGCGTTGACAGGATAGGAGCAGGTAATGGATTCCACTGCCGATACCCCTTCGAGCACTGCACGTCACACCCCGATTACCCGTCGCCTGGTGGTGGCCGTCGCGGGGCTGTTTGTCCTGGGTGTTCTGGTGGCGATTGCCGCGCTGTTCAACATTGCGCAAAAGCTCGACGTGGAGGATGTGCGCAAGACGCACTTCTATATCGAGCGCGCCCTCGAGAATCGCATCACCGCTTCGAAAAACTACATCGCCAGTTATGCCTACTGGACCACGGCCTACGAGCGCCTCAACGGTGAAGTCGATGTGCAGTGGGCCTACGCCGAACAAAACATGGGCAAGACCCTGTTCACCAATGATGAATACGAAGGCGTGTTCGTCATCGATCGGCAACGCACCAAATATGCTGTGGTGCGTGGGCGCAATGTCCAAGGTGATGCCGCGGTTTACATGAACGCGCCGCTCACCGACCTGGTGGACCAGCTCCAGGCGCAGCCCGACCTGACAATGTCGACGATCCGTTACACGTTGTTCGAGGGCTGGCCGGCCATCGTCACCGCTTCGGTGATTCTGCCCAACGATGAACGGCCCCAGGTCGAGGCCAAAGGCACCTCGGTCCTGTTGTTCGTCGACCAGCTGACGCCCGTCAAGCTACGCAAACTGGGCAAGAGCTATGGCCTCACCGATTTGAATCTCAAGAAGGACACCGAGCTTGAGCCCGGCCAGCCGGCCGTACCGCTGGACAGTACCGGCTACAGCCTCGTGTCCCGCCTGGATCGCCCGGGCCAGCACTTGCTCTGGTCCCTCGTGCCGCCACTGGGGGGCGCCTTGCTGATTCTGGCACTGCTGACCGCTTACTTTTTTCGCTATGCACTGCGCACGGCACGGCATGTGGACGCCAGTTACGACAGCCTGGAAAGATCGGCACACGCCCTCGAGGCCAGCGAAGAGCGCTTCCGGGCCGTGGCCGAGGCCGCCTCCGACTGGATCTGGGAAATCGACGGGCAGCAGCGCATCACTTATCTGTCGGGGCGCTTCAGTACGGTCACCGGGTTTTCCGACCAGCAATGGCTGGGGCAAGACATCGAGCAACTGTTGTATTGCGACACCACGCCAATTGCCCTCTGGTTAGGCAAGCTGACGCAGGAGCAGAGCGCCAGCAACTTGCGCTGTTCCTACCGCGATCATTCCGGGCAGTTGCGCTTCTGTCGGGTGTCGGCGCGCCCGATCTACAGCAAGGCCGAGGTGGTGGGTTATCGCGGCACCGCCAGTGATATCACCGACGAAGTGGCGGCCCACGCCCAGGTCCAGCATCTGTCGATGCACGATGCGCTGACCGGCCTGCCAAACCGCAACAAGCTGGCGCGGCACCTGGATGATGCGCTGGTGGCCAAGGAGCATTCCACCCCCCTGGCGTTGCTGATGGTGGACCTGGACAACTTCAAACCGATCAACGATTCCCTCGGCCATCCGGCCGGCGACGCGGTATTGCTGGAAGTGGCCCAGCGGCTGCGCGACGGCACCCGCGAGCAAGACCTGGTGGCGCGCCTGGGGGGCGATGAGTTCGTGGTGGTGCTCAACGGGATGGAGCACACCACTGAGATCGATCGATTCTGTGAACGGCTGATCGACAGGCTGCAGCAACCGATCCTCTACGAAACCCATTCGCTGCACATCGGCGCCAGCATCGGTATCGCCGTGAGCCGCCGCCAGGGTTATGTGCCCGGTGAACTGATCCGCTGCGCCGACATTGCCTTGTACCAGGCCAAGTCCGAGGGCAAGAAAACCTGGTGCTATTTCGCTTCGCAAATGAACGATCAGATCCAGCATCGTCGCCAATTGGAAAGCGACCTGCGCCAGGCCGTGAAGAACAACGAATTCGTCCTGCACTTCCAGCCGCGCTATACCGTCGATGGTCGGGATATCGTGGCGGTCGAGGCCTTGGTTCGCTGGCTGCATCCGACCCAAGGCTTGTTGGGGCCCGATGCCTTTATTCCATTGGCCGAGCACACCGACCTGATTGTCCCGCTTTCCCGTTGGGTGTTGCGCGAGGCCTGCGAAACCGCGCTGACCTGGCCGGGGGAACTGATGGTTTCGGTCAACCTGTCGCCGGCGCAGTTCCAGCGTAGCGACGTGGTGGAAGATGTGCGACAGGTGTTGATCGAAACCCGTTTCCCGGCGAGTCGCCTGGAACTCGAGATCACTGAAAACGTGATGCTCAACGACGTTGATGGCGCCCTTCAGGTCATGAATGCCCTGAAGGAACTGGGCGTACGCTTGAACATGGATGACTTTGGTACCGGTTATTCCTCCCTGGGTTACCTGCGCACCTATCCATTCGACGGCATCAAGATCGACAAGCGCTTCATCGCTTCCATGAGCAACAGCAGCAACGACCGCGCCGTGGTGCAGGCGATCATCAACCTGGGCAAGGCCATGGGGCTGACGGTCACCGCCGAGGGCGTGGAAACCCTGGCCCAGCTCGGTTCATTGGGCTCGGACCAGTGCCATGAAGTACAGGGTTATTTCCTCAGCCGGCCGATCGACAAACAAGCCTTTGCGCAGTTGCTGGAGAGTGGCCGGCCCTTACCGAAAACCGGCTCCTGAAGACCCGTTGCAACCACCGCGCCGGGTTGACGGTCACAGCCAGTAACGTGACATTTTGAGTGCTGGGTCTATGAAAAACCTGCGGATCGCGACGTTCAATATCAATGGCATCCGGGCACGGCTGCCCAACCTGCTGGAATGGCTGGAGCGGGAAAAACCCGACATTGTCTGTTTGCAGGAGCTCAAGGCAGTGGACAAGGATTTCCCGGCGGCGGAGCTGGAATCGGTGGGGTACGGAGCAATCTGGCACGGGCAGGCGTCCTGGAACGGTGTCGCGATCCTGGCCCGTGACGCGCAGCCGTTGGAGAGCCGCCGTGGCCTGCCCGGCGGGGATGACGACAGCCACAGTCGCTATCTGGAGGCGGCGGTTCACGGCGTGCTGGTGGGGTGCCTCTACCTGCCCAACGGCAATCCGCAACCGGGTCCCAAGTTCGACTACAAGTTGGCCTGGTTCGAACGGCTGATCGAATACGCCCAGGGGCTGCAGGCCAGTGACCATCCTGTGGTGCTCGCCGGTGACTACAATGTGGTGCCCACCGACATGGACATCTACAACCCGCGTTCCTGGCTCAAGGATGCGCTGTTGCAGCCGGAAAGCCGGGAGTGTTACCAGCGCTTGCTGGACCAGGGCTGGACCGATTCGCTGCGCCACCTGTATCCGGACGAACGCCTCTACACCTTCTGGGATTATTTCCGTCAGCACTGGCAAAAGAACTCCGGGCTGCGCATCGATCATCTGCTGCTCAATCCGGTCGCCAGCGCCTACCTGAGCGAGGGCGGCGTGGACGCCTGGGTCAGGAACCAGCCCCACCCCAGCGACCATGCGCCCACCTGGATCCGGCTGGCTTCGCGTAAACGGCGCTGACAGGGCCGATTGTTGTCTCGGTGAGAGGAATGCCTTATACCTGCGCCCATGAGCCGTGCGCTTGTTGTGAGCGCTGGCCGACCCCGGGAAAAGGACACCCTCATGAGTCATCCCCAACTGAGCGATACGACCCGTTATTTGCGGCGCCTGGGTTTCGACGCACCACCGGCGCCGACGCTCGACACCTTGCGCCAGCTGCAATGGCGCCATACCGCTGAATTCCCCTTTGAAACCCTGTCGACGTTGCTGCGCCAGCCTGTGCCCATCGACCTTGAATCGGTCGAGCGCAAGGTTTTTGAAGACGGGCGTGGTGGCTATTGCTATGAACTCAACCAGCTATTCCTGGCGCTGTTGCAGACATTGGGTTTCGATGCCCGTGGCATCACTGGGCGCGTGGTGATGAATGCGCCGGAGGACGCCTGGCCTGCCCGGACCCATCGGCTGAGCCTGGTGACGATCGACGGTGTGCGCTATATCACCGACGTCGGTTTTGGCGGCATGGTGCCCACCGCGCCGCTGCTGCTGGACAGCCGCGAGACCCAGGTCACGCCCCATGAGCCGTACCGCATCGAGACCCCTGCGGACGGCTATCTGTTGCGCGCCAACGTTGCCGGCGAATGGCGGCCGATGTACCTGTTCGACCTGCAACGCCAGGAAGACATCGACTACACCGTCGGCAATTGGTACGTCTGCAGCCATCCGGAGTCGCCGTTCATGGGCCGGTTGATGGTGGCCCGCACCGGTGACGGATTGCGCAAGACCCTGAACGGCAACAGCTATGCCGTGCACCGCATAGGGCAGGAGAGCGAGCGGCGGGTGATCATCGATGCCGATGAGTTGATCGATCTGCTGGAACAAGAGTTCAGCCTGCGCGTGCCGCCAAGGGAGCTGTTGCGGCCCGCGCTTGTGGGGTTGCTTCAAGGATAAAGGCGGTTGACCGCAGGTCTGTTCCAGATGTGCATGCTGTAAGTTGTATACAACTCTATGGACATTTGTCCTGAGTTTTGAATACAGTGTGCCCATAACAAAAAACAGGGAATCCCCGAACCATGAAAACGCCCCATGTTTCACTCCCACGGCCCGAGGACGAAAATCTCGGCGTCGGCGCGAATATGGCTTACGGCCTGCAACATGTGTTGACTATGTACGGTGGCATTGTCGCCGTACCGTTGATCATCGGCCAGGCGGCCGGGCTTTCGCCGGCGGACATCGGCCTGTTGATTGCCGCGTCATTGTTCGCAGGGGGCCTGGCCACGTTGCTGCAAACCCTCGGCCTGCCGTTTTTCGGCTGCCAGTTGCCTTTGGTGCAGGGCGTATCGTTTTCGGGTGTCGCGACCATGGTGGCGATTGTCGGCAGCGCAGGGGAAGGGGGCTTTCAAGCCATTCTCGGCGCGGTGATCGCAGCGTCGCTGATCGGTCTGCTGATCACCCCGGTGTTTTCACGCATCACCCGGTTCTTTCCGCCACTGGTCACTGGCATTGTGATCACCACCATCGGCCTGACCCTCATGCCGGTGGCGGCGCGTTGGGCGATGGGCGGCAACAGCCACGCCGCCGATTTTGGCAGCATGGCGAACATTGGCCTGGCCGCAGTGACCTTGGTACTGGTGCTGCTGTTGAGCAAAATGGGCAGCGCGACCATCTCCCGGTTGTCGATTCTGTTGGCGATGGTCATGGGGACGGTCATCGCGGTGTTCCTCGGCATGGCGGACTTTTCATCGGTCAGTCAGGGCCCGATGTTCGGCTTCCCGACACCGTTCCATTTCGGCATGCCGACGTTTCATATCGCCGCGATCCTGTCGATGTGCATTGTGATCATGGTGACCCTGGTGGAAACCTCCGCCGACATCCTGGCGGTGGGCGAGATCATCGACACCAAAGTCGACTCCAGGCGCCTGGGTAACGGCTTGCGAGCTGACATGCTGTCGAGCATGATCGCGCCGATCTTCGGTTCCTTCACCCAGAGTGCCTTTGCCCAGAACGTCGGGCTGGTGGCCGTGACGGGAATCAAGAGTCGTTTCGTGGTGGCGACCGGTGGGGTGTTCCTGGTGGTGCTCGGCCTGTTGCCGTTCATGGGCCGGGTGATCGCCGCGGTGCCGACCTCGGTGCTGGGCGGCGCCGGTATCGTGCTGTTCGGCACGGTGGCTGCCAGCGGCATCCGCACGCTGTCGAAAGTCGATTACCGCAACAACGTCAACCTGATCATCGTCGCCACCTCCATCGGCTTCGGCATGATTCCTATTGCCGCGCCGAATTTCTACGACCATTTCCCGAGCTGGTTCGCGACCATCTTTCATTCGGGCATCAGTTCTTCGGCAATCATGGCGATCGTGCTGAACCTGGCGTTCAATCACTTCACCACGGGCAATTCCGACCAGCAGTCAGTCTTCGCCGCCGGCACCGAGCGGGTGCTGCGCTACCAGGATCTGGCGGCGCTGCGCGAAGGCGACTATTTCAGTGACGGCAAGCTGCATGATTGTGATGGCAACGAGATTCCGGTGGTGGAACCTGTCCACGAGCCAGCGGAGCATGGGCCGATCCGGTTGAAAAGCAGCGAGCACGTCTGACCAATACCGGTTTATCCAGCAGACATGAAAAAGCCTGTGATCAATGATCACAGGCTTTTTTTGTGCCGCCCGGGAGCCGCTTACCAGCGGCCGTAATGACCCCGAGGTGGACCATAGTAGTAGCCCCGTGGTGGCCCGTAATACACCGGCGCCGGGCGATAGTAGATAGGCTGTTCTACATACACCGGCTGCGGCTGGTAGTAGACCGGTGGTGGTGGCTGCACATAGACCGGCTGCGGTTGGTAGTAGACCGGTTGTTGCTGCACATACACCGGCCGATCACGGTTGATGATGGCTGAGCCAACGATGGCCGAACCGACGATGGCACCAAAAACGGCGGGCCCCTCCCAACCACCACGACCGTGGGCGGATGCCTGGCCGGTGACCGCGAGTGCCCCCATGAGCAGGGCGATGATGGGAAGTCTACGATTCATGGCTGTTCCTCGTTTCGGCCCCGGCGCCTATGGTCTGCAACAGACCCGATGAGTGTCGCGGGGATACTTGCTATGACAGCGATTTTCTCAGGATTTGCGACGCCGTTGGGTAAATATTGTGTAAGGTCTGTAGCGCTTTTCTTTACCGCGCCGCGTCATCCAGCGGCCTGAGATCGGGCCGGACCTGGCGGTATCATCGAATAAACCTTTGGCGACGGTGTTTCCGTCTGTCCGAAAGTGAATGCAAGGAGACACGCATGCAGATCAATCCCAACAAAGACACCCAGCTGTGCATGTCGCTCTCGGGGCGTCCCGGAAACTTCGGCCTGCGCTTTCATAATCATTTGTATGAACAATTGGGGCTGAATTTCTACTACAAGGCGTTCAGCAGCCAGGACCTGCCTGGGGCGGTGGGTGGTATCCGCGCGCTGGGCATCCGCGGCTGCGGCGTGTCGATGCCGTTCAAGGAAGCCTGCATCGCCCTGGTGGACGAGTTGGATCCTTCCGCCGCCGCGATCCAGTCGATCAACACGATCGTCAACACCAACGGCCATCTGAAGGCTTACAACACGGACTACATTGCCATCGCCCAATTGCTGCAAAGCCATGCCGTGCCCCAGGATTCGACCTTTGCCCTGCGCGGCAGCGGTGGTATGGCCAAGGCTGTGGCCAGTGCCTTGCGCGATGGGGGCTACAAGAACGGGCTGATCGTTGCCCGCAATGAAGCCTCCGGGCGAGCCCTGGCCGAGTCCCTGGGGTATGAATGGCAAGCGGAACTGGGCGCCCGGCGGCCGCAGATGCTGATCAATGTCACGCCGATCGGCATGACCGGCGGCCCGGAAGCCGATCAGCTGGCGTTTGAACCCGAGACCATCGCCGCGGCCGAGACCGTGTTCGATGTGGTGGCGATCCCGTCGGAAACGCCGCTGATCGTACGCGCCCGGGCCGAGGGCAAACGGGTCATCACCGGGTTGGAAGTCATTGCGATCCAGGCCCTGGAGCAGTTCGTGCTGTACACAGGTGTGCGGCCCAATCTCGAGCAATTCGAAAAAGCCGTGGCCTTCGCTCGGTCGGCGTAAGCGCTGCTATTCCAGCCGCGCCAGGCGTTCTTCCAGCGCCGCGATCCGCGCTTCGAGCTCCTCGATGCGTTCCAGCGAGACACCGCCGCCGGCGCCACGCTCCACCGGGTGCTGACGGGCGGCGAGAATCGCTTCGATGTCCGCCGGGTCGCCCATGGCGTGCACATAGCGGTCTTCGCGCTGGCCGGCCTGGCGTGGCACCAGCAACGCCAGGCCGCGGGCGATCAGACGTTCGAGCTGGTGCACCACTTGTTCGGCGTCTTCGAAGTCGTGCATCCGTCCGCTGCGGGTCAACAATTCATTGACCGTTTGCGGGCCACGCAGGAACAGCAGGCCCATCAGGACCACTTGGGCCGGTACCAGCTCCAGGGCTTTGTCGACCCGATGCTCCCAGCGGTCGGCGCGGCTGCCCATCACCAGCTTGGTGAAACCGCGGCCTTCCAGCGCCCGCAGGCTCTGGCCGACCTGGCCCGGGTTGAGGTTCATCACCGGTTCGCGGCTGGTTTTCTGGTTGCAGGCCAGTACCAGGGCGTTGAGGGTCAGCGGGTAGGTCTCGGGGTTGGTGGCCTGTTTCTCGACCAGCGCGCCGAGGATGCGGATTTCCGTGCTATTGAGCCGTGGTTCTTCAGCCTGCTGTTGTTCTTCGATGCTCATCGCGCGTTCCCTATGCTGTGGAAGCCGCCTAGCCTAATCCTTGCGCAATAAAAGACAAGCCGTGCAACAAGGCGTGGCTATAATCGCAGCCGTTTGATTCATTCTTCCCTGCCACCTGCATGAGATTGCCATGACTATTTCCCTGTACGCCGCTTCCGTCCCGGTTTTCAAGCAGATGCTCAACGCGTTGAGCGATGTTCTGAACAAGGCCGAAGCCCACGCCACCGCGAAGAACATCGACCCGAACGCTTTCCTGCAAGCCCGCCTGTACCCGGACATGTTCCCGCTGGTGCGCCAAGTGCAGATCGCGGTGGATTTCGCCAAGGGTGTGTCCGCCCGCCTGGCCGAGGTCGAGGTGCCGAAGTATGAGGACAGCGAGACCACGTTCGCCGAGCTGCAAGCCCTGATCGCCAAGGTCCTGGCCTTTATCGACGGCATCAGCCCTGCGCAGATCGATGGCAAGGAAGGCATCGAAATCGTTACCCGTCCGGGGACGCCGAAGGAGAAGCGCTTCAGCGGCCAGAATTATCTGCTGACCTACGGCCTGCCGCAGTTCTTCTTCCACGTCACCACCACTTATGCCTTGCTGCGCCACAATGGCGTGGAAGTGGGCAAGCGCGACTACATGGGCGCGTTCTAACCCCGCAGGCATGAAAAAGCCCGGGACGATGTGGGCCGTTCCCGGGCTTTTTTGTGGCTGTCTGTTACATCCTCGGCGGGTTTGCCGCCGCTATCGCGAGCAAGCTCGCTCCCACAAAGGATTGGTGGCGTGGCGGCTATTGTGTGAGCGCCGCTGCCCCTGTGGGAGTAAGCCTGCTCGCGATGACAAGCCCACAGCCACGGCAATTGTCACGCCGTACGCGCGAGCTTCTCTTCCTCGCCCAGGCACGCCGCCGCCGTGAACAGCACATCCGTCGATGAGTTCAACGCCGTCTCCGCCGAGTCCTGCAGGACACCGATGATGAAGCCCACCGCGACCACTTGCATGGCGATCTCACTGGGAATGCCAAACAGGCTGCACGCCAGGGGAATCAGCAACAGCGAACCGCCGGCCACCCCGGATGCACCGCATGCGCAAATGGCGGCGACAACGCTCAGCAGCACGGCGGTTGGCACGTCCACCGCAATACCCAGGGTTTGCACGGCCGCCAGGGTCAGTACGGTGATGGTGATGGCGGCGCCGGCCATGTTGATGGTCGCGCCCAGGGGGATCGACACCGAATAGGTGTCTTCGTGCAGGCCCAGGCGTTTGCTCAGTTCCAGGTTCACCGGAATATTCGCCGCCGAGCTGCGCGTGAAAAACGCCGTGATGCCACTTTCCCGCAGGCAGGTGAACACCAATGGGTAAGGGTTGCGACGCAGTTTCCAGAACACGATGAGCGGGTTGACCACCAACGCCACGAACAGCATGCAACCGATCAGCACGGTGAGCAGTTGCAAGTAGCCGAGCAGGGCGCCGAAGCCGGACGTGGCCAGGGTCGAGGCCACCAGCCCGAAGATCCCCAGCGGGGCGAAGCGGATGACCAGGCGCACGATCACGGTCACGCCGTTGGACAGGTCTTCGAGCACGGTCCGCGTGGTCTGGCCCGCATGGCGAATGGCGATGCCCATGCCGATGGCCCAGGCCAGGATGCCGATGAAGTTACCGTCCATCAGCGCTCGGACCGGGTTATCCACCACGCTCAGCAACAGGCTTTGCAGCACCTCGCTGATGCCACCGGGCGCCGTGACCGCGACGTTTTGGGTCGACAGCACCAGGCTGGACGGAAACAGCGTACTGGCAACCACCGCGACCACTGCTGCGGCGAAGGTGCCCAGCAGGTAGAGGAACAGGATGGGGCGGATATGGGTTTCCTGGCCGTGTTTGTGGTTGGCGATGGACGCCATGACCAGCACGAATACCAGGATCGGCGCCACGGCCTTGAGCGCGGACACGAAGACCTTGCCGATGAATGCGGTGGATTTCGCCAGGTCGGGCGCCAGCCATGCCAGGACAATACCGGCGATCAGGCCAATGATGATTTGCGCCACCAGACTGGTGCGTTTGAGGCGTTGCAAAGGGGTAACGGACGAAGCTGTCATAGCGGCATCTCTGATTTTATTGTGTTCAACGGTCGACGAATCAGGGCAACAAGCGGGCAGGCCACATGAGCGGACCGAGAGAAAGTACGGCATTTGCAGGCCGCGGACTTTATCACAGCCGATGAAAAATCTGACGGACCTGTGACAGTCCGTCACCCTTATCCGGGCCATGCCGAGCGTTTGTATGAGACGCGCATTCTGTTAGGCTTTGCCGCTCTCACTTTCTTTCCGCCAGCGGGCCTTTCGGCTAACGCTGGTGTCGTCGTTTTGCTGGAGTTCTGCATGTTGTTACCCATTTTTCTGTTGTCGGCCGCCGGTTTTACCGTGCTGACCACGGAATTCGTCATCGTTGGCCTGTTACCGTCCATTGCCCGCGACCTGCACGTCACCATTCCCCAGGCTGGGCTGCTGGTGACGTTGTTCGCGTTTACGGTGGCGGCGTTCGGGCCATTCCTGACGGCCTGGTTCGCTCGCTTCGAGCGGCGCAAGCTGTTTATCAGCGTGCTGGTGATGTTCGGCCTGGCCAACCTGCTGGCCACCTTTGCCCCCAACATCTGGGTGATGGCCATTGCCCGGTTGATCCCGGCCCTGGGCCTGCCGGTGTTCTGGGCGCTAGCCAGTGAAACGGCGGTGGACATTGTCGGGCCGCAGCTGGCCGGGCGGGCCATCGCCCGGATCGGCTTCGGCATCGTCTGCGCCACGGTGTTCGGCATTCCAGTGGGCACGTTGATTGCCGATGCGTTTGGCTGGCGCAGCGCGTTTGCGATCCTGGCGGTCATTGCCTTCGCCAAGGCTTTGTTGCTGTTTATCTATTTGCCGAAAACCAATTTGCACCAGCATCAGGTGAGCTTCCGCTCCCAATTGAAGATCCTGCGCAGCCCACTGATGCAGGGGCACGTGCTGTTGTCGATCCTGGTGTTCAGCGGCATGTTCACCGCCTACACCTATCTGGCGGATATCCTCGAGCGCCTCGCCGGATTCGATGGCACCCTGGTGGGCTGGTGCCTGATGGGCTTTGGCGCAGTCGGGCTGTTGGGCAATTCCCTGGGCGGTCGTGCGGTGGACCGGCATCCGTTGATTGCGTCGATGGTGTTCTGCCTGTTCCTGATCGGCGGCATGGTGGCGTTGGTGCCGAGCATTCATTCGCCCCTCGCGCTGGCGGCGGCGATGGGTATCTGGGGCGTGACCCAAGCCGCGTTGTTCCTGGTCAGCCATGTGCGGCTGATGAAGGCGGCCCCGCAGGCCCCGGCGTTTGCCGCCTCGTTGAACATCGCCGGGGCCAACCTGGGGATTGGCCTGGGGGCGATGGTCGGTGGCCGAGTCATCGATAACCTGGGCCTGGGCAGTGTCGGGTTCGCGGCAGCCGGGTTCATCTTTGTATCGATTCTGCTGGCGTTGCTGCTGATGACCGTCAAGCCCCGCGGGACTTGCATGGATGGCTAAGCACTGAACAACTCGCGACGCGCACCTTCGGCAATCGCGACGATGCCGGGGTGGCTGACCTTGCGTTCCACGGAAATGGCGTAGAAGGATTCACTCACCGCATCGGTCTGGCCGATCACTTCTACGCCGTATTGGCGCTTGACCTCTTCGGCGATCACGCTCGGGCCGATGAAAATCCCGCTGCCGGATTGACCGAAGGCCTGCATCAGTGCGCTGTCGTCGAATTCGCCGACGATGCGCGGCTGGATCTGCTGTTCGGCGAACCAGCGTTGCAAGCGGCTGCGCACCACGGTTTCCGGCCCGGGAATCAGCAGCGGAGCGTCATGCAGGCCATGGGGGAAATCCTGCCCGTAGCGTTCGGCCAGCGCGGCGGTGGCGAAAAAACTGATCCCGCATTCCCCCAGTTTCTGGCTGTAGCCCTTGATGTCCAGGTGAGTCGGCATCGGGCTGTCGGAAATCACCAGATCCAGACGTTGGATCGCCAGGTCCGCCAGTAGCCGTTCGAGCTTGTCCTCGCGGCAGGTGATGCGCAGCGGCTCGCTCAACTCCATGGTCGGCGCCAGCAGTCGATAGACGATGGATTTGGGCACCACATCCGCCACCCCGACCCGGAACAGGGTTTGCTGTTCGTTGGGCTGGGCCCGCAGCATCAGTTCCAACTCACCGCCCAACTGGAACATGTGTTCGGCGTAGGGGAGCGTCTGGCGGCCGGCTTCGGTCAGTTCCAACTGCCGCCCGACACGACGAAACAGTTTGATGTTGTACGTCTGCTCGAACAGGGAAATCTGGCCGCTGATGGTCTGTGGCGTCAGGTTCAACTGCTCGCACGCGCGCACGATGCTGCCGGTTTTCGCCACCACCCAGAAGTAATGCAGTTGTCGATAATTGAGCATGGGATCACATGGCTTCGTAAAAACCGAAGTATAACCGCTGAAAATACGAATTTTCCTGAAGTATTCGCGTCTCTAGAATGCCTCGCCATGGGTGGGCCACTTTCCTGCTCCTTTCATTCTCCCAAGAGGCATTCATTCCATGACATACAAATCCCTGGGGCTGGCAGCCCTGTTGGTGATGTCCGTAACGACACTGGCGGGTTGTGAACAGGCTGAAAAAAGTGCCCAGCAACTGATGGGACAGGCAGCGGAAACCGCCAAGCAGGCCATCGACGATACCCACAAGGCCGCCGAACAGGCGATCAGCGAAGCCACCGGTGGCTTGATCAGCCCGAAGAAAGAGCCGGCGGACGAAGCTGACGAAACACAAACCCCTACCAAAACCATCTAACGCGTCACATCAGTCAGGACTGACCCATGGATTATCTTTTACAGCTCGCCGCCAGCCCCACCGCGTGGATCGCCCTGGCGACTCTGGTCGTGATGGAAATCGTGCTTGGCATCGATAACCTGATCTTCATTTCGATTCTGACCAACAAGCTGCCTGCACAGCATCGTGCCAAGGCGCGGCGGATCGGTATCGGCATGGCGCTGATCCTGCGCCTGGGCTTGTTGAGCACCATTGCCTTCATTGTGCAGTTGACCGAACCGGTCATCGAAATCCTGGGCCAGGCGTTCTCTTGGAAAGACATGATCCTGATCGCCGGTGGCCTGTTCCTGCTGTGGAAAGCGACCACTGAAATCCACCACAGCATGGACCCAGCGCCAAATGATCCCAAATCGGAGACGTCCGGCGTGACCCTGGGCTTTGCCGCGGCCATCGGTCAGATCCTGATGTTGGACCTGGTGTTCTCCATCGACAGCATCATCACCGCCGTGGGCATGACCGAGCACTTGCCGATCATGATCATCGCTGTCGTCGTATCGGTGCTGGTGATGCTGTTGGCGGCTGAGCCGCTCGCCAAGTTCATCAATGACAACCCGACCGTGGTCATGCTGGCCCTGGGCTTCCTGATCATGATCGGCATGACGCTGATCGCCGAAGGCTTCGGTGCCCATGTACCGAAAGGCTACATCTATGCGGCCATGGCGTTCTCGGCGGCGATCGAGGTGTTGAACATGTTGTCCCGTCGGGCCAGGGAAAAGGCGCTGGCCAACAACGCCTGATTCCAGGCACACAGAAGCCACCCGGGGCCAGGCCCGGGTGGCTTTTTTTATTTGAACGCTATGGGTTTGAATGTGAAAGATCAGTGTGCGGCGGCGTGGCGCCGGGCAGGTTTGGCGGCTTTTTCCGATGGCGCAGGTGGCGCATGATGATGGCGCCGAGCGATTCGAAGCACTCCCCACAGCATGGCCGTGGCTACGCTCAGCCAGCCGAATATCAGCATCAGGATTGTCGTCGTCAGGCTCATTTGTGCCTCCTTCTATCCCCGGTTCGGGATATCGCACCCAGTACAATGGACAGTCTAGTCGCTCAAGTGTTGCAGCTAATCGATGCACGGCGCTGGGGTTCGGATCGGTTCGTTCTATTGCCGCCGTAAAACGATGCTTATGGCTATACCCAGGGCTGTGCGCACCTTATGATCGTCGACCCAAGCCCGGCCCGGATGCCGGGTGCCTGAACAAGAGAGTCGTCATGTCGCCGGTCATTCCATCGTTTCGATCACTGGTACTGGCGGTGTCTTGCCTCGTCGCCCTGGCGGGTTGCGCGGGCAGTGTATCGCCGCAGATCCAGCGCCTGCCCGAGCGGGTGGAGCTCAATAGCGTGCCGTTCTACCGTGGCGAAATGTACCAGGGGGCTCCGCAGTCCCTGGCCGCCTTGCTGACGTTGCAAGGCACTGTCATCACCCCGGGGCTGCTGGAAAAGCCATTGCACCTGCCCGGTGGCGAAGCCGATTTGCAGCAGAATATGCCCACCCTGGCGCGGGAGTACGGGTTGCTGGTGTATCCCCTGGACGCCAAGCTGCCTGCGCTGTTGGAGCAGGTCGCGGCGGGCTATCCGGTGCTGGTGCGCTATATCGACGGTTCGGCGTTCTGGGCCGCGCCTCGGTATGGGATTCTCGCCGGCTACAACCGCCAGAAACAGACGGTGTTGCTGCGTGCAGGCATGAACCGGCGGCAGTTAATGAGCTTCAGTGCCTTTGAGTCGGCCTTCCAGAGCGCGGGCGGTTGGGCGGTGCTGGTCCAGCGACCCACGCAGCTTCCCGCCAATGTCGACGCGCAGCGTTGGCTGAAAGCGGCGGCTGATCTGGGTGGGGCAGGGCAGGAGCAAGCCGCAGCGCGGGCCACCAAGGCCCTGGGCGCTGCGCATTGATCGAGCGCCCCGTTCGTCACTTGCCGGGCACGACCCGGCAAGCCCGAGGCTCCTATCGTCAGGGTTGGGCATTTTTCCGACCGTGATTGGAGGAGGCACGAATGGCACAGTCGAAAACACCTACGGGGCCACATTCATCAGAGCATTCCAGCGGTGATGACCTGGGATTCGATCCGGACTCGCCGGACCTTGAGGATCCTCAGGTCGACCCGGTAGGGCCGGCCAAGGCGCCCCTGGACAAGGAGGCTGAGCGCAAGCCCAAGCCCTATGATCCGCTGGGTGACTTGAAGTCATAAATAACCTGTGGGAGCAAAGCTTGCTCGCGATGGTGGCAGACCAGTCAGCGGCATTGTCGACTGGCTTATCCCTATCGCGAGCAGGCTTCGCTCCCACAGTTTTGTGCCGTTGGGTTATTTGGAGGCTTCCACCACGCCACTCTGGCGGCTCTTGAGATTCTTGGCGGCCTTGTATTGCAGGGCCACCGCTGGCACCGCGGCGCTTTTTCCGGTTTCCACCCAGCTACGAATCCGGCTGGCGTCGGCGAAGTGCGTGTACTTGCCAAAGGCGTCGAGGATCACCAGCGCCATCGGGCGATTGCCCATTTTCGTCACCAGCACCAGGCAATGACCGGCCTGGTTGGTGAAGCCAGTCTTGGTCAACTGGATATCCCAGTTGGCCTTATGGATCAGGTGGTCGGTGTTGCGAAATCCCAGGCTGTACACAGGCTTGCGAAAGGTAACGGTCTTTTCCTTGGTCGTGCTCAGTTCGCTTAGCAGTGGGTACTTGCGGGCGGCGATCAACAGCTTGGTCAGGTCCCGGGCGGTGGAGACGTTGTTGATCGACAAGCCTGTGGGTTCGACGTAATGGGTGCTGGTCATGCCCAGTGCCTTGGCCTTGGCGTTCATGGCCGCAATGAATGCCGCATAGCCGCCCGGATAGTGGTGGGCGAGGCTGGCGGCGGCGCGGTTTTCCGAAGACATCAACGCGATCAGTAGTACGTCCCGGCGCGACAGTTCGCTATTGAGCTTGACCCGGGAAAACACGCCCTTCATCTCCGGGGTGTTGGCGATGGTGATGGAAATGTATTCATCCAGGTTCTGTTTGGCGTCCAGCACAATCAGGCCGGTCATCAACTT
Source organism: Pseudomonas sp. NFACC56-3 (assembly GCF_900100025.1). NCBI lineage: Bacteria > Pseudomonadati > Pseudomonadota > Gammaproteobacteria > Pseudomonadales > Pseudomonadaceae > Pseudomonas > Pseudomonas sp. NFACC56-3. The sequence goes on along the minus strand of NZ_FMTK01000002.1, from coordinate 136,289 downwards.
GGTCACCGAAGCGATGGGCACCACCACGTCCGGGTTGCTCGAATAAACGACTTTGTCCGTCTGCAGGTCCAACAGCATCGCGCTGCCCGAGGCGACTTGCAGCTTGGCCGCATCCCGAGGGGCCGCGATGGTTTCCTGTGCAACGGCATTTTGCGTGATGAAGGGGCCTGTGAAAGCGATGAACAGGCTGATGATCGAAAGACGGATTTTCACGCGAGTAGACTCGATGGAGTTGAAGGTGCCGTTGAGCAACGACTTTTAAAGAAAACGTCGCATTTTAGGAGTATGGGCGATAGCAGCGCTACATGCCTGTATCGCAAGGCTTGTGAATAAATAAAGTTTAATGAAGGGCGATTCTGGCGAATCGAATCTGAAAATTTTGTAGTTTGCGCGACCGACATACCTGGCGGCTAAGTCCGGGCCCGGAAACACCTGTGGGAGCGAGCTTGCTCGCGATGGCAGTGTGTCAGTCAACTTGGATGTTGGCCGGTGCACCGCTATCGCGAGCAAGCTCGCTCCCACAGGGTCTTTGTTGGCGCGTCGATCAGCTATGCAGCGTCTCGGCCGCGTACAACGTGTTTTCCAGCAGGCAGGCGCGGGTCATCGGGCCTACGCCGCCGGGAACCGGGGTGATCCAGCCAGCACGGGGCAGGGCGGTCTCGTAGACCACGTCGCCCACCAGCTTGCCGTCTTCCTGGCGATTGATGCCCACGTCGATGACGATGGCGCCTTCCTTGATCCACTCGCCCCTCACCAGCCCGGGTTTGCCGGCGGCCACCACCACCAGGTCGGCACGGCCGACATGGCCGGCCAGGTCCTTGGTGAAGCGATGGGTCACGGTCACGGTGCAGCCGGCCAGCAGCAACTCCATGGCCATCGGACGGCCGACGATGTTGGACGCCCCCACCACCACGGCATCGAGGCCATACAGGTCCACGCCAGTGCTTTCCAGCAGGGTCATGATGCCTTTGGGGGTGCAGGGACGAAGCAGTGGGATGCGCTGGGCCAGGCGGCCGACATTATAAGGATGGAAACCGTCGACATCTTTGTCCGGGCGGATACGCTCCAGCAGCTTGGAGGCGTCGAGGTGTTCAGGCAGCGGCAACTGGAGCAGAACACCGTCGATGTTCGGGTCGTCGTTCAGGCGGTCGATCAGATCGGCCAACGCTTGCTGGGTGGTTTCGGAAGGCAGGTCGTAGGCCTGGGAAAGGAAGCCGACCTCTTCACAGTCTTTACGCTTGTGCGAGACATAAACCTGAGAGGCAGGATCGCTGCCGACCAGGATCACCGCAAGGCCGGGCGTGCGCAGACCTTGCTGGCGGCGCTCGGTGACTCGTTGGGCGATCTGCTGGCGCAGGCTGGCGGCGATCGATTTGCCGTCGATAAGTTGTGCAGTCATTGCGCGTGGTTAACCATCGAGAGGGGAAAAAAAGAGAACGCATTCTCGCATGCCGGGGCGTGAGGGCAAAGGCGCTTGGTCTGCAAATTCCCCTAACCCCTTTAATTAAATGAATTTTTTTTAAAAAAGAGTTGACGACCTATCGGGCCGTCTATAACATTCGTCGCACTTGTCGGGCACAGCCTAGCACTGGTTAAGAAGGTGGAGCGGAGTTGGTTGTTTCAACTCGGCAAAACTGAAAGCACTTAGTTTGTAATCGTCCAAGAATACAGATTAAAAAGGCGCCCGTAGCTCAGCTGGATAGAGCATCCGCCTTCTAAGCGGATGGTCGCAGGTTCGAGTCCTGCCGGGTGCGCCAATTAGGCAGCTTTGGCACAAGTAAGGCAGCAAGGCAATATGGTGGGCGTAGCTCAGTTGGTAGAGCACGGGATTGTGACTCCCGTTGTCGTGGGTTCGATCCCCATCGTCCACCCCATATTCTAGAAAGGCGCCAGATCTAACAATCTGGCGCCTTTGCTTTAAAAGCTTGATACGCGGATGTGGTGGAATTGGTAGACACACTGGATTTAGGTTCCAGCGCCGCAAGGTGTGAGAGTTCGAGTCTCTCCGTCCGCACCATACAAGTGGCTATTTAAATAGCAGAAAACGGCGCAGTACCTGAAAGGGGCTGCGCCGTTTTTGTTTTGGTGGTTCTGTGTTTGGCGTCGGTGCTGTTTTTGCGGTTGTGCGCAATGGTCGATTTGTCGCGAATGTGTTTCGTGATGATGCGCGGTATGCCCGTTGGTCTCCTTGTGGGGGCAGGGCGCTGTGCGACCGGACAAGCCGCTTCTATATATAGGAGCGCTGGCGCAGAGCCTTGGACTGAATCGACTGTATTTGCAATCCGGCTGGGGCATGACCGTTTGCCCCAGCCTAAATCCGGCGCCTGTTTCCAGCGCGTTTTCAGTAGGGTGACTTCTTGAGTTTGACCTACTAGAATGCATGCCCTTGATTCTGGGGTCGGAAACGCCCGGCCAACGTCTGTGCAACGAGGAATATCCATGCAAGTTTCTGTTGAAAATACTTCTGCTCTTGAGCGCCGCATGAGCATCACCGTGCCGGCTGAGCGCATCGAGACTCAGGTCAACAAGCGTCTGCAGCAGACTGCCCAAAAGGCCAAAATCCCAGGTTTCCGCCCAGGCAAAGTGCCAATGAGCGTGATCCGTCAGCGTTACGAAGCTGATGCGCGTCAGGAAGCCGTGGGCGACGTGATCCAGTCTTCGTTCTACGAAGCGGTCGTCGAGCAGAAGCTGAACCCCGCCGGCGCGCCGTCCGTCGAGCCTAAAGTGCTGGAAAAAGGCAAGGACCTGGAATTCGTCGCCACGTTCGAAGTGTTCCCGGAGTTCACGGTTGCCGGTTTCGAATCCATCGCTGTCGAGCGCCTGAGCGCTGACGTGTCGGATGCCGACCTGGACAAGATGCTGGACATCCTGCGCAAGCAGAACACCCGTTTCGAAGTGACCGAGCGTGCGGCCCAGAACGAAGACCAACTGAACATCGATTTCGTCGGCAAGGTCGACGGTGAAGCGTTCGCGGGTGGTTCCGCCAAGGCCACCCAGCTGGTGCTGGGCTCCGGTCGCATGATTCCTGGTTTCGAAGACGGCCTGGTTGGCGCCAAGGCCGGTGAAGAGCGCGTTCTGAACGTGACCTTCCCCGAGGATTACCAGAACCTGGACCTGGCTGGCAAAGCCGCCGAGTTCACCGTGACCGTCAACAGCGTTTCCGAGCCGAAGCTGCCTGAGCTGAACGAAGAATTCTTCGCCCAGTTCGGCATCAAGGAAACCGGTCTGGAAGGTTTCCGCGCCGAAGTTCGCAAGAACATGGAGCGCGAGCTTCGCCAGGCCATCAAGTCCAAGGTCAAGAACCAGGTCATGGACGGTCTGCTGGCCTCCAACCCGATCGAAGTGCCAAAGGCCCTGCTGGACAACGAAGTGAACCGTCTGCGGGTGCAGGCTGTTCAGCAGTTCGGCGGCAACATCAAGCCGGACCAACTGCCAGCAGAGCTGTTCGAAGAGCAAGCCAAGCGCCGCGTCGTGCTGGGCCTGATCGTTGCCGAAGTGGTCAAGCAGTTCGAGCTCAAGCCTGACGAAGCCCGCGTTCGTGAGCTGATCCAGGAAATGGCCTCGGCCTATCAAGAGCCTGAGCAAGTCGTGTCCTGGTACTACAAGAACGACCAGCAGCTGAACGAAGTCCGTTCGGTTGTGCTGGAAGAACAAGTTGTGGATACTGTTCTGCAGAAAGCTAGCGTGACCGATAAAGCGGTCTCTTACGAAGAAGCGGTCAAGCCGGTGGAAGCTCCACAAGCCGATTGATGGTTCTGCGGTAAGAAATAAACACCCATAAGCCAGCCTTCGTGCTGGCTTATGCGTATTCAAGACATAACTATTTGGGAGTGACTGCGAGACATGTCCCGCAATTCTTTTTATCAGCAGAGCTCTGACATCCAGGCCGCAGGCGGCCTGGTCCCGATGGTTATCGAGCAGTCCGCCCGCGGCGAACGTGCCTATGACATCTACTCGCGTCTGCTCAAGGAACGCGTCATCTTCCTGATCGGCCCCGTTGAAGACTACATGGCCAACCTGGTCGCGGCGCAGCTGTTGTTCCTTGAAGCGGAAAACCCGGACAAGGATATCCATCTGTACATCAACTCACCTGGCGGTTCGGTGACTGCGGGCATGTCGATCTACGACACCATGCAGTTCATCAAGCCTGACGTCTCCACCATCTGCATCGGTCAGGCCTGCAGCATGGGTGCCTTCCTGCTCGCCGGCGGCGCAGCGGGCAAGCGTCACTGCCTGCCTAACTCGCGGATGATGATTCACCAGCCATTGGGTGGCTTCCAGGGCCAGGCGTCGGATATCGACATCCATGCCAAGGAAATCCTCCACATTCGTTCGCGCCTGAACTCGTTGCTGGCCCATCACACCGGCCAGAGCCTCGAAACCATTGAGCGCGATACCGAGCGTGACAACTTCATGAGCGCCGAGCGTGCAGCCGAATACGGCTTGATCGACTCTGTGATCAACAAGCGTCAAATGCCTGCCTAAGCCGCTCAAAATGCAGGTGGTTGGGATGACCGGCCGCCTGCGGGCTTGAAAAAGCCCGCAATTGCCTTCATCTTGTGTTGCAAGCCTATCGGATTTGGATCGATCGAATGACTGACACCCGCAACGGCGAGGACAACGGCAAACTGCTTTATTGCTCCTTCTGTGGCAAAAGCCAGCATGAAGTGCGCAAATTGATTGCCGGCCCCTCGGTCTTCATTTGCGACGAGTGCGTCGACCTGTGCAATGACATCATCCGCGAGGAGGTGCAGGAAGCCCAGGCCGAGAGCAGCGCGCATAAATTGCCTTCGCCTAAAGAAATCAGCGGCATCCTTGATCAGTATGTGATTGGTCAGGAGCGTGCGAAAAAGGTACTGGCCGTAGCGGTGTACAACCACTACAAGCGCCTGAACCAGCGTGACAAAAAGAATGACGAGGTCGAACTCGGCAAGAGCAACATCCTGCTGATCGGCCCGACAGGCTCGGGTAAGACCCTGCTTGCCGAAACCCTGGCTCGTTTGCTGAACGTTCCGTTCACCATTGCCGACGCAACCACCCTCACCGAGGCGGGTTATGTAGGTGAAGACGTCGAGAACATCATTCAGAAGTTGTTGCAGAAGTGCGACTACGATGTGGAAAAAGCCCAGATGGGTATTGTCTACATCGATGAAATCGACAAGATTTCCCGCAAGTCCGACAACCCGTCCATCACCCGGGATGTTTCCGGTGAGGGCGTGCAGCAGGCCTTGCTCAAGTTGATCGAAGGCACGGTCGCTTCCGTTCCACCCCAAGGTGGTCGCAAGCATCCGCAGCAGGAATTCCTGCAGGTCGACACCCGTAACATCCTGTTCATCTGCGGTGGTGCGTTCTCCGGCCTGGAAAAGGTTATTCAAAACCGTTCCACCCGTGGTGGCATCGGCTTCAATGCCGAAGTACGCAGCAAGGAAGAGGGCAAGAAGGTCGGTGAGTCCCTGCGTGAAGTCGAACCTGACGATTTGGTCAAGTTCGGTCTGATCCCGGAATTCGTCGGTCGTCTGCCAGTCCTGGCGACGTTGGATGAGTTGGATGAAGCGGCGTTGATGCAGATTCTGACCGAGCCGAAAAACGCCCTGACCAAGCAGTATGCCAAGCTGTTCGAAATGGAAGGTGTAGACCTGGAATTCCGTTCCGACGCGCTGAAGTCGGTTGCCAAACGTGCCCTGGAGCGTAAGACCGGTGCCCGTGGGTTGCGCTCGATTCTCGAAGGCGTATTGCTCGACACGATGTATGAGATCCCCTCGCAGTCCGAGGTGAGTAAAGTCGTGATCGACGAAAGCGTTATAGAAGGCAAGTCCAAACCATTGTATCTCTACGAAAACAGTGAGAAGACTGCCAAGGCCGCACCGGACGCGTAAGCGTTCCGCTGCCGGAACAAAGAAGGGGCCTTCGGGCCCCTTTGCTTTTAGCGCGTTTTAGAGGTGTCTTAGCGCTTGTTTTTTTTCAAGGCTGCCCCCATCTTGGTTTCAAGCTTACTTCCATCTGTTTCCGGCCCTAGGGCCGCCGTAGAGGCGAAATCATGAAGACAACCATCGAATTGCCTCTCCTGCCATTGCGCGATGTCGTGGTGTATCCGCACATGGTTATCCCGCTGTTCGTGGGGCGCGAGAAGTCCATCGAAGCCCTCGAGGCTGCGATGACGGGTGACAAGCAGATTCTTCTGCTGGCTCAGAGAAATCCAGCCGACGATGATCCCGGCGAAGACGCACTGTATCGCGTAGGTACGATTGCAACGGTTCTGCAATTGCTCAAGTTGCCCGACGGTACCGTCAAGGTCCTGGTCGAAGGCGAGCAGCGCGGGACTGTCGAGCGTTTCAGCGAAGTGGACGGTCATTGCCGCGCCGAGGTGTCGCTGATCGAAGAAGTCGATGCGCCCGAGCGTGAATCAGAGGTGTTTGTCCGCAGCCTGCTGTCACAGTTCGAACAATACGTGCAACTGGGCAAGAAGGTGCCTGCAGAGGTCCTGTCGTCGCTCAACAGCATCGACGAGCCTGGGCGGCTGGTCGATACGATGGCGGCCCACATGGCCCTCAAGATCGAGCAGAAGCAGGAAATTCTCGAGATCATCGACCTGTCGGCCCGTGTCGAGCACGTGTTGGCATTGCTCGACGGCGAGATCGATCTGTTGCAGGTCGAGAAACGCATTCGCGGTCGCGTCAAGAAGCAGATGGAGCGCAGCCAGCGCGAGTACTACCTGAATGAGCAGATGAAGGCCATTCAGAAAGAGCTGGGCGATGGCGACGAAGGTCACAACGAAATCGAAGAGCTGAAAAAGCGCATCGATGCCGCCGGCTTGCCCAAGGATGCCTTGGCCAAGGCTCAGGCTGAGTTGAACAAGCTCAAGCAAATGTCGCCGATGTCTGCCGAAGCCACCGTGGTGCGCTCCTACATCGACTGGCTGGTCCAAGTGCCGTGGAAAGCCCAGAGCAAGGTGCGTCTGGACCTGGCACGCGCCGAAGACATCCTCGACGCCGACCATTACGGTCTGGAAGAGGTCAAGGAGCGCATCCTTGAGTATCTCGCCGTACAGAAGCGCGTGAAAAAGATTCGCGGCCCGGTCCTGTGCCTGGTCGGCCCTCCCGGGGTCGGTAAAACCTCCCTTGCGGAGTCGATTGCCCACGCGACCAACCGCAAATTCGTACGCATGGCCCTGGGTGGTGTGCGTGACGAGGCGGAAATTCGTGGTCATCGCCGGACCTACATCGGTTCGATGCCAGGAAGATTGATTCAAAAAATGACAAAGGTCGGCGTGCGCAATCCGCTGTTCCTCTTGGACGAAATCGACAAGATGGGCAGCGATATGCGCGGCGATCCCGCCTCTGCGTTGCTCGAAGTGCTCGATCCTGAGCAGAATCACAACTTCAACGATCACTACCTCGAGGTCGACTACGACCTGTCGGACGTGATGTTCCTCTGCACCTCCAACTCCATGAACATTCCGCCGGCATTGCTGGACCGGATGGAGGTGATCCGTCTACCGGGCTACACCGAGGACGAGAAGATCAACATCGCCGTGAAGTACCTTTCGCCCAAGCAGATCCAGGCCAATGGCCTGAAAAAAGGCGAGCTGGAATTCGACGAGGAAGCGATTCGCGACATCATCCGCTACTACACCCGCGAAGCCGGCGTGCGTGGCCTGGAACGGCAGATTGCCAAGGTCTGCCGCAAGGCGGTCAAGGAACATGCGCTGGAAAAACGTTTTGCGGTCAAGGTCACTGCAGACCTGCTGGAGCACTTCCTGGGGGTGCGCAAGTTCCGCTACGGCCTGGCAGAGCAGCAGGACCAGATCGGCCAGGTGACTGGCCTGGCATGGACTCAGGTCGGTGGCGAGTTGCTGACCATCGAAGCGGCCGTGGTACCGGGCAAGGGGCAACTGATCAAGACCGGTTCCCTGGGCGACGTGATGGTCGAGTCGATCACCGCGGCGCTGACGGTGGTGCGCAGTCGTGCCCGGAGCCTGGGCATTCCCCTGGACTTCCATGAGAAGCGCGACACGCACATCCACATGCCTGAAGGGGCTACGCCCAAGGACGGTCCAAGCGCCGGCGTAGGCATGTGCACGGCCCTGGTCTCGGCATTGACCGGCATCCCGGTGCGCGCCGACGTCGCCATGACGGGTGAAATCACGCTGCGCGGCCAGGTCCTGGCGATTGGCGGCCTGAAGGAAAAACTGCTGGCGGCACACCGTGGCGGGATCAAGATCGTGATCATTCCCGAAGAGAATGTCCGCGATCTGAAGGAAATTCCTGACAACATTAAGCAAGATCTTCAGATCAAACCGGTTAAATGGATTGACGAGGTCCTGCAAATTGCGCTGCAATACGCGCCGGAGCCCTTGCCGGATGTGGCTCCAGAGATTGTCGCGAAGGAAGAAAAGCGGGAGTCTGACTCTAAGGAAAGAATTAGCACGCATTAACACGCATTTGCCTGGGGGGCCTTCCTTGACAGTTTTTTAGAGCCCTTGTTATAAAGCGGCTCTTAAGTGTCTGCAGGCCATTTAGCACTCGTTTTTGCTTTCACCAAAAAAAACTTAGAATCATCTCAAATAGATATAAGGGGACTTAGAGTGAACAAGTCGGAACTGATTGATGCTATCGCTGCATCCGCTGATATCCCGAAAGCTGCTGCTGGCCGTGCGCTGGACGCTGTAATCGAATCCGTCACTGGCGCTCTCAAGGCTGGCGACTCCGTTGTTCTGGTTGGTTTCGGCACCTTCTCCGTGACTGATCGCCCAGCTCGTACCGGTCGCAACCCGCAGACCGGCAAGACGCTGGAGATTCCTGCTGCCAAGAAGCCAGGTTTCAAAGCTGGTAAGGCACTGAAAGAAGCCGTTAACTAAGGTTTCGTTGAGTTTATCCGGGTCGGGGTCATGCCTGGCTTGGCAGCGGAGCGGTAATGCGACCGGTTGCTACCGGTTTGTGACGCCAGGGCTTGCAGGTTCGAGCCCGGTCCGCTCCGCCAGTTACGAGAAGGCGCATCCTCGGATGCGCCTTTCTTCTATCCGGATTCTACCCACGCTCCACGGTTGCCTAAATTTGAAGTTCAACCGTTTCTGGGGGACGCATGCTGCAGAATATCAGGGACAATTCACAAGGCTGGATTGCCAAGACCATCATCGGGGTCATCGTCGCATTGATGGCGTTGACCGGTTTCGATGCCATTTTCAAAGCCACTACCAACAGTAACGACGCGGCCAAGGTCAACGGCGAAACTATCAGCCAGAACGAGCTGAGCCAGGCGGTCGACATGCAACGTCGTCAGCTCATGCAACAGCTGGGCAAGGATTTCGATGCCTCCCTGCTGGACGAAAAAATGCTGCGCGATTCGGCGCTCAAGGGCCTGATCGACCGCAAGTTGTTGCTGCAAGGCGCACACGATGCGAAATTCGCTTTCTCGGAAGCTGCGCTCGATCAAGTCATCCTGCAAACGCCTGAGTTCCAGGTCGATGGCAAGTTCAGCCCCGAGCGTTTCGATCAGGTGATCCGCCAGTTGGGTTACAGCCGTATGCAATTCCGCCAGATGCTGGCCCAGGAAATGCTGATCGGTCAGTTGCGCGCCGGCCTGGCGGGCAGCGGTTTTGTCACCGATGCCCAAGTGTTGGCCTTCGCCCGCCTGGAAAAGCAGACCCGTGATTTCGCCACCTTGAACATCAAGGCCGATCCGGCGTCGGTGAAGCTGACCGATGATGAGGTCAAGGCTTACTACGACCAACACGCCAAGGAATTCATGACGCCTGACCAGGTGGTCATCGATTACCTCGAGCTGAAGAAAGCCTCTTTCTTCGATCAGGTCAGCGTCAAGGACGAAGACCTGCAAGCGGCCTATCAGAAAGAAATCGCCAACCTGTCTGAACAGCGTCGCGCTGCGCACATCCTGATCGAAGTGAACGACAAGGTGACCGAAGCTCAGGCCAAGGCGAAGATCGAAGAGATCCAGGCTCGCCTGGCCAAAGGCGAATCGTTTGAAGCCCTGGCGAAGGAATTTTCCCAGGATCCGGGGTCGGCGAACAACGGCGGCGATCTCGGCTATGCCGGCCCAGGCGTCTACGATCCGGAATTCGAAAAGGCCTTGTACGCCTTGAGCAAGGACCAGGTCTCGGCACCGGTCCGCACCGATTTCGGTCTGCACCTGATCAAGCTGCTGGGTGTCGAAGCGCCCGAAGTGCCGACCTTCGCCAGTCTCAAGGACAAACTGACCCGCGAGCTGAAGACTCAGCAGGTGGAGCAGCGTTTCGTGGAGGCGACCAAGCAACTGGAGGATGCCTCGTTCGAAGCGTCCGACCTGGCGCAGCCGGCTCAGGACTTGAAGCTGACCGTCCACACATCGGCCCCGTTCGGTCGTGAAGGCGGTGAAGGGATTGCGGCCAATCGCGCCGTGGTCACTGCGGCGTTCAGCCCGGAAGTGCTGGATGAAGGTGCCAACAGCACCGCCATCGAGCTGGACCCGGAAACCGTCGTGGTACTGCGTGCCAAGGAGCACCGCAAGCCAGAGCAACTGTCGCTGGACAAGGTGGCCGGACCCATTCGTGCTCAATTGGCCAAAGAACACGCCAGCGCAGCGGCCAAGACCCGCGCCGACGAGCTGATCGCCAGCCTGCGCGACGGCAAGACGGCACTGGACAAACCGGTTGACGGCCAAGGCTGGAAAGCCATCGAGGCGGCCACCCGCAACCAGGAAGGCATCGACCCGGCGGTGCTGCAAGCACTGTTCCGCATGCCCAAGCCTGAGTCCAAGGACAAGCCGACGTTCAGCAGCGTGACCTTGCCTGACGGCAGCCTGGTGGTCGTGCGTCTGAACGGCGTGAACGAAGCCGCGGCACCGACTGACGAAGAGAAAGCGGAATATCGTCGCTACCTTGCGTCCCGTGTGGGTCAGCAGGACTTCGCGGCCTATCGTAAGCAGTTGGAGAGTCAGGCGGATATCAAGCGTTTCTAATCGCTTGATGCTTCTCCAAACCTGGCTGTGATGCTGCTCACTTGAAAAAACGGCGCTTCTTCAGAAATGGAAGCGCCGTTTTTTTTGGGAGTTTTTCGGGGCAGGTGAGGGATATCCCTTTCTTCGGTAAGGCTCAAGTGAACGGTATCAGGCCAAAATGCCAGGGTTTTTGTATCTGCTTGTTGCCCAAAAGTGCGTGTTCGTCGATCTGCCGGCTTAGCGTCTTTTTCCTGCAAACAACCGCCAGTAAACTTGTAACCCCATTGAAACAAGATTAGCCACGCTGCCAGGTCGCGTTCTGTTGCACAATACGCCCCGGACCGTTTTTCTCAGGATGTTCAATGTTCAAATCATTTCACATGCGCACCGTCGGGCTTGCATTGGTGCTGGCCGCCGCAGCCGGTTGCTCGTCGAAAAAAACCGCCATCTACGAGCACGAGAACTTCGATGATTCCGGCACGTTCTCGCGCACTTATCCAGTGAGCGACACGGTGACCTGCGAGGCCGGGCGCCGGGCGTTGCTCAGCCAGGGCTACATCATTACCAGCAGCGATCCGAAGCTCGTCAGTGGCCACAAGAGTTTCCAGCAGACCGGCGAGACCCACATGGAGATCAGTTTCAACCTGGTCTGTGCCGAGGACGGCGGTGCCGGACACCGTGCGACCATGTTCGCCAACGCCTTGCAGGACCGTTATGCCCTGAAGAAAACCAACAACTCCGCCAGCCTGGGTGTGGGCGTGCTGGGTTCGGTGTCGATGCCGATCGGCTCTTCGGATGATTCGATGGTCAAGGTCGCCAGCGAAACCGTGTCGGCTGCCAAGTTCTATGAGCGTTTCTTTGCCTTGGTGGAGCTGTTCCTGCCCCCCGAAGCGAAGAAAGCTGCCGAGAAGGCTGAGAATACCGATAAGCCAAAAACTGAGCTGGGTGTCCCGGAACCCAAGGCTGAACCGGCCGCCTTGATGCCTGCTCCGGCTCCAGTTGCAGCGCCTGCGTCGGAACCCGCTGCGCCTGCACCAACAGCCACGCCGGTAAAGGAGGCTGTGCCGGCCCCCGTCGAAACCGCCCCTGCGGTGTCGGAGCCTGTCGCACCGCCGAGCGAGCCAGCGCCGATTGCGCCTGAGTCGTTCGAGTCTGCGCCGACGACGGAAACCGTGACACCGCCACCACCACCGTCCAGTTCATTGCCGGCCCCGAGCGAGCCGATCCAGCCGCTTCCGGCTTCCTGAGGTCCCCGTGGCAGGGTGTTACGCCCTGTCACACTTCACGCGGTAATTTCCCGACCCTGTGCTACGTTTAATTCATGAAGCCTTTGCTTCATGTTTTGTTCATAAAGCAGCTTTATGCTGATGCCAGCGCCATCAGGCATTGGATTCAATGACAGGGGAAGGACACGTAATGGACGATTATCAGGAAGAGCTGCTGGAATACCAGGCCTATGAACTGGACCCGCTGGAACCCGCCGAAGATGCAACGGAGTTGTAAGAGAGCAGGCTAGCGCTTGAAGCTCAACGCCCTCTGTGACTACGACGAAATTCCCCAGGCGTCTGGTCGTTCCAGCGCTTGAAGGCTCGTTGAAAGGCCTCGGCTGAAGCAAACCCCAACAAGTAGGCGATTTCGCCGAACGCCAGTTCGGTATCGCGTATGTAGGTCATGGCCAGGTCGCGGCGGGTGTCGTTGAGGATGGCGCGAAATTGTGTGCCTTCCTCGGCCAGCTTGCGACGTAGGGTCCAGGTCGGCAGTTTCAGGCGGGCCGCCACTTCTTCCAGGTCGGGTTCCCGGCCCCCGTTGAGCAACGGTCCCAGCAGTTGAATGATGCGCTCACGCAGGCTGCGAGTGCGGGTCAATTGTTCCAATTCCCGTTCACACAATTGGACCATATGGTGCCAGGTGCTGGGGCAATGCTGTGGGTTGCGCTGGGCGAGGCTGTCCAGGCCCAGTCGCAGTTGGTTCTGTTCGGCGCCAAACTGGATCGGGCAGTCACCGAGCGTGCGGTAAGCCTCCAGGTACGCCGGTTCCTCGAATTCGATGTCGATGCGTTCGGGCCGCAGCGCGATGCCGCTGACGCTGGACAGTTGGGCCAGCCAGCCGGCGATGATCGAATCCACCACGAAGCGGTTGTAGGCGTTATACGGGCTGATGGAATAGAACCGTAGCCAGGCGCCGCGGGCATCCTCATGAAAACTCGATTGGCCGCGATAGTTGGAGCCATACAGCGGCTCGAAGCGGATCATGCAGCGGGCCGCCTCGCGCACGGTTGGCGCCTGGGCAGCGGTAACGCCCGCCAGCCCGGCCTGGCTCAGGCGCCCGAGCTGGCCCATGCGCAGGCCCAGGGCCGGGTCCTGGGTCTGTTGAATCGCGGCGTGGCCCAGGCGCATGTAGCGTGGGATCGACAGGCGTGCGCCGGGCTCGGCCAGGCGCGCGGCATCGAGGCCGTACTGCTCCAGCAAAGGCTTGGGGTCTTGCCCATGGCTGGCAATTGCGTCAGCCAGGCTGTGGACGAAGCCTACTGACAGATCCCCCAGGCGCATCGGCTGAGGTTTCATGGTCACAACCACAGGTTAAGCAGGCGCGCACCACGGGCTTCGCCATCGGGGAAGTGCTGGCCGTTGTGGCTGATGAAACTCTGGCCGGCGCTGCCGCTGTCCCAGAACTGGCCACGCAGGAATACGCTGACACCGCCCCGGGCCTGGCTAATGGGCAATTGGCCGGTCAGTGTCAGGCGATGCCAGGCTTGCCCCTCGCTCACTTCACCGGGCTTGAGGCTCACTTCGCTCGGTGTGGACAGGCCTTTATACCCGCTCCAGGGCTTGTCCCAGGCGCCGCGACCAATGACGAAGGCGGGCACCGCGATCAGTTGCGCGCCCTGTTCGTTGAGCTGCCGGTAGTGGAGCGGGTACCAGCTGTCACTGCCGATCAGCACGCCCAGGCGCCCGGCGGGGGTGTCTATGACGAGGGGGGAGACCGGATGGTCGGCGCCCAGCACATCCCGCTGTTCGAATACCGGATGTCGTTGGCGTTGCGGCTGGCCGATCGGCCGGCCATCGCTGCTGAATACCAGGCTGCTGTTGTACAACGCGCCGCGGCCAATCTTCAGTTCGCCGTTGCTGACGCTGGGCTCGGGTAGCACGATGGAGCCGGCCACCAGGGTGATGCCGAACTCCTTGGCCAGTCCGCCGAACAGCGCTTGATAGTCGCGGGCCATGTTATCGGCCTTCATGCGCAGGTAGGCATCCTCCAGGCGGTTATCGCCTTGAGCGCTAACGAGTGCCTGGATAAACGCCAGCGGATTGCTGACCGCCAGCCAGTGCATGGCTTCCTTCAGGGTGGTGGCCTGGTACAACTCGTCTTTTTCGCCACCGATCATCAGCCAGGTGCCGATGTGCTCGGGCAGGACCACCACGGTCTTGGCGTTGAGAAAACCCTGGTCGCGAGCCGCCTGCAGGTAGGCCGCCAGTTTGCGGTGCAGGCGCTCGGGGCTCTGGTAGTCGGTGGGGAACAGTTCGGGCTGGATGCCCAGGAGGTTGCCGCGGTCGGCGGGCGTGCCCTGGTCGACCGCCAGGTTGATACGCAGGTCTGACAGGTAATGACCCGCCGGACGATCGGTCGTCCACAGTGCGTAGGTGACCAGGACGGCAATCAAGGCCAGTGAAAACAGCAGGTACAGAAATTTGCGCATGGGGGAACAGTCAGCGGCCGTGTGCAGGTTCGTGATTTTTCATCAGGAGCTACGGGGCAGGGTACGGGAAAACAAGGGATTAGCGAAGGGCGGGCGCTGATTTGTACGCACGGCAAGCCCATGCAGAAGGCGTCCAAGGAAATCACCTGAACGGCATTGATGAGGTGCTTGGGGTGATCTTCGATCCCCCGACAGCTGATCGGCGCTCTGCGCATTTGGATCATTAAATTGTCAGTTACGGTCATTGAGCGTCCGCATCCGGACTCCTACGCTGTGGGTCATGACAGACGCAAGCCGCAGAGCCTGCGCTTTTTTCCGTGATCGCCCGTTGTGGAGTTACCGATGACCGCCTCCCATTACCCGCATCTGCTGGCCCCGCTGGACCTGGGTTTCACCACGTTGCGCAACCGTACCCTGATGGGCTCGATGCACACCGGCCTGGAAGAGAAACCCGGCGGCTTCGAACGCATGGCGGCGTATTTTGCCGAGCGCGCCCGGGGTGGCGTGGGCCTGATGGTCACCGGTGGGATCGGGCCGAACGACGAGGGCGGGGTCTATTCCGGCGCGGCCAAGCTGACCACGGAAGAAGAGGCGCTCAAGCACCGGATCGTGACCCGGGCCGTGCACGAGGCCGGTGGCAAGATCTGCATGCAGATTCTTCACGCCGGGCGCTATGCCTACAGCCCCAAGCAAGTGGCACCGAGCGCGATCCAGGCGCCGATCAACCCGTTCAAGCCCAAGGAACTGGACGAGGAGGGTATCGAGAAGCAGATCAGCGATTTCGTCACCTGTTCGGTCCTGGCCCAGAAGGCCGAATACGACGGCGTCGAGATCATGGGCTCGGAAGGTTATTTCATTAACCAGTTCCTGGCGGCCCACACCAATCACCGCACCGACCGTTGGGGCGGCAGCTATGAAAACCGCATGCGCCTGCCGGTGGAAATCGTCCGTCGGGTGCGCGAAGCGGTGGGCCCGAATTTCATCATCATTTTTCGCCTGTCGATGCTCGATCTGGTGGACGGCGGCAGCACCTGGGACGAAATCGTCCAGTTGGCCAAGGCCATCGAGCAGGCCGGCGCGACAATCATCAACACCGGTATCGGTTGGCACGAAGCACGAATTCCCACCATCGCCACCAAGGTTCCGCGAGCGGCGTTCAGCAAAGTCACGGCCAAGCTGCGCGGTTCGGTGAGCATCCCGCTGATCACCACCAACCGCATCAACACCCCGGAAGTGGCCGAGCAGATCCTGGCCGAAGGCGATGCCGACATGGTCTCCATGGCGCGGCCGTTCCTGGCCGATCCGGAGTTCGTCAACAAGGCCGCTGCCGGTCGCAGCGATGAAATCAACACCTGCATCGGCTGCAACCAGGCGTGCCTGGACCACACCTTTGGCGGCAAGCTCACCACTTGCCTGGTCAACCCACGGGCCTGCCATGAAACCGAGCTGAACTACCTGCCGGTGACCCAGGTGAAGAAAATCGCCGTGGTCGGTGCCGGCCCCGCCGGGTTGTCCGCGGCCACGGTGGCGGCCGAACGTGGGCACCAGGTGACGCTGTTCGATTCGGCCAGTGAAATCGGTGGTCAGTTCAACATTGCCAAGCGCGTGCCGGGCAAGGAAGAGTTCTTCGAAACCCTGCGCTACTTCAAGCGCAAATTGCAGACCAGCCATGTCGAGCTGTGCCTCGACACCCGGGTGGATGTGGCGCAATTGGTGGCGGGCGGTTACGACGAGATCATCCTCGCCACCGGCATCGCCCCACGCGTGCCGGCGATTCCCGGGGTGGAGCATGCCAAGGTCTTGAGCTACCTGGACGTGATCCTCGAGCGCAAGCCGGTGGGCCGCAGCGTCGCAGTGATCGGTGCCGGCGGTATTGGCTTCGACGTGTCGGAGTTCCTGGTTCACCAGGGCGTCGCCACCAGCCAGGACCGCGAGGCGTTCTGGAAGGAGTGGGGCATCGACACCCACCTCGAGGCCCGCGGCGGCGTGGCCGGGATCAAGGCTGAACCCCATGCACCGGCGCGCCAGGTGTTCCTGCTGCAACGCAAGACCTCGAAGGTCGGTGACGGCCTGGGCAAGACCACCGGCTGGATTCATCGCACGGGCCTGAAGAACAAGCAGGTGCAGATGCTCAACAGCGTCGAATACCTGAAGATCGACGATGACGGACTGCACATTCGCATCGGCGAAACCGGCGAGCCGCAAGTGCTGGCGGTGGATAATATCGTGATCTGCGCCGGCCAGGATCCGCTACGTGAGTTGCAGGAAGGCCTGGAAGCGGCGGGGCAGACCGTTCACCTCATTGGCGGCGCCGACGTGGCGGCGGAACTGGATGCCAAGCGAGCGATCAACCAGGGGTCGCGGTTGGCGGCGCAGTTGTAAGGCTCAATCCCAGGAAAACCCTTGTGGGAGCGAGCTTGCTCGCGATTGCGGTGAGTCAGTTGCATGGATGTTGGCTGATCTGCCGCTATCGCGAGCAAGCTCGCTTCCACAGTGGGGAGGGGTGAACCTGAAGTCCCCCGCCAGCTGTTAAGATACCGGCCCGTTTTCCACCCGATCTGCCGCCATGCTGCTTCCCGCCCTCGACTGGCACCCCCAACCCCGACTCGAACCCCTTCACCTGGACTGGCTCGCCCGTGCCGGGGTCGAAGTGGCGGTGTTGCGCCTGGACCGGATCGATCCGCTGATCAGCGGCAACAAGTGGTTCAAACTGGTCCCGCATCTGCGCGCCGCCCATGAGGTCGGTGCCGAGGGGGTCATGAGCCTGGGCGGTGCCTATTCCAACCATTTGCATGCGCTGGCGGCGGCCGGCAAGCGCTTCGGCTTTCCCACGGCCGGGCTGTTGCGCGGTCATCCCCAGGACACGCCGACGGTGCGCGACCTGAAAGCGTTTGGCATGGACCTGCAATGGTTGGGGTATGGCGGATACCGGGAGCGGCACGCCGCGGATTTCTGGGAACCGTGGCAGATTCGCTATCCACATTTGCATCCGGTGCCCGAGGGCGGTTCGGGATTGCCTGGGGCGCAAGGTTGCATGACGTGGGTGGCCAGTGTCCGTGACCAATTGGCGGCGCTGGGCTGGGCGGATTACCACGGCTGGTGGTTGGCTTGCGGTACTGGAACATCGCTGGCCGGACTGGTGCTGGCCGAAGCGGGCGAGCGCCCGGTCTACGGCGTACTGGCCGTGCCCCCGGACCATGGCGTGGCCCGGCAGGTCGAGCGCATCGTGGGAGAAGCGGGGCTTTCCAGCCCGCGTCATGAGTTGTTCGACGGCAGCCGTGGCGGGTTCGCCCGGGTCGATGCCGAGCTCACGGCCTTCATCGAAACCACGACGGCCATCGAACTGGAGCCGTTGTACACCGGCAAAGCCTTGATGGTGCTCAAGGCGCGGGTCGAGGCGGGAGGCTTTGCCCCCGGCATGCGCCTGGTCTTTGTCCACACCGGCGGTTTGCAAGGCCGCCGAGGGTTCGATTGACGGGCGATCAGCCGCGTTTGGGCATCATCCGCAGCAGCGTGTTGTCCCGTACCACATAGTGGTGATACAGCCCCGCCAAGGCATGCAGGCCAATCAACCAATAGCCGATGGTGCCGCCCAGCACGTGCCAGCCCTCCAGTTGCTTGGCGAACGCCTTGTCTTGATTGATGAGCAACGGCAGATCGAAACCGTAGAACATCACTTGGTGCCCTTCGGAACTGGTGATCAGCCAGCCCAGCAGCGGCATGGCGATCATGAACAGGTACAGCGCCCAGTGCATCAGGCGGGCGAGGACGGTTTGCCAGGCAGGCGATGCCGGGAAAATCGCCGGTGCCTTGCCCATGCTGCGGGCGAACAGGCGCAGCCAGACCAGCACGAACACCGTCAGGCCGAGCATGAAATGCGCTTCTTTGATCAACGTCCGGCCGCCGCTGCCCTTGGGAAAAATCCCCCGCAGCTCAATGCAGGCATAAACCACGGCCAGCAGGACCAGCATCAGCCAATGCAAGGTTACCGTGACGGTACTGTAGCGGCTTTCCGAGTTTTTCCAGGGCATTGCGGGTATCTCCAACAATCAGGGTCGAGCGCCGTCTAGCGCGGCGTGTCTTTACTGTAAGCCCGTTTCGCTGGGTTTGCATGAACCAGATCAGGGTTGCTGGCAAGAAGCCAAAAGGCAGGATCAGGGTGTGAAGTCTGGCGGGTTCAGCAGCCAGTCCAACAGCAGCCCGGCATCGTGATTGCCACGGGACGGTTTCGGTGGGGCGGCGGCGTGTCCTGCGCCGGTATCGACAGCCCCTGG
The DNA here is from genome assembly GCF_900100025.1 of Pseudomonas sp. NFACC56-3. Classification (NCBI taxonomy): domain Bacteria; kingdom Pseudomonadati; phylum Pseudomonadota; class Gammaproteobacteria; order Pseudomonadales; family Pseudomonadaceae; genus Pseudomonas; species Pseudomonas sp. NFACC56-3. The sequence continues at coordinate 117,386 of NZ_FMTK01000002.1, read as the reverse complement.
GCACAGCACCGGTCGGTCGGGGTCGCCATCGAGAAAGCTCACCAGCACTTCGCTGCCGGCCATCAGGGGAGGGCTGTCGCCCAGCGTCAGTCGCGACACGGGCAGCGTGATGCCTTCCTGGTCCGGTGCCCAGAGGCTGACACTCACTTGGCCGTGTTCATCGAACGGGGCCGGCTGGCCGGTGCGGCCGAGCACGTGGGCCAGGTGATACCCGGGAATGCACGGTTTGGGATGCTTGAGGGCCGGCCTGAACACGGTGGACCAGGGAATGGCGGTGAAGCGGTTGCGGTAGTCACGGGCCGACGGTGTGCTGGGCAGGTCCGGTTCAAGGATCGAAAACTGCCGCCCGCGATGCTGGACCTCGGTGATCAGCCATTGATCGTTGAAGGTGGAAACCGGGTGTTCGCAGATCTGCACGATGTCGCCGCTGTGCAGGGCCGGTTGATCACTGTGGCCATGGATTTCCCGTTGCCGACAGCGCAACCGTTCCAGATGGCGGCGTCCGGCCTGGTAACGGTGAGTCAGGGCCGGGTCGCCGTGCATGGCCTCATGGTCGATCTGCTCGAGGGGGTGATTCGCCGCCTGGGCCTCGGTTTCGGTCACCGCCCGGTCACGGAACCCGCCAGGCACGCCAGGCACCATCGCGTGATGGCGCAAATACAAGCGCTTGATGGCCGGTATCAAGTTGTCGTTCGGGCGCAGGGGCAGCTCGACGGGGCGCGCGGGGAAACTCTTCGGGTCTTCGGCAAACACCAGGACGTGGCCCTGGGGAGTGTGTTCGAAGTGGTAATGAATGCCTTCTTCCTCACACAGCCGTTGCAGGAGGGCCAGGTCGCTTTCGTCGTACTGGATGCAGAATGGGCGACACGGATACTGCCCATGGGGCAGCTCGAAACGGTAACTGTCAGCGGGCAGAGCATTGTCTTGCAGCAGGCGTTGCAGCAGTTGCACCACGGTGAGCCGATGGAAAACCCGGCGCCGCGGGCCTTGTTCCAATCGCTGCAGGTAGGGCACCAACGTCAAGCGGTAGCTGATGCGCTGCGGTGCCGAGGCACTCAGGCTGACGCTGTGGACAACCCCATGGATGCCCGACTCGCCGTCCAGGCGCAGGAATGCCGGGTGCCCCAATAGCAGGTCGGGATTTATCGGTGGGGCCAGGCCGATCAGTTCGAGGTCAAAGCGGTACGGCTGGTTGAGGGCTTCGCGGCCATTGAAGCGCAAGACTTGCAGCTGCAAGTCGTTTTGCGTGAGCGTCAGGCTGAAGGGACTTTCCGTGTCGTTGCGCATCGCGCCTCCTACTGGCAGGGACAGAGGCCCAGAGGGTACGAAACCACGGGGGGGAACGGTGCTTGCGAGCTGCTATTTCAGAAAAGCCCTACAACACACTGTGAAAATGTCGATCCGGCGGCATGAATTTTTGGTCGATCAGCCGGTTTAGGCCGTATAAACTTGCGCCACAGCGCCGGCCGGCAGATGTCTCGGCGCGTCAGACAAGAGAGTGAGTAATGGGCGCACAGTGGAAGGTTAAACACAAAGAAGCGGCTGCCAACGCCAAGGGCAAGATCTTCGGCAAACTGGTGAAGGAAATCACCATTGCCGCGCGCAACGGGGCCGATACCGCGACCAACGCGCACTTGCGCCTGGTGGTCGAGCAGGCGAAGAAGGCCTCGATGCCCCGCGAGACCCTGGAACGCGCGATCAAGAAAGGTTCTGGCCAGCTCGGTGAAACCGTGCAATACCACCGCGTCACCTACGAAGGGTTCGCGCCGCACCAGGTGCCGCTGATCGTTGAATGCGTGACCGATAACATCAACCGTACCGTCGCTGAAATTCGCGTCGCGTTCCGCAAGGGCCAACTGGGCGCCTCGGGCTCGGTGGCGTGGGACTTCAACCATGTCGGCATGATCGAAGCCGCGCCGGACAGCCCGGACGCCGATCCGGAAATGGCCGCCATCGAGGCCGGTGCCCAGGATTTCGAGCCGGGCGAAGATGGGGCGACGTTGTTCCTCACCGATCCTGCCGACCTCGATGCCGTGCAGAAGGCTTTGCCGGAGCAGGGCTTCACCGTGTTGTCGGCCAAGCTGGGCTACCAGCCGAAAAACCCGGTCAGCGGCTTGACCGACGAGCAGATGGCTGAAGTCGAAGCCTTCCTCGAAGGCCTCGACAACCATGATGACGTGCAGGACATGTTTGTCGGGTTGGCGGGTTAAGCATTACCCGCATTGCCCTGTGGTGAGGGAGTTTGCTCCCTCGCCACGGCCGCGCAGCAAGCCTTCGATTTCATCGAACCCTGGCCGTGCCAGCACCTCCGGCTGACAGCAGCGCGCCTCCAAATCCAGCAGCCATGCAAGATCCTGCGCACTGAGCGTCGGTTCGATCCGCGCCAGCAATTCCCCCAGCAAGATCCCGAAGGCCCGGACCTCGATGCGTTGCAGTGCGCGGGTTTGCACGGTGTCTGCAGTGGTGTGGAACGACGCCGCGCCAAAGTCTCCCAGCAGGCAATCGCCCTGGTCGTTGCACAGGATATTGTGCCCGTACAGATCCCCATGAGTGATGCCCTGACGGTGCAGGTGCGCCGCCACCGAGGCGATGCCGTGGGCGATGTGCAAGGCCACCGGGGCGCTCAGGCGCAGTTCATCGGCATACACGTCGCGGGTGCATGACGCCAGGCTCGGCAGCCCGGCGAGGTTGCGATAGCGGGGCTCGATCAGTGCCATGACCAGCCCAGCCTGTTGCTCGGGGTGCCCGGCAACCTGGCCCAACACGTCAATCAGGTTCGGGTGTCGACCGGCCGTGATGCAGGCATGCATTTCATGCAGGGGGGAGCCGTCGCTGGTCATCTGGCCTTTGTACAGCTTCACCGCGACGTTTCGCGCCACCTGGCCGGGCGCCTGCCAGAGCGCTTGATGAATCACTCCGGAGGCGCCTTCACCCAGGGGTCGTTGCAGCGTCAGTTGCGACCAGTCGATGGGCGTCGTGGTGTTCAAGGCTGCGGCATCGGCCTGGGTTTCCAGTGGGTTGCCGGCGTAGGCCAGCCAACTGAGGCTCGGCAGCTCCAGCAACCATTGCGGCAGTTCGGTCAGTTGGTTGGCGGCGATGCGCAGCAGTTCCAGGCGATGACACTGGCCCAGGCTCGCCGGTAACTGCTGCAAACGGTTGCCGGCCAGCATCAGTTTTTGCAGGTGCGGGCGTTGGCCCAGCTCGTCCGGCAAGTGGCTGACGTCGTTGTCGGTCAGGATCAGCCAGCGCAGCCGTGGTGGCAGCGCGGCGCCCGTGACGCGGGTGATGCGGTTGGCCTTGAAACCGACCATGGTCAACGCGCTGCAACGGCCCAGGCATTCGGGCAGTTCAGTGAAGCGGTTGTCGGAACAGAACAGCACGCGCAGGCGAGTCAGCCGATGCAGGTCGTCGGGCAGCGTGTCCAACTGATTGCCGCTGAGGTTGAGGATTTCGAGAGAATCGGCCAGCTCGAAGATTTCCCGGGGAAACTCCGTCAAGCCGCAGGCCAGGTCCAGCCGGGTGATGCCCGAGAGCTGGCCGGCGCGTAGTTGGGCGAGGGTGTGCATGGCAGGGTTCGCTGTCGATCAAGGGGGCTGGCGCCCGTAGCCAGACAGTTAACCAATAATCAGCTCAGTACAACACCCTGTGGCGAGGGGATTTATCTGTGGGAGCAGGGCTTGCCCGCGATGCAGGTGCCTCGTTTTCTCAGAGACCGCGTCGTCTTCATCGCGGGCAAGCCTTGCTCCCACAGCAGTTTTTCCACAAAAGTGCTGCTCCGCTGGCCATAGTCACTCGGGCTAGCGCTCGATGCTGCGGTTCCAACGGGCGTTCCAGGCCGGGCGTTGTTCGTTGACCTGGTCCCAATCCACGGCAATCGCTGTTTCCAGGTATTGCTTCATCGCCTCCACCTGGCCACGGGTCTTGTCGGTGGTCGGGGTGTTGGGGTTGGAAGGGATCTGGTCGCCTTCTTCCAGGGCAATGGCCTGGGCTTGCGGGGTCAGCAGGAAAGCGGCGAGCTTTTGCGCCAGTTCCGGTTGGGTGTTTTGCGCGATGGTGCATTCGGCGACGTTGAGGACCACGGCGCCTTCCTTCGGCTGGGCATATTCGACGGGCATGCCCTTGAGTTTCAGCGCGGTCACCTGGGTCGGTGTCAACGGGAACAGCGCGGCTTCGTCGGTCTGTAGCATTTCGGATATTTTTGCCGAACTCGGGATGTACTCCAGCACGTTGCGCCCCACCGTGTTCGGCCACGCCTTGAAACCTGGCTCGACGTCGGTTTCGCTGCCGCCCTGGATCCGGTTGAACATCAAAAAGCCGTGCAGGCCGAAGGTGGACGAGGCCATCGACTGGAACACCACTTTGTCCTTGAAGCGCGGATCGGCCAAGTCCATCCATGAAGTGGGCGTGTTCCAGCCTTTTTCCTTGAACAGCCGGGTGTTGTAGGCCAGCCCCGTCACCCCGAGGCTGACGGCCACGGCCTGATCCTTGATACGCCCCTTGGCCGGGATCTGCGCCAGGGTCGGGCTGTCCTCGAGCTTGTCGCACAACCCCATGGCGATGGCGCGGTACATGATGCCGTCATCGAGGAACATCACGTGCATCTGCGGGTTGCCTTTGCTGGCCTGGACTTTCGCCAGGATGTCGGCGGAGGTACCGGGCACGATGACCACCTTGACATTGTTGGCTTTCTCGAACGCCGGCAAGACTTTGTCGGCGTAGAGCCGCTCCATGGTGCCGCCGTTCATGCCCAGGTAAAGCGTCGGCTCGGCCAACGCCTGGGTGACCGGGAGCAGGGCGCCCAGGCAAGCGGAACCCAGCGAGCAGAAACCGAACAGTGCACTGCGTTTGACGTTATTCATTGGCGCGACCTTCCTCTATCAAGCAACGGAGATGGAGTGAAACCGGGTGATGGAAAACGCATCCAACGGCGTGGTCGAAGCCCCGCTGCAGATGATCTCGGTGAGTGCCTGGCCCACCGCCGGGCCGATCTGGAAACCCGCGCCGGCAAAGCCGAACGCGTGCAATAGACCGGGCTGGGTGCTGCTGTGCCCGATCACCGGTTGGCGATCGGGCAGGTAACCTTCGGTGCCGCTCCAGGTACGAATCGCCTGGGCGCCTTCCAAAAACGGGTAGAGCTCGACGGCCTGGCGCAGGATTGCCAGCACGGCGTTCTGGCCGGGCCGGGCGCGAGCGGCATCCAGGGCAAAACCTTGGCCGCCTCCCAGCACGCAATTGCCGCGCGAGACCTGGCGGGCGTAAATACCGCCGCCTTCGACGCCGGTGCTGGCGTCCATGACCAGGGGCAAGGGTTCGGTGACCAGCATCGCCGGGTGCCCGGCGTGCATTGGCACCGCTTCGCCGAATTGCGCGGCGAACTGGCTGGCCCAGGCTCCGGCGCAGTTCAGCAGCCAGGGCGCGTGGAACGTCAGGCCCGTTGCGGTGTGTACGACAAAGCGTTGGCCGTCGTGCGCCACGGTGCTGACGGTGCATTGTTCATGAACTTGCGCACCCTGCCGGCGAGCGGCCTGGGCGAAGGCGGGGGATACCAGGCGTGGATTGGCATGGCCGTCATCTGGGCACAGAGACGCCCCCACCGCGACGGCGCCGACCCACGGAAAACGCGCGCGCAGGGCCGTGCGGTCGAGCAGTTGCAGATCCAGGCCGAAGCCTTGGCTGGCGACGGCGTAGTCGTGCAGCGCTTGCAGGTCTCCAGCGCTGCGGGCCAGCTTCAGATGACCGCTGCGCCGGTACTCGCCGTCGATCCCGATCAACTGGGGCAACTGGCGCCAGATTTCATGGGCCCGTTGCGACAGGGGTAGTTGCGACAGCGGTCGGCCCTGGCGACGCACACCGCCGTAGTTCACGCCGCTGGAATGCGAGCCGCAGAAGTCGCGCTCCAGCAACGCCACCCGGCGTCCGGCCTGGCTCAGGAACAACGCGGCCGAGGCGCCGACGATACCGCCACCAATGATCACTGCATCCACTTCGATCATGGCTCGACCTCCAGGCCGAACGGCACGGGCTTGATCGGTGCCTGGGCCCGCAAGCGGCCGATGCTGGCGACGGCGCGGCCACTTTCGCAGGCAATGATTTCCGCGGCAGCGGCGCCGCACATCCGCCCCTGGCAGCGACCCATGCCGACCCGGCAATGGGCCTTGACCCGGTTGATCTCCCAATGGCCTTCGCCCACCACCCGGCGGATGTCGCCGACGCTGACTTCTTCGCAGCGGCAGATCATCAGGTGATCGGCAGCGTCGGCGGCCCAGTGTTCAGGAAAGGCAAAGGCGCGCTCCAGGCCTTCCCGGAATCGGCCGATGCGCTCGAGGGCTTCCTCCAGTTGCGTGCAACGCTGCGGGTCGGTCGAGTAGCCGAGGTCTTCGAGCAAGGCCAGGGCTGCCCGTTCACCGGCCATTTCCGCCGCGTCGGCGCCCATGATTCCGGCGCCGTCACCGGCCAGGTAAATCCCCGGCACGCTGCTGCGTCCGGCGCGGTCCCGTTGGGGCAGCCAGGTGCGGTTGAGGGCATTCCAGGCAAACGCGCAGCCCAACAGGTCGGCCAGCTGGGTTTCGCTGCGCAAGCCATGGGCGAAGGCCACCGCGTCACAGTCGAGGGTGTGCTCGCCGCTTGCGTTGCGCCATTGCAGCGACTGCACTCGCCGTTCTCCGTCGAGACGCGTCAGGTTTGCGCCTTGATGCACGGCGATGCCACGGGCGGCCAGCCAGGCGCGGTAGTAGAGGCCCTTGGCGAGGGTGGCCGGTTGGGCCAGCAGGCCGGGCAGGGCGCGGACTTGGGCGCTGAAGGGCGAACTGTCGAGCACGGCGACCACATTGGCGCCGGCCTGGGCGTATTGATAGGCCACCAGATACAACAAGGGACCGCTGCCAGCGAACACGACCCGTTCGCCGATGGCGCAGCCCTGGAACTTCAGGGCAATCTGCGCCGCGCCCAGGCTGTAGACCCCGGGCAGGGTCCACCCCGGCACGGGCAGGATCCGGTCGGTGGCGCCGGTTGCGACGATCACGCTGGCGTACTCGAGGCGGTCGGCGCGGCCTTCATGCAGGGTATCGAGCAGGCCGGCCTCGGCGTTCCACACCAAGGTGTCGGGGCGGTAATCGAGTTGTTCGCGCAATGCGTCGAGCGTCTGGTGGATGGCGTTGGCCTTGTGCGCTTCGAAGCCATAGAGCTTGCCAGGCGAGCGCTTGAAATTGGCCGGTTGGCGCCGATAGATCTGTCCGCCACCGCGAGCGGCTTCGTCCAGCAGGACCGGGTACAGGCCATGGGCGACCAGGGTCTGCGCGGCGCGGATACCGGCCGGGCCGGCGCCGATGATGGCGATCGGTTTCATCGCCACCTCACGGGCAGGGCCGGGGGATTTGTGGGGTTGTCGGAGCCGTCATCGCGAGCAAGCTCGCTCCCACAATAGATCGGTTGTGGCGTCTGGTTTTGTGCACGCCACGGTCCCCCTGTGGGAGCGGGCTTGCTCGCGATGACGGCGGCACATCCAACGACGGTTTCGGCAGATAGACCGCTTTCGCGAGCAAGCCCGCTCCCACATTTGATTTGGGGTGATGCTTTATCTTGTGCACGCCGCAAATCCCCTGTGGGAGCGAGCTTGCTCGCGATGAGGCCATGCCTGTCGACAATGTTCATACCTGGCGCCCCGGTTCGCGGTTGATGTGCTGCCCGGCTTCCAGTAGGGTCGAGCAGGCGCGGACGCGGCGGCCGTCGCCCAGGCGCACCCAGCAGTCCTGGCAGGCGCCCATCAGGCAGAAGCCGGCCCGGGGCTCGGCGCTGAAGTCACTGCCGCGCAGGTGTTCGCTGCAGGTCAGCACGGCGGTCAGCAGCGTGTCCCCCAGCAGCCCGGTGGCGCGCTGGCCGTCGAGGATGAAGTCCAGGGCCGGGCGGTCGCCTTCGGCCAGTCGTTTCAGCAGTGCCATGACACCCTCATTGTTTGCCTACCAGGACCCGATCCAGGCCATAGACCCGGTCGAGCAGAATCATGGTCAGCGCGGTGAGCCCGATGACCAGCGCCGACACCGCCGCCATCATCGGATCGATGGATTCGGTGGCGTACACGTACATGCGCACCGGCAAGGTTTGCGTGGCCGGCGAGGTGACGAAGATCGACAGCGTGACTTCATCGAAACTGTTGATGAACGCCAGCAGCCAGCCCCCGGCCACCCCCGGCAGGATCATTGGCAAGGTGATTTGCCGGAACAGCGTGAAGCGCCCGGCCCCCAACGATTGCGCAGCCTGTTCGGCGCTGCGGTCCAGGCCGATGGCCGAGGCCAGCACCAGGCGCAGCACATACGGCGTGATCACCAGCACATGGGCGAAGATCAACCAGGCGAAACTGCCGTTCACGCCCATCAGCGCAAACAGGCGCAGCAAGGCGACCCCCAGCACCAAGTGCGGAATGATGATCGGCGACAGGAACAGGCCGTTGAAGAAATCCCGGCCCGGGAACTCGAGCCGGGTGATCGCCAGGGCCGCCGGCACCGCAATCAACGTCGCCAGGGAGGCCGCGCAGAATGCCAGGACCAGGCTGTTGTAGAACGCGTCGACAAAATCCGCGCGCTCGAACACCGCGCGAAACCAGCGCAGGGAAAACTCGGTGGTCGGCAGGCTCAGGGTGTTTTCCGGGGTGAAGGCGACGAGGCAGACCACCACCAGCGGCGCGAGCATGAAGACCACCACCAAGGCGTGGAACAGCAGCGCGAAAGGACCGTTTCTGGACATGACGAATTATCCCAATGACTTCTTGTAGCGGCCTTCGATCATCCGGTTCCACGACAGCATGATCAGCAGGTTGAGCAGCAGCAGCGCGACGGCGATGGCCGCGCCCATCGGCCAGTTCAGCTCCGACAGGTACTGGTCGTAGATCAACGTGGCGACCATCTTCAAGCGCCGTCCGCCGAGCAGGCCGGGAATCGCGAAGGAGCTGGCGGCGAGGCCGAACACAATGAGGGTGCCGGACAGCACGCCGGGCATGATTTGCGGCAGCACTACTTTGCGGATCACCGTGAACTGGCTCGCCCCCAGGGACAGCGCGGCCTGTTCGGCGGCCGGGTCGAGTTTCTGCAACGAGGTCCAGACTGGAATGATCATGAACGGCAACATCACGTGGACCAGGGCGATAACCACGGCGAACGGTGTATAGAGCAGCTTCACCGGCGCACCGCCGAAGGCTTGCAGGGCCTGGTTGACCAGGCCGTCGGCGCCGAGCAACAGGCTCCAGCCGAAGGCCCGCACCACCACCGAAATCAGCAGCGGCGTGAGAATCAGGATCAGGAAAATCGAGCGCCACGGCGCGCCCATGCGGCTGAGGATGTACGCCTCGGGCACGCCGATCAGCACGCACAAAACAGTGGTCAGGGCGCTGATCCAGAATGTGCGCAAAAAGATCTCGTAGAAGTACGGATCACCCAGCAGGCTGGTGTAGTGCGCGAGGGTGTAGGCGTCGCCGTCGATGCCCGAACTGTAGTCGAAGACATTGAACGACAGGACCACGGTCAAGCCCAAGGGAATCACCAGCAAGCCCAGGTACAAGGCCAGGGCCGGCGCGGACATCAGGTAGCCTTGCCGACCACGGCGCATCGCATCGATCAGCTTCATGCCGGTACCTCGTCCACGCTCAGCACCCGCAGCAGTGCCGGATCCCAGTCCAGGCCCACCGCCGTGCCTTCGGCCAAGGGCGCCGAGCCGTCGTTGCGGCGCACCACGCAGAGTTCACCCAGGCCGGTGGACACGCCGTACAGCCATTGGCTGCCCAGGAAGAAACGGCTGACGAGGGTGCCTTGCAGTCGCCCTGAACCGGCTTCGCACAGGTCGATTTTTTCCGGGCGCAGGCTCAGGGTCAGCTCGCCATCGGCCTGGCCGCAGGCTTGAACGACGCCCGCACTGTCCCGCATGCCGGGCAGCAGGTTGGCTTTGCCGACGAAGCTGGAAATGAACTCGGTGCGCGGGTGCTCGTAAAGGGTGTACGGCGCGTCGATCTGGGTGATGCGCCCGGCCTGCATCACCACGACCCGGTCACTGATCGACAGGGCTTCGGACTGGTCGTGGGTCACCATCAGTGTGGTGATTCCGACTTCGCGCTGGATGCGGCGAATTTCGTATTGCATCTCTTCGCGCAAGTTGGCGTCGAGGTTGGACAGCGGCTCGTCGAGCAACAGCACCGGCGGTTCGATCACCAAAGCCCGGGCCAGTGCCACGCGTTGGCGCTGACCGCCCGAGAGTTCTCGTGGGTAGCGGTCGGCGTGGCGGTCCAGGCGGACCAGTTTCAACACCCGGTCCACCCGTTGTTGCAGTTCGGCGTTGGCCACTTTGCGCATGCGCAGACCGAAGGCGACGTTGTCCCTGACGGTCATGTGGGGGAACAGCGCGTAGCTCTGGAACACCACCCCCAGACCACGGCTGGCGGGCTTGGCGTGGGTAATGTCGCGACCGTCCAGCAGGATGCGCCCGCTGCTGACTTCGACGAAGCCGGCAATCATTTGCAGGGTCGTGGTCTTGCCGCAGCCGGAAGGCCCCAGTAGCGAGACAAACTCGCCTTTTTCCACCGACAGGTTGGTGGCGACCACGGCGTCGATGTCGCCGTAGCGTTTGCCAAGTCCTTCAAGTTGCACAAAAGCCATCGCTGCGCTCCACCTGGGATTGTTATGCGTCGCCGCAAGGGCGCGCTTTTTTATGGGCAGATACGAAAGGGTGCTGCTGGGGTGCGTTGGCGCTCGACTTTGAGTCGGCTGCCGCTGTTGTTCGAATCGCCCCTGTCTGGACGAAGAGTAGGACGAAGAATAGGATGGGCTCAATGGACTATTTCACTGAGATGAACACTATTTTTGGTTTCATTCAGTGAGTAAATTTAATAACGAGAAATTACATGGTTTATTCCACTGATCGGAATACTGACAAGAGCGAAGTGGGTGTCGGAGCGGTCTCCAGGCTGTTTGCCGTGTTGCGCAGCTTGGGTGACACCGCCGAAGGCGGTGAGCGAGTGACGCAATTGGCCCAGCGCATCGGCCTGTCCCAGCCCACCACGCATCGCTTGCTGCGCAGCCTGATGGACGAGGGCATGGTCGAGCAGGATGTCCGCAGCAAACGCTATCGCCTGAGCCTGGAGTTCTTCGCCCTGGCGGCCCGTGCCGGCAATACCGGCAACCTGCGCGACCTGGTGCGCCCGGCCATGCTGCGGTTGTCGGCATCCTTGGGGGACTCGCTGTTTCTGCTCGCCCGCAGTGGTTTCGATGCCATCTGCCTGGACCGCAGCGAGGGGCCGTTTCCGATCCGCACGTTCACCGGTGACATCGGAGGCCGCGTGGCGTTGGGCGTGGGGCAGGGCAGCCTGGCGATCCTGGCGTTCCTGCCGCAAGAGGAGCGCGACACGGTGATTCAATACAACCTGCCACGGCTCAAGGATTTCCATCTGTACGACGAAGTCTTCCTGCGTTCGGAAGTGGAGAACGTGCGCGCGCTGGGCTACGCCGGGCGCAACACCGGCGTATTGCAAGGCATGGCCGGGGTGGCCGTGCCGATCCTGGACCGTGATGGCCGGGCCGTGGCCGCCTTGAGCGTGGCAACCGTGAGCGACCGGTTGGGGCCCGATCGGCTGCCGACGGTGGTGGACATGCTCAAGCGCGAGGCGGCCCTGATCGGGCCGCGGATCAACCCGTTCGACCCGTTGCTGCGCAGGCCTTCGCAGGTGTTTGGGCAGGGGTGAACACTGCCTCAAGACCACCGCTGATCCCCTTGTGGGAGCGAGCTTGCTCGCGATGGCGGTCGTTCAGTTAGCAATGATGTTGACTGACACACCGCTATCGCGAGCAAGCTCGCTCCCACAGGGATCTGCGCGGATCAGAAGTCCAATGTCTGCTTAAGTCTTTGCACCGTCGGCGTGTCACTCGGTATGACCATCGCGTAGTTGTAGCCCGGCCCGGACCAGTACTCGGCTTGCAACTCGCCGTCGCGGCGACTGCCCCGGGGCAGCAGGAAGTTTTTCGGGCCGGGCGGGCGCACGTAGAAACTGATTTTCTGACCGCTGGGGTCCTGATAGACCACCATCGCCGCCGCGCCTTGCTCGGTGCTGAGCAAACGCCCGCTGACCGGTTTGAAGCCGGCGCTGGACAGGTCGGGCAGCCGGTCGGCCTGGGTGAAGTAGCGGTCGAGCCAATCTTGCATGTGCTGCTCGTCGCCGGTCTGGTAATCGGCTGGAAGGATGCCCTGCTGGGCAATCAACCGGTACGCCTGGAGGGCATCGGCCATGGGCGCTGCGGCGCCGAGCAGGGTCATTTGCCGCGCCTGCCAGCCACCGAAGCCACCCACGCTGACCGCCAGCAACAACACCGCCGCGCTGGCCAGGTGGCGATGGGCGCGGTGTTTCAGACGCTGGCGAATCATGGCCGGGTCGAGGTCCGGGTTGGGCGGTTGTTGCAAGGTTCCGCTCAGGGCCGTGCGCAGGTGCTGCGCGTCCTGTTGCCAGGCCTGGACGCGGGCGGCGACGTCGGGCTGGTTGGCCAGGTAGGTCTCGACCAGACGCCGGTCGGCCTCGCTCAGTTGGCGATCGACGTAGGCGTGCAGGTCGCTGTCGCTGGGGGGCATGCTGATCATTTGAGTATCCGCAGGGTGGGGCGGGTGATTTCGCCATCGCTGAGTTGGCGCAGGGCCTGGCGGGCGCGGGACAGGCGGGACATCACCGTGCCGGTCGGCACGCCGAGGATGTCGGCGACTTGCTGGTAACTCAAGCCTTCCACCGACACCCACAACAACAGCGCACGCTGTTCCGTGGTGAGCTGATCGAAGGCCTGCAAAGACGACTGGGCGATCACGCTGCGTTCGGCCGAAGGGTGGGCATCGTCGCGGCCGGTGAAAAACTCCAGCATCCGCGCGTACCGGCGGGAGCGGCGATGGCCGTCGAGAAACTGCCGATACAGGATCGAAAACAGCCAGGCCCGCAGATCGCCGTCCGGGCGCTTGTCGTGCCATTTGGACAACGCCCGTTCCAGGCACATTTGCACCAAGTCGTCGGCGTTGCTCGGGTTGCGCGTCAGCGACACGGCAAAGCGCCGTAGCCTGGGGATGAGTTCGCGCAACTGTTCGTCGAGTGCATTCATGGAAGGTGGTTTCTGTAGGCAGTCACTGCGCCGGGACTGGAAAGACGATCCGCGAACGAGATTATTCCAGTGCAGGAAAAATAAATACGAGGCGTGGGAATAAACCTGCCGGGCTTTCGTCTGACGTGTCCTTTCCAACAAATGGCCTCGAGCCCTGGAGCTTTCTCATGGTTGATCCTTCACCCTCGGCGAGCCGGCCGCCCTTGAGTGGCGCCGCCCTGACACTGCGCCTGAGCGGCATTGCCGTGATTGTTGCGGCGCTGGCCGGGCTGTTTGCCTACGTCAATGGCAGCCTTGACCCACAGCGCCTGACACCGGAAGCGCTGGTCAATGTCTTGGAAAAAAACAACGGCGTTCACCCGGGCTTTCGACGCAACCACTCGAAAGGAGTCTGCGTCGCGGGTTATTTCCAAAGCTCGGGCGAGGCCAGTGCCTATTCCAGCGCCCAGGTGTTCTCGCTGCCGCAAACGCCCGTGGTTGGGCGTTTCGCCTTGCCCAGCGGCAACCCTTATGCACCGGACGGCAGTGTGCCGATTCGCAGCCTGGCGCTGCGTTTTACCCAGGCCAACGGCCAGCAATGGCGCACCGGCATGAACAGCATGCCCGTGTTTCCGGTGGGCACCCCCGAAGCCTTCTACCAACTCCAGCAAGCCCAGTCGCCGGACCCTGCCACAGGGAAACCGAATCCCGCGGCCGTACCGGCGTTCTTTGCCGCGCATCCCGAAGCCGCGCCGTTCCTGCAATGGATCAAGACCGCCAAACCGTCGGCCAGCTATGCCACCGAAACCTACAACGGCATCAACGCCTTCTATCTGGTCAACCCCGCCGGGCAGCGCCAGGCCGTGCGCTGGGGCGTGGTACCGCTGAGCCAGGACGCTGCCGATGCGACGCCACCCCAGGGCGCCGACTTTCTCGAGCAAGACTTGGCGAAGCGTCTCGCCGCCGGGCCGTTGCGCTGGCAACTGAACATCACCTTGGCCAACCCGGGGGACCCGGTGAACGACGCCAGCAAGGCCTGGCCCGCTGACCGCAAGGTACTCAACGCCGGCACGCTGGTGCTGGAGCGCACCCAGGCGCAGGACAACGGCGAATGCCGCGACATCAACTATGACCCGCTGATCCTGCCCCAAGGGATCGAAGGGTCTGACGATCCGCTGTTGGTCGCGCGTTCCGCTGCTTATGCCAGTTCCTATCTGCGCCGTACCAGCGAAGTGAGCCAATTGCCCGCCACCCAGGAGTCCCGCCCATGAGCGCCCCTCGTCACTTCGCACCGCTGGCTCGGCTGCTGCACTGGCTGATGGCATTGATGATCATCGCCATGCTGTTTATCGGCGCCGGCATGGTCGCTTCGGTGTCCGCACGTCATGAATGGCTGCTGCAGTTGCACAAACCATTGGGCATCGCGATTTTGCTGTTGGTGATCGTGCGCCTGGTGGTGCGTTTTACGACCCGCCAACCGCCGCTGCCGGCCGATCTGCCGGGCTGGCAGGTGCTGGCGGCAAACGCCTCCCATGTGCTGTTGTACGCCTTGATGCTGGTCCTGCCGCTGTTGGGCTGGGGCATGATTTCGGCGGCGGGGGATCCGGTGATGCTCGGTAACTGGCTGCAACTGCCCTCGATCCTGCCCGCCCACGCCCAGACATTCGCACTGCTGCGCAAGGCCCATGGGTACCTGGCTTACTTGTTGTTCCTGACGGTGCTGGTGCATCTGGCGGCGGCGCTGTTTCACGCGTGGGTGCGCCGGGATGAGGTGTTGGCCAGTATGTTGCGCGGCAAGGGCTGAAGTGGGTGAACGACTCAAAATACTGTGGGAGCGAGCTTGCTCGCGATGACGGCAGCACAGCCAACATCTCTGCAAGCTGACCCGCCGCTATCGCGAGCGAGCTCGCTCCCACAGGGATTCAGCGGACTTAGATGAGAGTGGGAGCAAAGCTTGCTCCCACCCAGCGTGTTCACTTTGGATAGGGTTGATCAGGTCATTGGATCAGCGCAATTCGTCAACCATGGCTTCGATGGTGCTCAACACATCCTTGCCCAGTTGCATCGAACGTTTGCCGGACCAGCCGGTGATCGGGTTCGGGTGATCGTCGTGGTCCTTGAATGGCATTTCCAGGGTCAGGGACAGGCAGTCATATTTCTGCCCGACCGCATTACAGGCCAGGGTCATGTTGGCCTGGCCCGGTTCGTCGCGGGTGTAGCCGTGAGCGGTCTGGAAGTCTTTGGTCTGGTGCTTGAGATGGCTGCGAAAGCGCTCTTCGAGTTCGGCGATGCGCGGCGTGTAGCCCGGGTTGCCTTCGCAACCGGCGGTGAAGACATGGGGGATCTTCTCATCGCCGTGAGCGTCGAGGAACAGATCGACGCCGTACTTTTCCATTTGCTGCTGTACGAAAAAGACTTCGGGGCTGATTTCCGGACTGGCGTTCTGCCAGGCGCGGTTGAGGTCCTGGCCCATGGCGTTGGTCCGCAGATGACCGTGGAACGCGCCGTCCGGGTTCATGTTCGGCACCAGGTACAGGTCGGCCTTGGCGAGTAACCGGTTCAGTTGCCCATCGTCATGCTGCTGGAGGCGTTCGATCACGCCTTCCATGAACCACTCGGCCATGTGCTCGCCGGGGTGCTGCTGGGCGATGATCCAGATTTTGCGCCGGCCTTCGGCACCGCTGCCCTTGCGCAGCAATTGAATGTCACGGCCTTCCACGCTTTTACCAACGGCCAATAGCTCGGTGCCGGCCTTGTGCTGCGCTTGTTCGATCAACCAGTCATGACGACCACGGCTGTAGGGTTCGAAGTAGGCGAACCAGGCGTGGGGTTGTTCGGCTTCCAGATGAAAGCGCAGGGCGTCGCCTTCAAACTGGGTCGGAATGCGGAACCAATTGACGTGATCGTAGGAGGCGACGGTCTGGTAGCCCGTCCAGGCCTTGTTGTAAGACGATTGACTGGCGTTGAGCAGGCGGAAGGAATGCTCCTGGCCGACGTGCAAGCCGCTGGCCTTGAAGTGGAACCACTGGAAATGGGCGCTGCGGGTATCGGGCCTGATCTTGAGCAACGACTGCAACGGGTTGCTGATGTCGACGACTTCGATGTTGCCGCTGTCGAAATTGGCGCTGATATCAAAGGAAGATTTAGCCACGGTCACGATTCCTGGAAAGGATTTTCATGGCCGTTACTTTACACGCAAGAAAGGGGAAGCCGGGACGATTTACGTCACGTAAACGAGGGGGCGTCCTCCCTGGACGCCGAGTCAGCTTAGAGAGTCTGCAATTGATTCTCAAGTGCTGGTCGTCGATAGTTTTCGCCCGTGTGGCGGGGGGGCGCTTGTAAACGGATATTCATTTGCTATCATCGCCGCCAACGAATTGGCAGCATCCCGAAAGACTTCATTAGCCTGAAGACATAAGCCGAAAAATCGGCAAAAAAAGACCCGGCAAAAAGCCGGGTCAAAAACCGTGATTAGCCTGATGAGGAGATATTCCAGAAGTCCGACCTAAGGTCTTCTGGCCTATCGACTGATCTCGCGACCAGCTGATGCAATAATAATCATTATCATTTGCAAGTCAAATGGTTTTATCGCATCGATTGGAAAAAATTTCTCGTCGTCCGCGTTCGCGACGACATTCCCAAAGGGTTAACGCTAGCGAGTAGGGTAGCCATCCAGGGATCGGTCAAGCATCACCTTGACCAGATCGATCATGTGCACCACCGAAAATGCCAGGTCACGGCTCGAACCATTTAACTGGTTGGCTGACTCATGGGCGGTCGCCGCTGCACAGCGCAGCAGATCGCACGCATGGACAAGGGCTTCTTCCGCGCTGACGCTGTGGCTGACCTCGAAAAAGCGGTGTTCTGCCTGGGCTGGCGAAACACTTGGTTTCAAGTAGTAATCGAGGGCGCGTTTGGCTGCGGGGCAATCCTGCAATGAAGAGAACGTGCCGTCGAAAGGGCTGCTGGGCTGGTCTGTATTGGGTGTGTCCATGGTGATGAAAATCTCCTTGTGAGGGGCTGAAGACCTGAATCCAGAATAGTACTTATCGTAATTGTGACGATAATTTAAATACTACAATTTGTGTTTTGCGGGTCGGAGCCACCCACGTATCGTGCCGCACATGGATAAATGGATAGAGTTGGTCAAGGCCAAGATGAAGGAGCTGCGCATCACGCAAGTGGTGCTCGCAGAGCGGTTGGGAATGTCCCAGGGCGGCGTCGGCCATTGGCTGACCAAGCGCCGGCAGCCCAGTGTCGACGACATGAACCGGGTCCTGCGGGAGCTGGGGCTGGAGTTTCTGGAAGTGGCCATGGTGATCCGCGAGCCGGACACCTCCACCGAAGAAGGCATGGCCCTGGCGCAGAAGTACAACCCGTACTTCCGTTACCCGGTCAGTGAGTGGCACGAGGTTGGCGAGGTTCGCGAAGGCGATCCCGGCGCCTACAGCCAGGCGCGCTACGAACTGACGGACTACCACGCCCGGGGCGATGCATTCTGGCTGGTGGTGGTGGGCGATGCGATGACCGCACCCAATGGGTTGAGCATTCCCGAGGGCATGTCGATCCTGGTGGATCCGGCCATCGAGGCGGTGCCCGGCAAACTGGTGGTCGCCTGCCTGCCCGGTAGCAGTGACGCGACCTTTCGCAAATTGATCGAAGAGAGCGGGCAGCGTTACCTGGTTCCGCTCAATCCGACTTACCCGAAAAACCTGTACACCGAGCAATGCCGCATCATCGGTGTGGTAGTGCAGGCCACCATCAGGTTCTGACTGGATCGGCCCTGGGAGCGGGCCGATTCCTATTCTTCGAACGCCACCAGGGCACTGCCCTCGCTGACCATGTCGCCTTCCTGGCAATACAGCGCCTTGATCATACCGGCCTTGGGCGCACGAATGCTGTGCTCCATTTTCATGGCCTCCAGTACCACCAGTTGAGCCCCGGCTTCCACCGTCTGGCCGACACTCACCAAGACCCGCACGATGCTGCCGTTCATGGGCGCGGCCAGGCCGCCTTGATGGCTGTGACTGGCTTCGGCGGCGGCCAGCGGGTCGTACAGGTCGATCCGATGCAAGTCACCTTCCCACTGCAGATACAGGCTGTCGCCCTGGCGAATGGCCCGATGGCTGCGGCGCACACCGTGATGCTCGATCGTCAGTCGCTCACCCTTGAGTTTTGCGCAATGGGCTGTGACGTCCAGCGTCAGCGCACGATCCTGACCTTCACAGCTCAGGTGCAAGGTGGTTTCCCTCGGCAACCCCAGGCGCATCCCGGTGGTGCTGGCCCATGGTGAACTGGTGTCATCGCCGCGTACGTGCGGTGCCAGGCTCAAGGCGACCCCTTGGGCGGCGGCGAACCAGAACGCGTCATCCAATTCACCGGGCTCTGGCAGTAATTGCGTCTGGTAACGTGGGATAAATCCGGTGTCCAGCTCTGCCGCCGCGAAGGCGGGATGGGCGACGATTCGGCGCAGAAAACCGATATTGGTTTTCAGCCCGCCAATGGCAAATTCATCGAGCATGCTCAATAGCCGCAGGCGCGCCTGCTCGCGGTCTTCACCCCAGGCAATCAGCTTGCCGAGCATCGGGTCGTAGAACGGCGAGATTTCATCGCCTTCTTCGACCCCGCTGTCGACCCGCCGACCCGGCCCCTCGGCCGACTCGCGATACAACGCCAGGCGCCCGGTGGCCGGCAGGAAATCGTTGACCGGGTCTTCGGCATACAGCCGCACTTCGATGGCGTGACCGAGCAACGGCACTTGCGCTTGAGTGATGGGCAATGGCTCGCCTTGAGCGACGCGGATCTGCCAGGCCACCAGATCGAGCCCGGTGATCGCCTCGGTGACCGGATGCTCGACCTGCAACCGAGTGTTCATTTCCATGAAGAAAAACTCGCCCCGGGCATCCAGCAGGAACTCCACCGTACCGGCCCCGACATAACCGATCGCCTGGGCCGCGCGCACGGCGGCTTCCCCCATCGCCCGGCGCAGTTGCGGAGTCAGGCCGGGGGCGGGGGCTTCCTCCACGACTTTCTGGTGGCGGCGTTGGATCGAGCAATCGCGCTCGTTGAGGTACAGGCAGTTGCCGTGTCGATCGGCAAATACCTGGATCTCCACATGGCGGGGCTTGAGCAGGTATTTTTCCACCAGCATCCGCGAATCGCCGAACGAGGACTGTGCTTCGCGCTGAGCCGAGGCCAGGGCTTCGGCCAGTTGGCTGACGTCCTCGACGACTTTCATGCCCTTGCCGCCACCACCGGCAGTGGCCTTGAGCAATACCGGGTAGCCGATGCGCTTGGCGGCGTCGCGAAAGGTCTCCAGGTCCTGGGCTTCGTCGTGATAACCGGGCACCAGGGGCACGCCGGCGGTTTCCATCAGCGTCTTGGCCGCCGATTTGCTGCCCATGGCGTCGATGGCCGAAGCCGGCGGACCGAGGAAGATCAGCCCGGCATTTTCAATCGCCCGGGCGAATCCGGCGTTCTCGGACAGAAAGCCATAACCGGGGTGGATGGCTTGGGCGCCGCTGGCTTTCGCTGCGGCGATCAGTTTGTCGATTTGCAGGTAACTGTCGGCGGCCTTGCTGCCGCCCAGGTCGACGCGAATGTCGGCTTCACGGCTGTGGCGGGCATCACGGTCGGTGGCGCTGTGTACGGCAACGGTGGTCAGGCCCATGGCCTTGGCGGTGCGCATGACGCGGCAGGCGATTTCGCCACGGTTGGCCACCAGCAACGTGGTGAGGGCAGGGGCGCTCATCGACGCGGCTCCTTGTTATTATTCGACTCGGCTTGCCAGTTCGGCGCACGTTTTTGCAGGAAGGCTCGCAGGCCTTCCTGGCCCTCCGGGCTGACGCGGATGCGGGCGATGGCGTTTTCGGTGTAGCGCCGCAGCGCCGGGGTAAGGGCGCCGTTGCCGACTTCACGCAGCAGTTCCTTGCTGGCGCGCATGGCGGCCGGACTGTTGAGCAGCAGGTTGTCGATCCACTGTTCGACCCGCTGGTCCAGGGTCTCGGCCGGGTAACTTTCCGACAGCAAACCGATCTCTTTCGCACGTTGCCCGTTGAAGCGTTCAGCCGTCAGGGCATAACGACGCGCCGCCCGTTCGCCGATGGCTTGCACCACGAACGGGCTGATCACCGCCGGTGCCAGGCCAATGCGCACTTCCGACAGGCAGAACTGTGCTTCATCGGCGCCAATGGCCATGTCGCAAGCACTGATCAGCCCCAGCGCGCCACCGAACGCCGCACCCTGGACGACGGCCAGCGTAGGAATTTTCAGTTTGGCGAGGTTGTACATCAGCTCTGCCAGTTCCCGGGCGTCATCGAGGTTGGTGTGGTAGTCGAGCTCGGCCGATTGCTGCATCCAGGCCAGGTCGGCGCCGGCGCTGAAATGCTTGCCGCGACCGCGGATCAGCAGGAAGCGCAGGTTGGGATCGCTGCTGACGTGGTCCAGGGCGAGGATCAGTTCGCGGATCATTTCGGCGTTGAACGCGTTGTTTTTCGACTCGCGGCTGAGCCACAGGGTGGCAACGCCCCGTGGGTCGCTGTGCAGTTCGAGGGTATTGAAATTATCCATGGGCATTCCTCGTTTACATCCGGAACACGCCGAAGCGGCTCGGTTCGATAGGCGCGTTCAGTGACGCGGACAAGGCCAGGCCCAGTACATCGCGGGTCTGGGCCGGGTCGATGACGCCGTCGTCCCACAGCCGTGCGCTGGAATAGTAGGGGTGCCCCTGTTCTTCGTACTGATCGAGGATCGGTTGCTTGATCTCGGCTTCCTGCTCGGCGCTGAAGGGATGGCCGCTGCGTTCGGCCTGTTCACGCTTGACCTGCACGAGCACGCCGGCCGCCTGCTCCGCACCCATCACGCCAATCCGCGCGTTTGGCCACATCCACAGGAATCGCGGGTCATAGGCGCGACCGCACATGCCGTAGTTGCCCGCGCCAAAGCTGCCGCCGATGATGACGGTGAATTTCGGCACTCGCGCGCAAGCCACGGCGGTGACCAGCTTGGCGCCGTGCTTGGCGATGCCGCCGGCTTCGTATTTCTGCCCGACCATGAAGCCGGTGATGTTCTGCAGGAACAGCAGCGGGATGCCGCGTTGGCAGGCCAGCTCGATGAAATGCGCACCTTTCTGCGCGGCCTCGGCGAAGAGAATGCCATTGTTGGCCAGGATCGCGACCGGGTAGCCATGCAAATGAGCGAAACCACACACCAGGGTCGTGCCGAACAGCGCCTTGAACTCATCGAACACCGAACCGTCCACCAGGCGCGCGATCACCTCCCGCACATCGAACGGCTGCTTGGCATCGGCCGACACCACACCGTACAGCTCGTCACACGAATACAGCGGGGCGATGGGCTGGCGTTGCTGCAGCTCACCGAGTTTGCGCCAGTTGAGGTTGGCCACGCTGCGTCGGGCCAGCGCCAGGGCATGTTCGTCGCTGTCGGCATAGTGATCCGCCACGCCGGAGATCTTGCAGTGCACATCGGCACCGCCCAGGTCTTCGGCACTGACCACCTCGCCGGTGGCGGCTTTCACCAACGGTGGGCCGGCGAGGAAAATCGTCGCCTGCTGGCGGACCATGATCGCCTCGTCCGCCATGGCCGGCACATAGGCACCGCCAGCGGTGCAGGAACCCATGACCACGGCGATCTGCGGGATGCCCTGGGCACTCATGTTGGCCTGGTTGAAGAAGATCCGACCGAAGTGCTCGCGGTCCGGGAACACTTCATCCTGGCGCGGCAGGTTGGCGCCGCCGGAATCCACCAGGTAAATGCACGGCAGGCGATTCTGCTGGGCAATGGTCTGGGCGCGCAGGTGTTTTTTCACCGTCAGTGGATAGTAGGAGCCACCTTTGACCGTGGCGTCGTTGGCGACAATCATGCATTCGACGCCTTCCACGCGGCCGATGCCGGCAATCACGCCGGCCGCCGGCACGTCTTCGCCATAGACTTCGTGGGCCGCCAATGGGCTGATTTCCAAAAACGGCGAGCCCGGATCCAGCAGCCGGTTGATGCGTTCACGGGGGAGCAACTTGCCCCGTGAGGTGTGCCGCTCCTGGGCCTTGAGGCCGCCGCCCTGGCGGACTTGCGCGAGCAGGGCGCGCAGGGCCTCGACGTGCCCGAGCATCGCCTCGCGGTTGGCGGTGAACTCCGGCGAACGCGGGTTGAGCTGAGTGTGCAGCGTGGCCATGGTCAGCTCCGTTAGCGGGTTTCGTTGAACAGTTCGCGGCCGATCAACATCCGACGAATCTCACTGGTGCCGGCACCGATTTCGTACAGCTTGGCGTCACGCAGCAGACGACCGGCGGGGAATTCATTGATGTAGCCATTGCCCCCCAGGATCTGGATGGCGTCGAGGGCCATTTGCGTGGCGCGTTCGGCGCTGTAGAGGATCACCCCGGCGGCGTCCTTGCGGGTGGTTTCACCGCGCTCGCAAGCCTGGGCCACCGCATACAGGTAGGCGCGGCTGGCGTTGAGCTGGGTGTATATGTCCGCGACCTTGCCCTGGATCAGCTGGAATTCGCCGATGCTCTGGCCGAACTGTTTGCGGTCATGAATGTAGGGCACGATCAGGTCCATGCAGGCCTGCATGATCCCGGTCGGGCCGCCGGACAGCACCACGCGCTCGTAGTCGAGGCCGCTCATCAGGACTTTCACGCCACCGTTGAGCGCGCCGAGGATGTTTTCTTCCGGCACTTCGACGTCATCGAAAAACAGCTCGCACGTGTTGGAGCCACGCATGCCGAGCTTGTCGAATTTGTTGCTGCGGCCGAAGCCTTTCCAGTCGCGCTCGACGATGAAGGCGGTGATGCCGTGAGGACCCTTTTCCAGGTCGGTCTTGGCATAGATCACGTAGGTGTTGGCATCGGGACCGTTGGTGATCCAGGTCTTGCTGCCGTTGAGCACGTAACGGTCGCCACGCTTGTCGGCTCGCAGTTTCATCGAAACCACGTCGGAGCCGGCGTTCGGCTCGCTCATCGCGAGGGCGCCGACGTGTTCGCCGCTGATCAGCTTGGGCAGGTACTTGGTTTTCTGTTCGTGATTGCCGTTGCGGTTGATCTGGTTCACGCAGAGGTTGGAATGGGCACCGTAGGAGAGGGCGACCGAGGCCGAGCCGCGGCTGATTTCTTCCATCGCCACCACGTGGGCCAGATAGCCCAGGCCAGCGCCGCCGTATTCTTCCGGTACGGTGATGCCCAGCAGGCCCATGTCACCGAACTTGCGCCACATGTCGGCGGGAAACAGGTTGTCGATATCGATCTGCGCCGCGCGGGGGGCCAGTTCGGCCTTGACGAAGGCCTGCACCTGGTCGCGCAACATGTCGATGGTTTCGCCGAGGGCAAAGTTCAGGGATGGGTAGCTCATGGGACACCTTTGGCTTTTTTATCGGGTGCGGAGAACGGGGAGTGGCTCTCACCTTTACGTTAACGTAAGCCTGCGGCGAGAAGCTGTCAATCGCCCTTTACGTTAACGTCAACTTGGGCCAGAGTTAGTGCCCAGAAAGGTACGTTGTTGCATCAGGTTACCGCTACACCCACTAATAAAGACAAGAGGGGGCGTTATGGATCAACCCGGTTCGCGTTCACAGCTCAGCTACACCCGTGGTTCCTCGGCCAAGGCCTTGTTGGTCCAAACCATTGGCGAGGTTTTCGACCAGACGGTGGCCCTTTATCCGGAGGGCGAGGCGTTGGTGGTTCGCCATCAATCGCTGCGCTATACCTGGCGACAACTGGCCGAGGCCGTCGATCTGCATGCCCGAGCCCTGTTGGCGCTAGGCTTGAAAACCGGTGATCGCCTCGGTGTATGGGCGCCCAATTGCGCCCAGTGGTGTATCAGCCAGTTCGCCAGTGCGAAGCTCGGTGTGATTCTGGTCAACATCAATCCGGCCTATCGCGTTTCCGAACTCGAATACGTGCTCAAACAATCCGGATGCCAATGGCTGGTGTGCGCCGGCGCGTTCAAGGCCTCGGATTATCACGCCATGCTGCAAGCGCTGGCACCGGAGCTGGCGGAGCAATCGATCGGCCATCTGCAAAGCGAGCGCCTGCCGGAGTTGCGCGGTGTGATCAGCCTCGACTCCCAGCCACCGACGGGCTTTCTGCCCTGGTCGCAACTGGCCGCCCTGGGCGCGGCGGTGACGCCTGGACAACTGGCCGAGCGCCAATCCAGCCTGCGGTTCGATCAGCCGGTGAATATCCAGTACACCTCCGGCACCACGGGCTTTCCCAAAGGCGCAACCCTCAGCCATCACAACATTCTCAACAACGGGTACATGGTTGGCGAAAGCCTGGGCCTGACGGCTGGCGACCGGCTGGTGATCCCGGTGCCGCTCTACCATTGTTTCGGCATGGTCATGGGTAACCTGGGCTGCATGACCCATGGCAGCACCATGATCTACCCCAACGATGCCTTCGACCCATTGCTGACCCTCAAGGCCGTGGCCGAGGAAAAAGCCACTGCGTTGTATGGCGTGCCCACGATGTTCATTGCCCTGCTGGACCAGCCGCAGCGGGACGACTTCGACCTGTCCAGTCTGCGCACGGGCATCATGGCCGGGGCCACCTGTCCCATCGAAGTGATGCGACGGGTCATCAACGAAATGCACATGGCCGAAGTGCAGATTGCCTACGGCATGACGGAAACCAGCCCGGTGTCGTTGCAGACCGGTCCTTCAGACGAACTGGAGCTGCGTGTAACCACCGTCGGCCGCACCCAGCCACAGCTGGAAAGCAAGATTATCGATGAGGCGGGCAATCTCGTTCCGCGTGGCGCTGTCGGCGAATTGTGTACCCGTGGCTACAGCGTGATGCTCGGCTACTGGAACAACCCCAAGGGCACCGCCGATGCCATCGACCCGGAAGGCTGGATGCACACCGGCGACTTGGCGACCATGGATGAGCAGGGCTACGTCTGCATCGTCGGGCGCAACAAGGACATGATCATCCGTGGCGGGGAGAATATTTACCCGCGTGAGCTGGAGGAGTTCTTCTTCACCCACCCGGCGGTGGCGGACGTGCAAGTGATCGGCATCCCGTGTTCACGCTATGGCGAAGAAATCGTGGCGTGGATCAAGCTCCATCCTGGCCACAGCGCCAGTGAGCAAGAGCTGCAAGACTGGTGCAAGGAGCGCATCGCTCATTTCAAGACGCCGCGTCATTTCAAATTCGTCGAAGAATTCCCCATGACAGTCACCGGCAAGGTCCAGAAATTTCGCATGCGCGAGATCAGTATCGAAGAGCTGCGCGGTAAGCAAAGCTAACCCCAATACTGTGGGAGCGAGCTTGCTCGCGATGGCGGTGGGATAGTTGACAGATAGGTTGGCTGTGTCGCCGTCATCGCGAGCAAGCTCGCTCCCACAGGGGGAAATGTGAAATCCGGGAAAGCACAAAGGGGAGCCGAAGCTCCCCTTTAATTTTGTCGTCGCGTGCTCTTTTTTATTATTGAGGGGCGGCCTGTTGTTGTTTTTGGTAGCCGTGGCCCTTTACCGCTGTTTTTGGCGATCCCCATCCGGGATCAAGAGCAAACGTATTTTTTTGAGCGCTGACCTGCTTTTTCGCCTGGCGATCCAACCGATTCGGGAGCTACCTGAAGGTAGTTTTATTGTTCTCTGCCCGGTTGCGGGTTGCTCCTGGAAGCACCCTGAAAAGCACATCTTCTCCAAAAAAATCTGTTAGCTGCGTCTCTGCCGTGTTGTTTTTGTTATGTCAGAGTCGTTTCGTCTTGTTTTTATTGGGTTTGCTGCGTTTTTTTATTCTTGTTATGCAAGAGATATAGCAGGTGGCGTGCCAACTTTTAAAAATCTATATAAATCAAATGCTTGTGATTTTTTGCTGAAAAGCCTGATCGGCCAAACCTGACAAATTGTTTCCGTGTTACTCGTTTCGCCCCTGTTACAAAGCTGGCGGTAACACCTCAGTGTGCGTTGCGGGCCTTGGCCACGCGCGAACCCGTCGGGCGGCCGAGCACATCACAAATCTGCCGGCCCGCCGCGATCAGTGCGTCCAGGTCGACACCGGTTTCGATACCCAACCCATCGAGCAGGTACAGCACGTCTTCGGTGGCGACGTTACCGCTGGCGCCCTTGGCATACGGGCAACCGCCAAGGCCGGCGATGGAGCTGTCGAACACCGCGATGCCTTCCAGCAGGCTGGCGTAGACATTGGCCATGGCCTGGCCGTAGGTATCGTGGAAGTGTCCAGCGAGTTTGTCCCGGGGCACTTCGGCGCCTACCACTTCGAAGAGCCTGCGCGTGGCGCCAGCGGTACCTGTGCCGATGGTGTCGCCCAGGGAGACCTCGTAGCAGCCCATCGCATGCAGCTCCCGGGCGACCCACGCCACTTGCTCAGGCTTGACCGCCCCTTCATAGGGGCAACCCAGCACGCAGGACACGTAGCCGCGCACACTGACACCGTGCTGTTTTGCGGCCGCCATGATCGGCGCGAAGCGCTCCAGGCTTTCCTTGATGGAGCAGTTGATGTTGCGCTGGGAAAACGCTTCGGACGCGGCGGCGAACACCGCCACCTCTTTCACGCCCGCCGCCAGCGCATCTTCAAACCCTCGCAGGTTCGGCGCCAGGGCGCCATAGGTCACACCGGGCTTGCGCTGGATCTGCGCGAACACCTCGGCGGACCCGGCCATTTGCGGCACCCACTTGGGCGAGACGAAACTGCCGACCTCTATATAGCCCAGGCCGGCGGCGCTCAGGGCATCCACCAGGCGCACCTTGTCGGCAACGCTGATGGGTTGTGCTTCGTTCTGCAGTCCGTCGCGGGGGCCGACTTCGATCAAACGTACAAAGGAGGGGAGGGACATGGGGATTGACCTGTAGTGAGTTGCCAATATGTCGAGCGCAATGATGAACCCATTGTGGGAGAGTGTTACCGGACGATTTCCTCGCCCTCGATCGTCTGCTCCAACGCCTGGATGCAGCGTTCTTCGGCGGTGTCGAGTTCCAGCTTCATCTGTTCGATGTCCAGCAATTGCTGTTCGAGCTGTTCCCGGCGCTCGGCGATTTTCGCCAGCATGCTGTGCAGCTGTTTCTGGTTGCCGCTGGAGGGGTCGTAGAGTTCGATCAACTCGCGGCACTCGGCCAGGGAAAAGCCAATGCGCTTGCCGCGCAGGATCAGCTTCAGGCTGACCTTGTCCCGCGGCGAATAAATGCGCTCCTGGCCCCGTCGCTCCGGGCTCAACAGGCCTTGTTCCTCATAGAAACGGATGGCCCGGGTGGTGATATCCAATTCGCGGGCGAGGTCGGAGATGCTGTAGGTCTGGCTGCTCATGGAAGCGCTCGAAACGAAAGGGGCTGGCGCTAAACTAAAGGCAGGTTGACGTTCGCGTCAAGCAGTGAGGTTCTGCACACAAAACCTGTGGGAGCGAGCCTGCTCGCGATGGCGTCGGATCAGTCGCCCTGGATATTGGCCGGTCTACCGCTATCGCGAGCAAGCTCGCTCCCACCGTTTCGATCCTTTAAACCTTATCGAGCTTCTTCTCATGGGCTGTCACCTGTTGGCACAGCTCGATCATCTGCTCGCGCATCCAGCGGTTGGCCGGGTCCTGGTCGGTGCTTTCGTGCCAGTAGAGATGGGTCTCCACCGGTGGCACGTCGTTGACCGGCAGCAGGAAGGCATGCAAATCGTGACGTCGTGCAAAGCGCTCGGGGACGGTCATGACCATGTCGGTCTGCTGCAGTACCTGGGAGGCCATCAGGTAATGCTGGGAACGCAGGGCGATCTTGCGCTGGATGCCCATCTTGCCGAGGGCCAGGTCGACGTAACCCAGCCCGTTGCGGCGGCTGGAAATGTGCACGTGGGTCTGGGCCAGGTAATCATCGAGGGTGAGCTTTTCCTTGCCCGCCAGCGGATGGCCCTTGCGCATGGCGCACACGTAGCGATCCTCCATCAACTTGACGTGGCGTACCTGTGGGTCGGTGTTGAGCGGCGCGTCCACGGCGAAGTCGAGGCGGCCGGCGGCCAGTTCCTTGGTGGTTTCACGACGCTTGGACAGGAAGCTCTCGATCGCCACGGTCGGTGCCAGGCGGCGCAAGCGCTGGAACAGCAGCGGCAGGATCACGCCTTCGGTGAGGTCGGTCATGCTGATGCGGTAGGTCTTGACGGCCTGCAACGGGTTGAAGATCCGGCTTTCCTGCACCGACACTCGCAGTAGCGACAAGGCATTGCGCACCGGGCCGATGATGTTCTGGGCCATGGGCGTCGGCACCATCCCTTGGGCGGTGCGCACGAAGAGCGGGTCGTTGAAGGTCTCGCGCAGACGCGCCAGGGCATTGGACACGGCTGGCTGAGTGATGCCGACGATCTGCCCGGCGCGGGTCAGGTTGGCTTCGGTGTAGATCGCATCGAAGACAATGAAAAGGTTGAGGTCGACCTTGCTCAGATTCATGGCGCTGCACTCTTGTTCTTGGGCTTGTTGTGAGGTGCCGGGTGGCGATGCGAATCAGTGAAACATATATCGGTGATGAATGTTAATACACGCCGAGAATAGGTTAGGTAAATTTTCGTAGCTGAACTAGCATCGATTTCATGACCTAAAACAACCTCTGCCAAGAAGGTGCTGCTCATGGATTTTGCCTATTCCCCCAAGGTTCAGGAACTGCGTGAACGCGTCACGGCGTTCATGGACGCCTACGTCTACCCGGCCGAAGCGGTGTTCGAACGACAAGTGGCCGAGGGCGACCGCTGGCAACCCACGGCCATCATGGAAGAGCTCAAGGCCAAGGCCAAGGCAGAAGGCCTGTGGAACCTGTTTCTGCCGGAGTCCGAGCTGGGCGCCGGACTGACCAACCTGGAATATGCGCCGCTGGCAGAGATCATGGGGCGCTCGCTGCTGGGGCCGGAGCCGTTCAACTGCTCGGCCCCGGACACCGGCAACATGGAAGTGCTGGTGCGCTACGCCAACGAAGAACAGAAGCAACGCTGGCTCGAGCCGCTGCTGCGCGGGGAGATTCGTTCGGCCTTTGCCATGACCGAGCCGGACGTGGCCTCTTCGGACGCCACCAACATGGCTGCCCGCGCCGAGCGTGACGGCGACCAGTGGGTGATCAATGGCAAGAAATGGTGGACCTCGGGCGCTTGCGACCCGCGCTGCAAGATCCTGATCTTCATGGGCCTGAGCAACCCCGATGCGCCGCGCCATGCCCAGCACTCGATGATTCTGGTCCCGGTGGACACCCCCGGGGTCAAGATCGTCCGGCCGTTGCCCGTGTTTGGCTATGACGATGCGCCTCACGGGCATGCCGAAGTGCTGTTCGACAACGTGCGGGTGCCGTACGAAAACGTCCTGCTGGGCGAAGGCCGCGGTTTTGAAATAGCCCAGGGTCGACTCGGCCCAGGCCGGATTCACCACTGCATGCGTTCCATCGGCATGGCCGAACGCGCCTTGGAATTGATGTGCAAACGTGCCGTCAGCCGCACCGCTTTCGGCCAGCCGTTGGCGCGCCTGGGCGGTAACATCGATAAGATCGCCGACTCGCGGATGGAGATCGACATGGCGCGCCTGCTGACGTTGAAGGCGGCGTACATGATGGACACGGTGGGCAATAAGGTGGCGAAAAGTGAAATCGCCCAGATCAAGGTCGTCGCGCCGAACGTGGCCTTGAAGGTTATCGATCGGGCGATCCAGATCCACGGTGGTGCCGGGGTTTCCAACGATTTCCCGCTGGCCTACATGTACGCCATGCAACGCACCCTGCGCCTGGCCGACGGCCCGGATGAAGTCCACCGCGCCGCCATCGGCAAGTTCGAGATCGGCAAGTACGTGCCCAAGGAGCTGTTGCGTAGCGGCCGCTGAAAGCCTGTTTCACCCTGGCAACGCCATCGCACTCACCACACATCCCACAGGGAATGGGGTGTTTGCCGAGATAGACGTCGCGCAGCAAACCCACTGTGGGAGCGAGCTTGCTCGCGATGGCGGCTTCCAGGACAGTGAGCCTTCTTACTCCTTGACGCTCATGTACTCCTCGGCCCAACGGATGTAGTCCTCGGGCTGGGTGTAGGTGTGGGTCAGTTCGGTGGCGCTGAGGTCCGAGGCCTGGGTGAAGATCTGCCGTTGTTCGCGAAGGCTGTCGTAGGTGGCCTTGATCGCGGCGAAGTAGGCGCCGTGGCCATCGATGGTCACGCGTACGCCCAGGTCCGCCAGGCGCTTGTCGTCGCGCAGCAGCGGATTGCCGTAGGTGACAAGCATCAACGGCACCGTCAGGTTTTCACTGATTTTTTCCAGATGATCGAAGTCCTGCACGCCCACCATGCAAATCCCGTCGGCCCCGGCACGCTCATATTGCTGGGTCCGGCTGATGATTTCCTGGACCGGCAAGATCCCGGCGTTGGTCCGGGCGATGATCGCCATTTCCGGATCGACGCGTGCCTCCAGCGCTGCCCGAATCTTGCCGACGCCTTCGGCTACACCGATCAGGTCGGTGGATTTACGTCCGAACTGGGCCGGCAGCAAGGTGTCTTCGATGGTCAGCGCCGCGACGCCGGCCCGTTCCAGTTCGATGATGGTGCGCATCACGTTCAGGGCATTGCCGTAGCCATGATCGGCGTCGGCAATGACCGGCAGCTGGGCCACGCGACCGATACGGGTAGCCTGTTCGGCAAACTCGCTGAGGGTGATCAGGGCAAAGTCCGGCGCGCCCAATACTTGCAACGACGCGACCGAGCCTCCCAGGATGCCTACTTCAAAACCCAGGTCGGCGGCGATGCGTGCCGACATCGGGTCAAACACCGAGGCGGTGTGGTAGCAGGTCTTGGAAGCCAGCAGTTGACGAAAGTTACGACGCAAATCTTGATGGGAAAGCCTGGACATATGAGTTCCACCAATGGAATGGAAAGGCTTGAGCAAAAGTGTCAACGCCGAAAGATCCAAAGGCTATCACGTGGCAAGCGCAAAGATGATGACGAATATGCATGGGCGATGTTTTCGCTGCATGGGAAAGGCCGCAAACCCGGTCAGTCTGCGGCCAGCGAAAGCGTCCGTGGTGTGTCGCTCAGTCCGAGGTTGGCACGCTCCACAGTTGCTTGAGCTCGTGGATGTTTGCAACGTTGAAGCGAGTGGGAAACCCGGGGATTGTGCAGTGGGTTTCGTTGATCAACTGCGTTGCGGTGTCGATCACCTGGGCGCCGGCTCGCAACAAGGGTGTTTCATCCCAGTCTTGCATCAGGTCATTCATGATTTTCTCCTTCTTTTTAAATGCCGGACAACGAAACGACTATCCGGTGTTGAGCAATGACACAGTGTCAGTGAATAGCGCGACTTCTTGCGTCGCCACACCCGGGTAAAGCGGTCGGTAATCCTTATCGAAACACCAGGCTTCATCGAGTTTGAGCCAATGTTGCGGATGAACGAGCAGGCTCAATGACGCCGACATTGACATCGGCGGGATCTGTCTATGGATTTCTTTGAGTGCTGGCATGTACAGCACTTGGCCGGGTGCAAGTTTTAGTCGTCGCGCTTTACCCAGGCGCGGTCTCTTATTCTTTTGCAGCGGTAGGTCGTCGAGTATCTCGCGGGTGACAGTGGTATAGCCGTCACCGCTGTAGCCGACGGCATAAATCTCGAAGTCGTGACTGTGGTTCAGGTTATAGATGAACGTTTCTTTTTCATCAGCCGTTCCTGCCGGTGCCCAGAAATTCAAGCGAAGGCTGAACGAGTCATTGCGGTGCAGAACAAACCCATAGGCGTTATAGAGGCGGCTGCGTGTATCAAAGCCGTCTCGTTGGATCGTGGCATACAGATGATCGCTCAACAAAGCGCGATTCTTGGCCAACTGTCGCAGGTCTTCGATAATCCGGGATTTATCTCGCCGCAGGTCATGGGTTTTCAATCGCTCGACAAAGGCTTCCAGTTTCATGCCGCCTGCTCGAACGGTTGGAGCAAGTTGTCCAGGCGCGAATCCTGGTGTTTTTTCAGTAATGGGATGTAGCTCAAGGCGTCCTGGGGATTGGCCCGATAGAGCATCTGGAAGGCTTTCCACGCCACGGCCGGATGATAGTGGTAGACCAGCTCCCCGGCGACGCGGCTGCGTTCGGGGTCTTGAACCGTTTCGAGCAGTTCCAGGCTTACCAGGTAGCGGGCGGCGCTGTCGTCATGGGGCAGCCAGGCGACCTTGCGTAACGAGGCACGATCGAATACACCGATGTCTGCGCTCCTGTCCGGCAGATTGACCCTGCCCATCAGCCCCGTGTTCGTTTGCGCTGGGCGGCAGTAGTCAAAGAGTGCCTGGCGGCCGTCGATCACCAGCGGGTTGTTTTTATCTATGTGTACGGTGTCGGCCTTTTCAAGCCGAGGCCCCTTGAGGGTATATCGCTGTACGTCGAAGGGTCGATCAACGGCGAACAGAATACTTTGGCCGGGTATTGAATACAGTTGCGAAGCGTCACCGATGGATATCATTGCCTTGATGCTGATATTGCCAATGTTCGTGCAATGCAACGTGATGGTGGCCGTGTGCAAGTTGGTAATATTCATGATGGCTGCACGTCGAGAACGGGCATCTGCAAATGTTGGCTGGTTGTTCAGCTCGGCAATTAATTGATTGATTTGCGCGGTCATGTCCAATGTTTTTATTTGTTCTGCGATCTCTTCAGGCGGCAGGTGCGTGGAAATCAGAGTCTTGATCATGAGCGGGTTCGGTAAAGTAGGGCGATGGGCACAAGTATGGTTTTGGGAGGGGGTGGAGGCAATTATGGAATTGTCGGGAAGTATTGCCGATGAACAATACTTGAGTTGTTAAAGAGGCAGCACGGGGCAACTCGGTAACGCTGCGCTTTTGGCAGGACGATAAGACCGGCCGCCGGGGC
The DNA here is from genome assembly GCF_900100025.1 of Pseudomonas sp. NFACC56-3. Taxonomy (NCBI): domain Bacteria; kingdom Pseudomonadati; phylum Pseudomonadota; class Gammaproteobacteria; order Pseudomonadales; family Pseudomonadaceae; genus Pseudomonas; species Pseudomonas sp. NFACC56-3. The sequence continues at coordinate 84,487 of NZ_FMTK01000002.1, read as the reverse complement.
GGCGGTGATCGGACATTGGTGTGCGAGGCGCGAGAAAGGTTATGCCGCCACTGCCTGCTGCCCCTGGCTGAGCAGCGCCACGGCGCGCACCGTGTCACCCGGTTGCACTTGCAGGCGTTTGGCGGTGAGGCGATCGACGAGCAGGCTGTGGCCATGCAGGTGCGCGCGGGCGCTGGTGACGCGGCAGTTTTCCAGGCGCCGGTTATGGATCAGCCACACTGGCGCCCGTTCGTCCGGAGTGCCAATGGCCAGGGTCAGCGCCTGGCTGTCGCGTACGCTGCGGATTTTCGACACCGGCGCTTCGATCACCGGGCCGCCGTCGAAAATGTCGATGTAGCCCCTATGGCTGAAACCTTCGGCACTGAGGATCTTCAGGGCCGGTTCGGTGTTCGGGTGGGCCTTGCCGATCACCGCCTGGGCCTGTTTGGTGAGCAGGCAGGTGTACAGCGGCTGGCGCGGCATCAGCTCGGCGATGAACGACTTGTTGCCCATCCCGGACAACTGGTCGGCGTAGCTGAAATCCTTCTGGAAAAAATGCCGTCCCAGGCTGTCCCAGAACGGCGAACAGCCTTGTTCGTCGGCATGCCCCCTCAGCTCGGCAATGAGTTTTTCGCCGAACAGCTGGGAAAACTCGGCCACGAACAGCAGGCGCGCCAGGGACAGCAGGCGCCCGTTGTGCCCGTGACGTTGCTCGGGGTGCAGGAACAACGAGCAGATTTCCGATTGCCCGGACATCTCGTTGTTGAGAAACAGCGTAGGGATCTGCCGCTGGATTCCCAATTCCGGCGCCGAGCTGACCGTGACCCCGACCCGATAGTTGTACCAGGGCTCACGCAGCCCCACCGCCCCGGTCAGGGCGCTGATACCCACCACCTGCCGGTCATCGTCTTCGAGCACGAACAGGTAGTCGGCGTCGGCACGTTCGACTTGGCCGGCGAAGGTCCGCTGGGCCCAGCGAACGCGGTGGGCCAGGCGCTCTTCGTTGGCCGGCAGGCTGGTAAACCCCGGGCCCGCGCAACGGGCCAGGTCCAGCAAGGCAGGCAGATCGGTGATGGCCACCGGACGGACAATCATGATGCAGCTCCTTCATCGTGTCGGTCCAAACGTCGGTGCAGGCCATGGGATCGAGTGGGGTTCATAGGGCGATCACCCGGATCCGCGCGCCATCCTCGATGTCCAGGGCCGTCAGCATGGCGGGTGACAGGGCCACAGGGCCGTCGGCGCCGACGTCCAGCTCGGCGACGATGGCCCGGTAGTTGCCAAGGTGCTCGTTGCTCACCAGGTACAGGCCCCGTGCGTCAATCTGCGGGCTCTGCCTGGCCGTAGTGGTGCGACTTTGCGTGATGGAACGGATATTGGCGATACGGGCATGCAAGGTCGGCCCGCCGTCGAAGAGGTCGACGTAGCTGTTGGTCTCGAAACCCTCGCGCTCGAGGATGTCGAAGGCTTCCTGGCCATCGGGATGCACCCGGCCGATGCAGGCCTGGGCTGCGGGCGGCAGCATGGGCACGTAGATCGGGTACTGCGGCATCAGCTCGGCGAGAAAGGTCCGGCTTTGCAAGCCACACAACCGTTCGGCTTCGACGTAGGGCAGGTCGAAGAAGTGCTGGCCGATGGCGTCCCAGAAGGGCGACTGGCCGTCTTCGCTGCTGAAACCGACGATTTCGGTGATGACCGATTCGGCGAAACGCTGGGGGTGGGCGGCGATGAACAACAGCCGGGCCCGGGACAGCAGCTCTGATTCCGGCGTGCGCACCCGTTCGGCGTCGATGTGGAAGCCACGCAGCAGTGTTTGCCCGTTGAGGTCCTGGCACAGTGACAACGCGGGTACGCCGTGCTGAATGTTCAACTCCCGGGATTCGCTGGAAAACGGCCGGTTGCGCAGGCTGTAGAACGGTTCGTTGCAACCGGTGCTGGAGAGGATTTCCGAACAACCGACCAGGCGCCCGGATTCCAGGTCCTGCAAGACGAAAAAGTAATTCTCTGCCCCCGGCCCTTGCGCATCGGCTGCGAACGAGGCGCACGAGTCGAGGATTTTTTCCTCCAGCCGCCGGGTATCGTCCGGCAGTGACGTGACGCCCACCAGGCTGTCACGGGCCAGTCGTTGCAGTTGCGGCAGATCGGCTAATTGAACTGGACGTAAGGCCAGCATGGATTGCACTCCTGTTCCCAGAGAACCCGGTGACCGGCACCGGGCTTGACGATCACTGTCGATGTCCACGCGTTACAACCATGGCTGGCCGAACCCTTCGACCGCCGTTTCTCATTGACCCGCCGGATCGGGCAGGGCTGTACGACTGCCGAATTTGTTGAGCAGGCACAGATAGACCACACCCGCGGCGATCCAGATCAGGCCGAGTTTCTGCGCAGCCACGCCCATGTTGTACATGATGGCCGCGACGATCACGAAGCCGACCAGTGGGCAGATCAAGTGACGAATCAATTGGCCGGACCGCTGGCGGCGCCAGTAATGGTTGATGACGGTGATGTGCAGCAACATGAAGCCGCTCAGGGCGCCGAAGTTGACCAGGGAGGTCAGGGTGTCCACGGCGTTGATGAACAGGTAGCAGATCAGCAACGACAGCACCGCCACCAGATAGATGCTCATGTAGGGGGTGTTGTGTTTCGGATGGACCTTGGCCAGCACCTTGGGCAACTGGCCGTCCCGGGCCATGCCGAACAACAGGCGCGACACCGCTGCCTGGGAGGTGATCGCCACTGCCACGCCCCAGGCCAGGGCGGTGGCCACCGCGGTCAAGGTGGCCAGCCAACTGCCGGCCGCCAATTCGGCGATTTCATAGAAGGCGGTATCGGCGGACTTGAAGCCCATGCCGGCTGCCAGATCGGTGGCGATCCAGGTCTGCACCACGAAAATCGCCCCCATCACCAGCAAGGTCACCAAGGCGGCCTTGCCGACGCTGCGGCCCGGGTCGTCCTTGATTTCTTCGGCCAGGGTGGAAATGGCGTCGAAGCCCAGGAACGACAGTACCGCGATGGACACGGCTTGCATCAGCAGGGCGAAGTTGAAGTGTTCCGGGCTGTACAGCGGCGCCAGGGTCAGTTGGCCATGGCCGGCCCCGCCGTGCAGGGCATTCCAGGCGTAGAACAGGAAAATCCCCAGCACCACCAGCTGTGCCAGCAGGAAAAGGATGTTCATTCGTGCGGTGAACGTGATACCCCGCAGGTTGACGAAGGTCGCGCTCACCAGGAATGCCAGGATGAAACCGACCTTGGGGATGTCCGGGTACAAATGGTTCAGCGCCATGGCGGCGTAGACATAGAGCAGCGGCGGGATCAGCAGGTAGTCCAGCAGCATCAGCCAGCCAGCGATGAACCCGACGTGTGGGTTAAGGCCTCGTTGCGCATAGGAATAGACCGAACCTGCCACCGGAAAGGCCCGGGCCATGCTGCCGTAGCTCAAGGCGGTAAACAACATCGCCACCATGCCGATGATGTACGCCAGCGGCACCATGCCCGGAGCCTCGGCGTTGACGTAGCCATACACGCCGAACGGTGCGATGGGGATCATGAAAATCATCCCGTATACCACCAGGTCTGTCAGCGACAGGCCGCGTTTCAATTCCTGTTTGTAGCCAAATGCCTCAATGCTCATGAGCCGTTTTCCTTTTCAGCTGTGTGGGTTGCGCTTGCTTGCTGTCTGTCGCTGGTAACTTGCCGCTGCCGCTACAGCAGGGGCGCCAGGTAGGCGCTCCAGGTCCGTACCCCCTCGGGGCTGCGCAACTGGTCGTTGCGCACCTCGATCAGCACCGAATCCAGGCCGCGGCCATCGCCGTGCACCGGGACCGTCATGTCGGTCAGGGGGTTGATCTTGTAGGGCTGGTTGCCCGCTGCCCGCAGCGAATGCCGGCTCAGTCCGTCGACGATGCGCTGGGCGTACTCCTTGGCTTCGCCGAACAGCACGCCGGCTTCCAGGGCGCGTGGCTGGCCATAGAACACCGGGGTGAAACTGTGGATGCCCACCACGCGTACCGGCCGGTTGGCGGCCAGGCGTCGGTCGATCAGCGCCCGCAAGCGATCATGAAAGGGATGGAACAGGCACTGCTGGCGATATTCGCGCGTGGCCTCGTCCAGGTCATGGTTGCCCGGGACCTGGTAGATCTCGCTCTGGGCCGGAATGCTGTCCGGCACGTGCAACGGGCGGTTGAGGTCGATCAACAGCCGTGAGTAATTGGCCGACAGCAAGGTCGCACCGAGGGTTTCGGACAGGCGTTCGGCCAGTAGCAGTGCGCCGATGTCCCAGGCGATGTGCTCCTGGGACGCGGTTTCATCCAGGCCCAGGTCGTTGAGCGCCACGGGAATGAACCGGCTGGCGTGTTCGCACACCAGCAGCACCGGGTGGTCGGATTCCTCCCGGATCAGTCGATAGGCCGGCCTGGTGTAGAGGCCTGATTCAGCACATTCAATAGATTCGCGCATAGTGCTCGCAACGCTCGGCAGGTGAGAGCGCCTGGGTCAAGGCCTGCTCCTGGGCCTTCAAGGCGAAATAGGTGTCGACCAGCGGGCCGGGCAGGGCCTCGAGCAGCGCCCCGCTGTGGCGCAGGCAGTCCAGTGCCTGGGCCAGGGTTGTCGGCAGGGCGATAATGCCACGGGCGCGACGTTGTGTTTCATCCAGCTCATCGGGTATTTCATCGGTGACAGCGTTCAATGCCAATCGGTGCTGGATGCCCAACCGCCCGGCAATCAACAGCGCGGCCATCGCCAGATGCGGTGAGGCGGTGGCGTCCATGGCGCGAAACTCCAGGTTGTACTGGTTCGCCAGCGGCTTGCCTCCCAGGCTCACGGTCGGGCAGATGCGCAGCGCCGCTTCGCGGTTGCGCTGTCCCAGGCACGCATAGGATGCGCTCCAATGATGAGGTTGCAGGCGCGCGTAGGACAACGGCGTCGGTGCGGTCAGCGCGCACAGCGCCGGCAGATAATGAAGCACTCCTGCGGCCCAATGCTGGCCGAGGCTGGACAAGCCATTGCTGCTGGCGGCGTGATACAGCACCGGGTCTGCGCTCAGGTCTTGCAGGCTCAGGTGCAGATGCACGCCGTTGCACACGGCATTTTCCGAGGTCTTGGGGGCGAAGCTCACGTCCAGGCCCATCTGCCGGGCGATCTCGCGGGTGATTTCCCGAACGTTCACCGCCCGATCGGCGGCGGCCACGCCCAGGGTCGGGCGGCAGGTGATCTCGTATTGCTGCTTGCCGTATTCCGGCAGGAACATTTCCGGCTCGACGCCGCCGGCCCGCAGGGCACTGAGCAGCCACCCGGCGAACCCGGCCTGCTGGCGCTGGGCCTGGAGGCTGAAGGCCAGGCGATCAGGTTGCGCAGGCGTGGCAGCCAGGTTGAATTCATGCTCGAACGCGGCGAAAACCTGCAGGCCCAGTTCGCTGCGATAACGCTCCACTTCGTCCTGCAGCAGCGTGCGCGGGCAGGCGCTCCAGGGCCGGCCGTCGGTCTCCCGGATATCGCAATGGATGAAGTCCAGGGCCGGCGCCTGGGTGTCGGGGCCATTGTTGACGATCACCCGGCTGGACAGGTCCGGTACCAGTCGCAGGTCGCCATAGGCGCCCCAGGGGTTGGTCGAGGCGATGACATCCTGGGGCGTCAACGCGCTGTTGGCCGGCACCCAGCCGCAACCGGCGGTGACGTAGTGGGGCAACTCATCGCTGGGAAACGAGCGCCCGCGGGTCACGCCGATCAGGTCGGTGGTCACCAGGGTCGTGACCGGCAGCGGTGCGAGGAGGGCAGCGGCATCGAGACGGCTCATGGCTGCATCTCCTGCAAACGAGCGAGTACGGTGTCGGTGTCGGTGATCCAGCAATAGCCCTTGATCGCGTTCAGGCACGCCAGGTGCCGTTGTTCGGTATAGGTCGCACAAGCGTCTTCCACCAGCGTGACCAGGTAGCCGCGGTCGGCGGCGTCACGCACGGCCATGTCGACGCACTGGTCGGTGACGATTCCGGCGACGATCAGGTGCCGGGTCTGCAGGTTGCGCAGCACGTAATCGATGTTGGTGGAATTGAACACCCCGGAGGAGGTCTTGGGCAGCACGATTTCGTTTTCCTGCGGCGCCAGTTCGGCAATGATTTGCGCCTCGGGGCTGCCCTTGGGCAGGTGCATGTCCGACAGCTTGTGGTCCAGGGAGCGGTCGCGGCCATCGGCGGTGAGGCTTTCGATGTGAGTGTGCAACACGTTGTGCTGCGCCGCGCGCATTGCCTCGAGCAAGCGCTGCTGATTGGGAATGACCTGCTGGCGGGCCCGCTGGAGGAAATACTCGGCCTCGGGGCTGTGCAGGTGGGCATCGAATTGCGGTTCCAGCCAGGCGCATTGCATGTCCACCAACAGCAAGGCCGTGTGCTGGCGGGTGAACGGCAAATCCCGGGGCGAGCGGTGGGGGAGCGAGAACATCCTTATTTTTCCTCCAGCAGGTGCGTGTTGAATTCCGTGCGCAGGGCGTCGATGCCTTCCAGGCGTTCGGCCAGCTCGGGGCATTGCAAGGTCAGGCAGGCGATCAGGGCCTCGACCTGGGCCAGCGCCGGCACCAGGCTGTCGAAGGCCGAAGCCGATTCCACCGGGGCGCTGATGATCAGGTCGGCCAGCTCGCGCAACGGCGAAGCATAGACGTCGCTGAACAGGACGACCCGGGCGTGCCGCGCCTTGGCCGCGCTGGCCACGCGCAGGGCCTGGGCCTGGTAGCGACGGTAATCGAAAATCAACACCACGTCCTGGCGCTGTACGTCGAACAGGCGGTCAGGCAGTTGGGCGTTGTCTTCCAGGGCAAAGCAGCCGGCGCGCAGCAATCGCAAATGGTTGAGCAGGTAGTGGGCCAGGAAGCTGCTGAAGCGCCCGCCGAAACAATGCACCTGGTGGCGGCTGTCGAGCAACCACTGCACGAGAATGCGCACGTCTTCGGGTTGGGTCAGGGCCTGGGTGTCGACAAGGTTGCGTTGGCTGGCGGCCAGGTACTGGCTCCAGGTATCGCCTTGCTGCAATTTGGCCCGCGGTTGCAGCAGCGTGCGAGGGGAGCGCAGGCGATGGTCCATGTCACTGAGCAGTGCATCCTGGAATTCGGCATAACCGCCAAACCCGAGTTTTTTCACCAGCCGTACGATGGTCGGGTCGCTGACGCCGGCATGGTCTGCCAGGCGTGACATCGGACCGAGGCCGTTGCGTGGGTAGTGATCGAGCAGGGCGCGGACGACCTTGCGTTCCGACGGCGTCAACACCAGGCCGGGATCGGTGATCAGGTCTCTGAGGGGCGGCATCCGTGCTCCTTGCCTGGATGTAATGTTGAATTTCTTTCATAACTCCTGAAAACAGTATTTATGTAGCTGGTGCTACATGTCCAGTGGTTTTTACGTTCCGTTTAAAATGCTCCAAAGTCGTGCGAAAACCCTGTAGGAGTTGGTCTCGACCGGGTGGAATGAGTATGTCAGCCGTTGCATCTTGGACATGTCGGATATAACGCCTTTTTGTCTCACTTATTTGATTTCGTATAAGGTGCTGTACAACTAAACCCGGGAATATCCCCGTCCATGCGACCCGTTCGATTACCGAGAATCCAGTGTGCAAGCCACTCGCCTGACGTTGATCTGCCACGCCCGCACCATTGCCCAGAAACAGGCGCGCTTCAGCGTGGACGAAGCGCTGGACGCCGACTGGCTGAGGCGACGCGGGCAGGTCGAGCATGGCTATCGAAACGTCCGGCAACTGCTGTGTGGGCCGGAACTGCGCACTCGCCAGACGGCCGCGCTGTTCGGCGACGAGTTCCAGGTGGATCCGGCCCTGGCCGATTGCGATCTAGGACGCTGGCGCGGGTTGTCCATCGATGAATTGCTCGAGGTGGAACCGCAGGCCCTGCAAACCTGGCTTGACGATGCCGAGGCGGCCCCCCATGGCGGTGAATCCATCGCCCGGTTGTGTCGCCGTGTCGGGGATTGGCTGGTCAGCCTGGAAACCCGACCGGGGCATCTGCTGGCCGTCACCCACCCCTTCGTGATCCGCGCCGCCTTGATGACCGTCATGGGCTGCCCGGCCGCTACATTCAATCGAATCGACATTGAACCGTTGTCCACCCTGGAGTTGCGTTTCAACGGCGTATGGCGCTTGCGTACCCAGGAACCTGGCCAGGAGTCGCCGCGATGAAGAGGTTGTCAGTCATTGGCATTGGGGCCGGCGATCCGGATCACCTGACGATGCAGGCCGTGAAAGCCTTGAACCGTTTGGACGTGGTCTTCCTCATGGACAAGGGCCCGGCCAAGGACAAACTGTTGGACCTGCGGCGCGAAATCTGTCGACGCTACATCGTGGATCGCACCTGCCGTTTCGTCGAAACCTACAGCCCGGAACGCCAGCGCGGCGACCTGGGCTACAAGGACAGCGTCGAAGCGCTGAACCGTGCGAAACAGGCCACCTTCGAACGGTTGATCGATGAAGAACTGTCCGACGGGCAGCGGGGCGGTTTTCTGGTGTGGGGCGACCCGGCGTTGTACGACAGTACCGTGCGCATCCTGCAAACTATTCTCGACGGGGGCCGTTGTGCCTTCGAGTTCGAGGTGATCCCTGGCATCACCAGTGTCCAGGCCCTGGCCGCCCGGCACAAAGTGCCGTTGAACAGCATTGGTGGTTCGCTGGAAATCACCACCGGACGCCGCTTGGCGGCGGGGCAGGTGGGCGACGCGGCGAGCGTGGTGGTGATGCTCGATGCCGAGGATGCCTATCGCCAGGTGAGCGATCCCGATACGCAGATTTACTGGGGCGCCTATGTGGGGACGCCGGATGAAATCCTGATCGCCGGCCGGCTGGGGGATGTGGCCGATGACATCGAACGCACCCGCAAGGCCGCGCGAAAAGCCAACGGGTGGATCATGGATACGTATTTGTTGCGTAAGCCTCAATGATGCCGCACATCAACCTGTGGCGAGAGGAATGTGGGAGCAAGGCTTGCCCGCGATACAGGCGATGCGATCTTCCAGAAATCGAGGCGCTCATATCGCGAGCAAGCTTTGCTCCCACCTGTATTTCCTCGCCCTGACGGCGTTCGACAGCTTCATCGCCAGCAGGCTATTTACCCCCTTCCAAACCGCTCCCGGTACACCGACGGCGCCAACCCCACGACGCTGCGAAACGCCACGCGAAAGCTTTCCACCGAGCGGTAGCCACACAGTTGCGCGATAATGTCGGTGTTGTCGCCGGTGCTTTCCAGCAGCTCGCGGGCCCGGGCCAGGCGTTCGTGTTGCAGCCAGGCCTTGGGCGACATGCCGCAGGCCTGGGTGAAGTGGCGCAGGAAGGTGCGTTCGCTCATGGCCGCCTGGCTGGCCAGTTCGCGCACACCGAGGGGTTCGTGCAGGCGCTCGCGAGCCCATTGCATGACGCTCGACAGGTCGCCGCGTGGCGTACGGCTGACCGGCGAGGGAATGAACTGCGCCTGGCCGCCCGTACGTTGTGGTGACATCACTAACCGGCGCGCCACGGTGTTGGCGACCTGGAGGCCATAATCCCGTGCCACCAGGTGCAGGCAGGCATCGATGCCGGCGGCGCTACCCGCCGAAGTGATGACCTGTCCGGAGTCCACGTACAGCACATCCGGGTCGACCCGGACGGCGGGAAAACTCTCGGCCAGTTCGTCGGTGTAGCGCCAGTGAGTCGTGGCGCCCAGGCCATCGAGCAGCCCGGCGGCGGCCAGGACGAAGGCCCCGGAGCAGATCGACAGCAGACGCGCGCCACGGGCGTGGGCCCGGCGTAGTGCATCGAGCAACGCCTCGGAAGGTGGCTCGCTGCGGCTGCGCCAGCCTGGCACGACAATGGTCCGGGCGGTTTCGAGCAGTTCCATGCCGCCATCGGCCAATACCTGGAAGCCGCCCATGGCGCGCATCGGGCCGTCATCGACCGCGACGATCCGATGCTCGTACCAGGGGAAATCGAATTCCGGGCGCTCCAATCCGAAGATCTCGACGGCAACGCCGAATTCAAAGGTGCATAGGCCATCGTAGGCGAGGATCGCGACCAGACCTGGGAGAGGCTGCATTTGTCGGAAAATTCCCACAGAGTGTCTTGTACGCCACTGTAGCCGCAAGCCTGGGGGGGATAAAGTCCCTTCACGCCTTTATCTACCCTTGGAGTACACCCCCATGACTAGCCTGGTTCGCGAAGTGCCTGCCGCCCCTTCCGATATCGCCCTACAGCATTTCAGCCGTCGCCTGTCATTCGAAACGGATTGTTCCGACGTTCACGCCAGCCAACAGGCCGGCAATGTCGACTTTGTGCTGGTGGATGTACGCGGACCGCTGGCTTACGAACGCGGCCACGTACCCGGGGCGATCAACCTGCCGACCCGCACGCTCACCGCCCAGGCACTGGCCGCCTATGCCAAGACCACCCTGTTCGTGGTGTATTGCGCCGGCCCCCATTGCAATGGCGCGAACAAGGCGGCGGTGCGCCTGGCAACCTTGGGTTACCCGGTCAAGGAAATGATCGGCGGCGTCATGGGCTGGCTCGATGAAGGCTTTCGCCTGACCGGCTCGGTGGAGCGCGTGGCGGACGAGGCGATCCGCTGCGACTGCTGACTTGGTTTTTATAGTTTGTGTGCATATCCGTTGCTGCGGTAACGGCTACTTAGGGTTCCGCCCTTACGGCGGGTCACTTTTGGAAGAGCGCCAAAAGTAACCAAAAACGCTCTGCCCCACCACTCGGCACCTCGCCTAGGCTCGGTGTGCCCTCACTCCGGCATTGTTCCGTGGGCCCGCCGCGAAGGGCCATCCATGGCCCAGCGCGGCTATCCCGGCATCCATGCCGGGATGCCCACTCCACAATGCCTGCGTTCGGCCATCGTGGTTAACGGGGCGCCCCAGATCAAAATCAAACGCGAGGCGGCCTTATAGCCGGCCTGGTTCTGGGGGAATGTGTTTCCCCTGTGGGAGTGAGCTTGCTCGCGAAGGCGATTTCACTGTCGATGAGGATATTGAGCAAGCTCGCTTTTCAGGGAAGCTTTATTGCCCTTCGAGTCCGCGTTGTTCAATCACCCCAAAAACATCCGCCACATCCTGGACCATGATCCGAGCGATGTTGGTGATGGTGTTGATGTCGGTCTCGGCTGAATCGCGCAGGGTCGTACAGGCCATGAGCGTCAGGTAGTCGAGGGTGGCGTGCAGGCGTTCGCTGACGCAGGCGTGGAGTTCGGGCAATGGGGCGGTGCGGTCGATGAACAGGATGGGTTGGGTGGTGGCGATGAGGGTTAGCGGGGTAAAGCGGTTAGATGATTGATTTGTCGTCATAAGGTTGGGCTCTATCAAGGAAAATGAATTGCCACCTTGTTTGCTGCGAATCAAACGGGTGGCAGTTGCGCGCGGGTTCGCAGACCGAGGAAGAGACCAAACCCGGCAGACCCGAAGGTCTCCCACGCGCAACCGCCATAAAATGAACGCGGGCAAGTTTGCCTGAGTTTTCATTCGACGGTGCAAAGTCTCATCTGTTGTTAGGGCTGCGAAACCCTCCCCACTGACCAAAGCCAGCAGATGAGCCGAACTATAGAAGGGGATTTTTGAGGCAACAACTGACCTGTAGGACGCCCACAAACCCCGTGGCGAGGGAGCTTGCTCCCGCTCGGTGGCGCAGCCGCCGTAAACCCTGGGCATGGGATTGGTCTGACGAAAAGAGGGGGCTGCTTCGCAGCCCAGCGGGGATAAATCCCCTCGCCACAAAAGGGGGATTCCTACGAGATTTTCAGAAGGCCAGAGGAGCAATTGATTTCAGAAACGGAACGCGGAGCGTCAAAAACGTGTGGGAGCGAGCTTGCTCGCGATGACGTAGGCACAGCCAACATCATCGCAAACTGGCCCTCCGCTTTCGCGAGCAAGCTCGCTCCCACAGTTGGATCGGAGTACGACAAAAGAGACAGGTCGGCTATAAGGTCGCCTCGCTTTGGCCTTTTACCTGGGCAGAGCGTTTTTGGTTACTTTCGCCTGGGCCGGCTTCCGGCTTTTCGAAAGTGACCCGCCGTCAGGGCGGACCCCTAAGTAGCCGTTACCGCAGCAACGGATATACACAAACCAAGCTATTTTTATAACTAATTGTCGCCTCCACACAATTCCCCTCCTGGGCACCCCTCTAGACTCCCGCCCACTTCGGTTCCTCACTGACCGAACGCTGCCTACGAATCTGCCAATAATGACCCATAAAACCCCTGCACACTCAGGAGCGAAAATGAAGAAGCTAGCCATGTTCGGTGCCCTGGCACTGTCCGTGTTGTCCCTGTCGGCCATGGCCGAAGACGCCAAGCCGATCCGCCTCGGGATCGAAGCCGGTTACCCGCCTTTTTCGATGAAAACCCCCGACGGCAAGCTGGCTGGCTTCGATGTCGATATCGGCGATGCGCTGTGTGAACAGATGAAGGTCAAGTGCGTCTGGGTCGAGCAGGAGTTCGATGGCCTGATCCCTGCGCTGAAAGTGAAGAAAATCGACGCGATCCTTTCGTCCATGACCATCACCGACGACCGCAAGAAAAATGTCGATTTCACCATCAAGTACTACCACACCCCAGCGCGCTTCGTGATGAAGGAAGGCGCCAACGTCAAGGACCCGCTGACCGAACTCAAGGGCAAGAAAGTCGGTGTACTGCGCGCCAGCACCCATGACCGTTTCGCCACCGAAGTGCTGGTGCCCGCCGGTATCGACCTGGTGCGCTACAGCTCCCAACAGGAAGCCAACCTGGACATGGTCGCCGGCCGCCTCGACGCCATGCTGGCCGACTCGGTGAACCTCGACGAAGGCTTCCTGAAAACCGACGCCGGCAAAGGTTTCGCCTTCGTCGGCCCGACCTATGAAGATGCGAAATACTTCGGCGGCGGTGCCGGCATTGCGGTGCGCAAGGGTGATAAGGCCCTGGCCGATCAATTCAACGCGGCCATCACCGAAATCCGCGCCAACGGCACGTACAAGAAAGTGCAGGACAAATACTTCGCCTTTGACGTCTACGGGCATTAATCGGTAGGCGCTGCCGAAGGCTGCGATCTTTTGATCTTTCGCTTGAGATTCAAGTGTCTGGGGAAAGATCACAGCCTCGTTGCACTCGACAGCTCCTACACCTAGCCATTCGGAGATTTCATGCAACGCATCGACCATACCCTGCCATGGAGCCACCTGGGCACCGAGCGCTGGCTCAGTGTGTTTCGCTACGGCCATGGGCCGCGCAAGGCCTACATCCAGGCCAGCCTGCACGCCGATGAACTGCCGGGCATGCGCACCGCCTGGGAGCTGAAGCAGCGGCTCAACGATCTTGAGGCCCAGGGTTTGCTCAAGGGTGTGATCGAACTGGTGCCGGTGGCCAACCCCATCGGCCTGGATCAACACCTGCAAAGCGCCCACATGGGGCGTTTCGAACTGGGCAGTGGCAAGAATTTCAACCGCTCCTTCGTGGAGCTCAGTGCACCGGTGGCGCAACGCATCGGTGATCGCCTGGGAGACGACCCGGCCGCCAATATCACCTTGATCCGCCAGACCATGGCCGAGGTCCTCGACGACTTGCCGCCACCCCCTTCGCAACTCGAAGCGCTGCATCGCCTGCTGCTGCGCCATGCCTGCGACGCCGACATCACCTTGGACCTGCATTGCGATTTCGAGGCGGCGATCCATTTGTATGCCTTGCCACAGCAGTGGCCGCAGTGGCGTTCTCTGGCCGCACGCTTGAAAGCCGGTGTGGCGTTGCTGTGCGAGGATTCGGGCGGCAGTTCGTTCGATGAGTCCTGCTCCTCGCCCTGGTTGCGCCTGGCCAAGGCCTTTCCTGCGGCGGCGATTCCCGCGGCGAACCTGGCGACGACGCTGGAGTTGGGCAGCATGGGCGATACCCGGGTGGAGCAGGCCCAGGCCAATTGTGAAGCCATCCTCGGGTTTCTCGCCGAGCAGGGACTTATCGCTGGGGACTGGCCGCCCGCACCCAGCGAGTGCTGCGAAGGCTTTCCGTTCGAAGGCACGCAATACCTGTTCGCGCCGCACCATGGCGTGGTGAGTTTCCTGCGGGAGGCTGGCGAATGGGTGGAGCGGGGCGATCCGCTGTTCGAAGTGGTCGATCCGCTGAATGATCGGGTCACCACCGTGCGGGCCGGCACCAGCGGCGTGCTGTTTGCCCTGGACCGCGGGCGCTACACGCAGCCGGGGATCTGGCAGGCAAAAGTCGCTGGGCGTGAACCGATTCGTACGGGGAAATTGATCAACGACTGATAACTGCTGTCTACCTCACCGCACGCGCCTTGCCGTGCGGCTATCGAAAACGATGGAGGAAGATCGATGTTCAAAGCGCTCGCCCTGTTCTTGCTGCTGGTTTCGTTCGGGTTGCAGGCCCAACCTTCGCTGCACACGGACTTGCCGCTCAACTACCTGGCCCAAGTCGATGAGCAGGTTCGGAACCGACCGCTGGTGATCTTCCTGCACGGTTCCGGCAGTAACGAGCAGGACCTGTTCGCACTCAAGGACGAGTTGCCGCAGGATTACAACTACCTCTCGGTGCGCGCGCCCAAGAGCATGGAGCAGGACCGTTACCAATGGTTCGCCAAAAAGGGCGAGGGCGCCTACGACGGTGACCCCTCCGACCTGAAGGCCAGCGGCCAGATGCTGCTGGAGTTCATCGACAAGGCCCGGGCCAAGTATTCGACCGACGCGAGCAAGGTCTACCTGGTGGGGTTCAGCCAGGGCGCGATGATGAGCTACGAAGTGGCCTTGCGACACCCCGAAGCCGTCGGCGGCATTGCCGCGATGGGCGGGCGGGTCCTGTCGGTGCTGCAGGCGGAACTGACCCCCGACGAATCACGACGGACGCTGGCGGTGTTCATCGGCCACGGCACGGCCGACCCGATCATTCCCTACCACGATGGCACCGAGGCCAACACCTTCCTCAAGACCCTGGCGCTGGAACCGGAATTCCATGCCTACCCCGGCGTCGGCCACAGCATCAGTGCCCTGGAGGTGCAGGACCTGCGGGCCTGGCTGGAGCGGCTCAATCCCCGATCACTGTAAATCCCTGTTGGAGCGAGCTTGCTCGCGATAGGGGAGAGCCAGCTGGCATCGATGCCAGGTGTGCCGGCGCCATCGCGAGCAAGCTCGCTCCCACACTGCTCCTGCGCTGAATGCAAAGCTCACGAACATCCACAATCCCTGATGTGGGAGCGAGCTTGCTCGCGAAAGCGGTGGGTCAGCTTGAATCAATGCTGATTGTGTCGCCGCCATCGCGAGCAAGCTCGCTCCCACAATGGTCCTGCGCTGAATGCAAAGCTCACGAACATCCACAATCCCTGTGGGAGCAAGCTCTCTCGTCACAGGTTATCGAACGCCTCAAGGGCAACAGCATGACCTGTTGAATGGGAAAGTGGCCCTGACCCTCAAATCAAGGCCGTGACTTCAAATGTCCTTGACCAGCCGCAGCGCATCGTAGATAGCCGCATGGGTATTACGCGCCGACACCGCGTCGCCAATTCGGAACAGTTGGAAACGGCCCTCCGGGTTGGTCACGATATTTTGGGTTTTCCCGGCGATCAGATTGTGCTGCTCCACCGCGCCGTTATTGCTCGAGTGTGGGCGCAGTTCGAAGTACAAATCGTCCAGGGGCAGGGTGCCGTGGTTGACCACCACCTGATCGACCACGCGCTGCTTGTGCACCTGACCATAATCGCTGCCGAAGTGGGCCACCAATTGACCGTCGCGCTTCTCCACGGAGTCGACCCGATAGGTGACCGTGAAGGTGACGTTCAGGTCTTGCAGGCTGCGCATGTAAGGCACCAGGTTCATCGCCATCACCTCCGGCGCAAACGACCGGTCCGGCGTGACGATCTCCAGTTTCGCACCGCTGTTGGCGATGACCTCGGCCGCTTGTAGCGCCGCGTGGTCGCCCGCGTCGTCGAAGATCAGCACGTTCTGGCCGGGCTTGACGTCGCCGGAAATGATGTCCCAGGTCGACACCACCAGTTCATTGCCGTGCTTGAGCACCTCGGTATGGGGCAAGCCGCCCGTGGCGACGATCACCACGTCCGGCGCCTCGGCCATGACGGTCTCGGCTTCGGCCCAGGTGTTGAATTGGAACTTCACCCCCAGCCGTTCGCATTGCGCCATGCGCCAATCGATGATGCTGATCATCTCGCGCCGCCGCTCGCTCTGCGCCGTCAGGCGGATCTGCCCACCTGGCTGATCCGCCACTTCGAACACCGTGACGTCGTGGCCACGTTCGCCGGCTACCCGTGCCGCTTCCAGGCCCGCCGGGCCGGTGCCGATCACCACCACCTTGCGCTTGACCGACGCCTTGGGAATTTCGTGGGGCATGGTGGTTTCGCGGCCGGTGGCGGCGTTGTGGATGCAGTACGCGGCGCCGCCCTGATAGATGCGGTCCAGGCAATAGTTGGCACCGACGCAGGGGCGGATCTCTTCTTCACGCTTCTCGATGATCTTGCGCACGATGTGCGGATCGGTCATGTGCGCCCGGGTCATGCCGATCATGTCCACCTTGCCGGAGGCGATGGCGTGTCGCGCCGTGGCGACGTCCGGAATCTTGGCCGCATGGAACGTCGGGAAACCGGTGGCCGAGCGGATCTCGCCGGCAAAATCCAGGTGCGGCGAGTTGCGCATGCCCTGGATGGGGATCACGTCGGTGAGGCCGGCATCGGTGTCGATGTGCCCGCGCACGACGTTGAGGAAATCCACCAGCCCACTGTCCTTGAGCATGTGGGAAATCTGGAGACCGTCGCTGGCACCGAAGCCGCCGGGCAGGTCCTCATCGCCGGTGTAGCGCACCCCGAGCAGGAAGTCCTCGCCACAGCGCTGGCGAATGCCGCGTAACACATCAAAAGTGAAGCGCATCCGGTTTTCCAGCGAACCACCGTAGGGCCCGTCGAGATCGTTGGTCAACGGCGACCAGAATTGATCCATGAGGTGTCCGTAGGCCTGCAGTTCCAGGCCATCGAGACCGGCGGCCTTCATGCGTTCGGCGGCGTCCACGTAATCCTTGATGATCCGGTCGATGTCCCAGTCTTCCAGTTTTTTCGGGAAGGACCGGTGGGACGCTTCGCGGCGATGGGAAGGTGATACCACTGGCAGCCAATCAGCCTTGTCCCAGCGCGTGCGCCGGCCCAGGTGGGTCAGTTGAATCATCACTGCGGCGCCATGTTCGTGGCACTCGTCGGTGATGTCCTTCATCCATTTGACCACTTCGTCCTTGTACGCCAGCACGTTGTTGAACACCGGCGGGCTGTCGCGGGAAACGGCGGCGGAGCCCGCCGTCATGGTCAGCGCCACGCCGGCCTTGGCGCGTTCGACGTGATAGGCGCGGTACAGATCCTTCGGCATGCCGTCGACAGGATAAGCGGGCTCATGGGAGGTGGTCATGATCCGGTTTTTGAGGGTCAGGTGTTTGATCTTATAGGGCTGCAGCAGAGGATCGCTGGACATGGTGTTGCGCTCCGGGAACAGGACATCAGGCTTGGTTTGACATGACGGTATGTCGAATGTTCATGTGTGTCAACGATTGGGACACAGGTGTACATTTTCCTTGCGTGACGTAAAAACCAGGATTACCATCCAGTCGAAACAGGGGGGGCCGGCTCGTGCGGCCGGCCATCGCGCATCGATCCAAAGTGCAAGGGGGCTGTGCGAAGCGCCATGCCAGGAACCGCTTTACATCGCGTCGAATATCAGTGGCGCCATTCAACATTTGGCGGGCATGAGCGGTTCAAAGGTCATCGTTGCGATCGACCAGGACGCTGAAGCGCCGATTGCCCAGGTGGCGGATTAGATGTGGGTGGCGGATCTGTTCGAGGCCTTGCCGGCGCTCGAAAAAGCATTGTGAATGCTGACATTCATAAGTTCCGCCAAAGGGCGGAGGAGGGCCGAGCGACCTGGATACATGCAAGGTTTTCGCATAATTAGAACTTATCCATGCACACCATAAAATCCCTTGAGGAGCGTAATAGCACTCCTGCTTTGATGAGGGAACGTGAATTCTTCTGCTGCCCTGCCAATAACTATTAATACAGTACGCGGAGATGCATCATGATGACGTTTTCCAGTAAAACTTGTATCGGCTGGCTTGCCGGCCTGGCGCTGGCCGCTGGCAGCCTGATGGCCCACGCCGAGGAACCCACGCCCATCCGTATCGGTTGGGTGAATTGGTCGGATACGGAAATCGCTGTAAAGCTGGCGGATACCGCATTGCGCGACCACTTGAAGCAACCGGTCAAATTGGTGCTCGCCGACATTGGCATTCAGTTCCAGGCCTTGGCCAACGGCAATATCGACCTGATTCCGATGGTCTGGCTGCCGAACACTCACAAGGCGTTCTATGACAAATACCAGGACAAGCTCGAAGACCTCGGTGTGCTGTATGAAGGTCGGATCGGCATGGCCGTGCCAACGTCCATTCCCACCAGCGAACTCGCCACTGTCGAGGACCTCAACAAGCCTGAAGTGCGGCAAAAACTCGACGGCAAGATCCTGACCTCGGAAGTGGGCAACGGCCAATACAAACTCACGGAAAAGGCCATCAAGGAATACAAGCTCGAAGGCTACAAGATGGTCGCCTCTTCAGAATCTGGGATGTTGAGCGAGCTGGATCGCAACCTCAAACGTGACAAATGGGCATTGATCAACGCCTGGAGCCCACACTGGATGTTCGCCAAGTGGCCGCTGCGCTACCTGGATGATCCGAAGCAGATTTTCGGCGGCGCCGAGCAGATTCACGCGATTGCCCGCAAAGGCTTTAGCGCCGAACATCCCGATGTCGCCCGGTTCTTCGCCAACTTCAAGATTCCCAAGGCCGACCTTGAGAAGCTGATGGCGACCGCCCGTGACAGTTCGGCAGACAAGGTCGTTGCCGAGTACTACGCCGCCAACAAACCTCGCTTCGAGGCCATGTTTGGCAGTCAGACCGCCTCGACGACCGTCAGCCAGTAATCGCCGCCGTTGCTTGATAGGTGTTTGCAGTTCGGTGCCCTTGACGCAAAGTGAAGGGCGTCGGCTGTCAGCGATACCGTTCGGGCTACCCTTGGGACATGCCGGGACCGGCCTCCAGTACCGCTGGGATACGTTGAGCAGCCTGTCATCTTCTTCTGCGTCTGACTCAGGAATGGGGTTGAAAACGATGATCACCCGCTGCGAGCCTTTGTCGTTGGATCCGTCTGTCGCCCGCAGCGCGCAGAGGCTCCGGCGATCGCTGCATGAAATCCTCTCGAACCATTTGGGAGACGGTACCTCCGCGACGACACAGGCCTGTGCCGCCGCCCTGGGCTCGACCGAGTGGTCCCTCAAGAAGCCGCCGGCAACGCCCCGTGCGTTACCGGCAGTCCTGGCGCCCTATTTGGCCCAGGCATTCGACGCTGCGCCAAGCGTCCCCGAACACCTGGCAGGGGTATTGGAGGCGTTGAAGGCGCTGGTGCCCCATGTTCCCTGGATCCATCGTCAGGCCCAGGCCGGCCAGGACGATCGGTTCGTGGAGCGGCATCGCCATGGCATGGTCACCGGTCCAGGGGGATTGTTCGACTGTCCCGGCATGACCCTGGGGTTGGCCCTCATGGCGCCTGAAACCTGTTATCCGTTCCACCAGCATCCTCCGGCTGAGTTCTATCTGGTGTTGTCCCCAGGCGACTGGTATCGCGAGGACGTAGGCTGGTGGACGCCCGGGGCAGGGAGCATTGTCATAAACCCTCCGTCCTGCACCCATGCGATGAGATCAACCCAAGTGCCACTCCTGGCGCTGTGGGGATTGCTCCATGAGCCCTGCGCTTGAGCCGGCCACGGGCGATGCACGCCGTGGGTGATGCCCCACGGCCTCACCTTGGAATCCTCTTGTGCCTGCTTTCCATGTTGCTCTTTGCAAGCCAGGACGGGATCACCAAAGTGTTGGTCAAGGACCTTCCCGTCGCCCAGCTCGTCATGGTGCGTTACTGGGTATTCCTGGCCTTCGCTGTCGGCTATGGCCTTTATCGCGGTCACCTGGGAGCGGCGTGTCGAAGCCATCATCCTGTCCTGCAGGTCATTCGTGCCTTGCTGGGGGTGGGGGAAAGCGCGTTGTTCGGATTGGGGCTGCGTTACCTTGGCATGGCTGAGATGCACGCCCTGTATGCGGTGTTTCCGCTGATGACCCTGGCCTTGGCAGGTGCGTTCCTGGGTGAGTTCATCGGCGTCCGCCGCTGGATCGCTGCGGCCATAGGGTTCTTGGGGACGCTGGTGATCCTCCGTCCGGGAACCGGCGTCTTCGAGTTGGCGGCGCTGATTCCGCTGTTGTCTGCCCTGGGATTCGCGGTCTTCAGTGTGCTGACACGTCGGATCAGCCGGGATGATTCATTCGCCACGAACATGCTCTACATGGGCTTTTTCGGCGCCCTGGCCATCACGTTCTCTGGCTTGCCAGGGTGGGTTTCGCCGAACCCGACACAGTGGGGCCTGATCGCCGTGCTGTCGACGATCGGCATGGTGGCGCAGTTGCTACTCCTCCAGGCGCTCAAGTACGCAACGGCAGGTACGCTTCAACCGTTCAACTACACGCTGTTGGTGTTCGCCACATTCATCGGCCTGCTCGTATTCGGCGAACTGCCTGACCCATGGACTGTCGTGGGGGCGTGCATGGTGATTGCCGGTGGGCTGTATGCGATCAAGGCGAAAGGGTAGGGAATCTGTTTAATTTTATTCGATTTGGGAATAAGCATAATAGAATATATTCCTTGATCGAATTAGTTGGCATGTTAAGTTGACGCTACCGGACCGCCGGATATGTTCAATCCTATTCTATGGTACGACTATGTCCGGCGCCCGAATCTTCCAAATCAGCCTTGAGGCTCTGTCGCATGACGGAGCCCATGCAGTGATTTCTCAGTCCGGCACTCTACGCGTTAGTTCTTGTGCCGCCATTGCCGTTCCATTCGTGACCGGCAAACCTCTCCCCTGTCAGGCCAACAGTGAGGCCTGCAGTGCAATCAGCGAAGGCTTGGCATTTCTGCTCTACGCCATGTGACGCACCGCTGTCGGCGTTTCCATACCGTAACGTCAGTCAGTCATCTCCAGGTAATACCCGGTCCCGGGTGGTGCTTGAAGTGTGAGTGAGTGGGCGTCTGTTCAGCGCAGCCTATCGCGACTTACCACCATGCCCAATTATTTGGATGAAGCTCATCGAGCCGAAATCGTTAAGCTCAGCAGGACCTTGACCAGCCAGACCGAGTGGCCCACCTGGCTTTTACTGGTCGGCTTTTATCTGGCTTGGGCTCTTATCGTTTTTCATGGGCAGGCACTTGGCCAACTCATCAGCATTGTCCTGTTGGTTCCACTGGTCGTGCTCTGGATGTCGATTCAACATGAGCTTATTCACGGTCACCCAACGCGTTGGCCTGCCATAAATAAAGCCCTGGGGTTTCTGCCGTTTGCCGTGTGGTATCCCTACGACATCTACCGGGACACGCATCTCGCCCATCACAACGATGAAGTGCTGACTGTGCCCGGACAAGATCCGGAAAGTCGTTATGTCACCAGCCGTTCCTGGGTGCAATCACCCCGTTATATGAAGACCTTGTTGTGGGTGAATAAGACCTTGGGCGGGCGCTTGATCATCGGCGCGCCGTTGGCATTGATGACCCTTGCAAGTACCACGTTCGGTGGGTTGTTGCATTCAGAACGAAGCAGTTGGCGGATGTGGCTCATTCATCTCTTGAGCGTTGGGGTGTTGCTGGGATTGGTTGAACAATACAGCGCCATCAGCGCTGTGCAGTACGTATTTTTAGTTTCGCTGCCGGCCTTGTCCATTTCAATGATCAGGTCGTTTTACGAACATCGGCCGTCAACGCTGCCAGAACACCGCACGGTGATCAATGAATCTTCAGGGCTTTTGAGTTGGCTCTTTCTTAACCTCAATCTTCACTTGGTTCATCACGATCTTCCCGGTTTGCCCTGGTTTTACTTGCCCCAAGTGTACAGAGCCAGGCGTGAACAATGGATCGCGCGAAACAATGGCTATGTCATTCATGGCTACTTCCAGTTATTGCAGAGACATCTGATCAATCCCGTGGATTGTCCTCGCCATCCTGCCAGGCACTGAAAATACTCAAGCTAATCTGGGCGTCGGAAAATGATACGTTTTGAAGCCATCAAGAAAACTCATAAAGGCAGCCCGCGAATGGCCGTGAGCGATTTAACGCTTCATGTCCGAGAGGGGGAAATCTGCGTATTTGTCGGGCCAAGTGGGTGTGGCAAAACGACCATTTTGCGAATGATCAATAGATTGGACACCCAGGACAGTGGTCGCATCTGTGTCAATGGGGTGGCGACCGATGAGCTTGACGTCGTGACGCTTCGCCGTGGCATCGGTTTCATGATGCAAAGCTCAGCCTTATTTCCTCATCAAACCGTCGCGGAAAATATTGGCGCTGTTCCGCGGCTCTTGGGTTGGAGCAAGCACAAAATCGGCCAGCGGGTGAGCGAACTCATTTCCCTGGTCGGACTTCAGCCGGAATTTCTGGACAGGTACCCTAATCAACTGTCGGGCGGGCAGCAAAGTCGTGTTGCCTTGGCGAGGGCATTGGCCTCGGACCCACCGGTCGTATTGATGGACGAACCCTTTGCCGCGCTTGATCCGGTGATCCGCGAGCGACTGCAGGACGAACTGGTTGCGCTGCAGAGGCGTTTGCATAAAACCATCATCCTGGTGACCCATGACATGGAAGAGGCCATCAAGATTGGTGATCGGATTGCCATCTTCGAGGGCGAAGGAAAGCTGGCTCAGTTCGATACACCTCACAATATCCTTGCCCATCCTGCCAGCGAGTTTGTGAAGAACTTCATCGGCAAGGATCCGCTGTTGAAAAGACTGTCGCTGATGAAGGTTTCTGATCTTCCTGTGGATGAAGTCAATTGCGAATTCAAACTTCTGCTGGACGATAAGTCCAATCCGCTGAAGTGGGTCAGTGAATCGGACTTGCCTGTTCCTGAACTTACCACGGTGTCGAATAATGACTCGTTGCATCACGCACTGGTTAAAATGCTAACGGCTCCGTTCGGTGTGGTTGTTCGAGTGGACGAGGCGGGCGGTTACGAAGGTTGCCTGTCGATTACCAGCTTTCACAGCGCACTCAATGAGCGCCGCTTTGGAAGTGCACAATGATTGACTGGTCCTGGATCGTTGAAAACTGGCAGCAGATTGGCCAGCTGTTATTTGATCATATTCAGCTGGTGACCTTGGGGCTGTGTATAGGCATGTTGTTGGCGGGCGCAATGGTGCTTTTGACGTTGTGGAAGCCAGGGTTGGCGCAGCCCATGATTTACGTCAGCGGAATACTTTTTACCATTCCGTCCCTGGCACTGTTCATTTTGATAATGCCCTTTACCGGTTTGTCCAAGACGACGGCGGTGATCGGTTTGAGCCTGTATGCCTTGCTTATCGTGTTACAGAACACTTTGGCGGGCCTTGCGAGTAACCCCCCGGACGTGCTGGAAGAAGCCCGTGCGCTAGGGTACACGCGCATGCAGAGATTCCTGGGAGTTGAACTTCCCCTGGCGCTGCCTTCGTTATTGGCAGGGCTGCGAACGACCGCTGTGACATTGGTCGGGCTGGTGACGGTTACTGCGTTAATTGGTCAAGGTGGATTGGGGCAGTTGTTCATTACCGGGTTGGCTCAAAGTTTCACTACGCCTGTGGCGGTCAGTTTGGTCCTGACGGTGATGTTGGCGTTATGTTTTGATTTTCTGTTTTATTCAATCAATAAATGGCTGGTCCCTTGGGTGCGCTAATGAATAACATCGCAGATGTCTATCTCTGGTTTTCTCTTCCTGAAAACTGGTTGGGCGAAGACGGGATACTGACTCGACTGGCGGAGCATATTTATTATGTGTCTTTGAGCCTGGCTATTGCTTGTGCAATAGCGTTGCCGCTCGGCGTACTCATGGCTAACTACCGCAAAGGCGCACAGGTGGCGATCGGGCTGTTCAATATTGGGCGAGCATTGCCTTCCCTGGGTATTGTGATACTCGCAATCATGGTCATTGGCTATGAAACCAGCACGGTGATTATCGCCTTGGTCACCATGAGCATCCCGCCGATATTGACCAATACCTATGTTGGCATCGATCAGGTGGATTCGTCTCTGAAACATGCTGCCAAATCGATGGGGATGCGCAGATGGCAGATGTTTATCCAGCTGGAATTACCGTTGGCTTTTCCGTTGATCTTTTCTGGATTCCGATCAGCCCTGGTGCAACTTATTGCCACGGCCACCATCGCCGCCTATGCAGGGTTCGGCGGGCTGGGCAGGTTTCTCATTGATGGGCTGGGTCGAAATGACACCCCTCAAATCATTGGCGGCGCACTGGTGGTGTCGGCACTTGCGATTGTCAGCGAGTGGGTTTGTTCAATGATCGAAACACTCATGGTTCGAAAATGGCGAGTGGGGAATGTTGAACTGAGCGCTCCATGAGCATGGGCATTTAAAAGTGCGTATTAATTCTGCAGAGGTGCAAATCCAAATGAAAAACAAACAACGTTCGAAGACTCGTTCAGCGCACTCGGTTTCATTGTTGCTGGGGTTAGGCTTGCTGGTGGGCAGCGCATTTGCCAGTGCCCAGTCCATCACCATAGGCGGGGCCAATTTTTCCGAGCAGACGATTCTCGCGAATATCTATGCGTCAGCTTTGAAGAATGAAGGGATTGACGTCAAGACCCGGCTCAATCTCGGGAACCGCCAGATCATCGCCAAGGCGCTGGAAAACGGGGATATCGACGTTGTACCCGAGTACATAGGATCACTGTTGAGTTTTTATGACGACAAGAGCGCCCTGACCAGCCAAAAGGAGATCGTCAGCGCCTTGCAACAGAAGTTGCCGGCGGGCCTCCAGTTGCTTGAGCCTTCGGCCGCGGGCTCTATTACCGCTTGGGCCGTCACCCGGAAAACCGCAGAAAAGTACAACCTGCACACCTTGTCCGACCTGGCGCGCGTCTCAGGTGAACTCACGCTGGGTGGGCCTCCCGAAGTCACCACTGCCGCCTTAGGCCTGCCCGGGTTGAAGGCGGTCTACGGCATCAACTTCAAGAGCGTCAAATCGCTGGACATGGGCGGGCCCTTGTCGCGGCTGGCGCTGAACTCAGGTGCTATCGACGTCGCCACGGTGGTTTCCACGCAAGGCATCCTGGCAAAAGAACCTTGGGTTGTGCTTGAGGATGACAAGCACCAACAGCCCCTGCAAAACATTACGCCACTGGGACGCAAGGCGTTGCTAACCCCAGCAGTCACCCAGGTGCTCAACGAGGTCTCTGCCAAACTGACCGATGACGACCTCAAGCAACTCAATCGCCTGGTTGATATCGATCACAAGGACCCCGCAAAAGTCGCGGCGCAGTGGGTCGCTGAAAATACCGTCAAGGCGGCCAACTGAACATGAATGCGATGTGGGTAAGGTCGCGGAGGTGTTATGTCCAATAAAAGCATGATTTTGAATTTGTTCTTTTTTAATCCCCAAGGGGATCATCGTTTTTCCTGGCGCCACCCGCTGTCGCCGACCAAGGAAATATTGACGCTGGGTTACTACGTAAAACTGGTGCAGGCGGCCGAGGCGGCGAAGTTCGATGCGGTGTTTGTCGCGGATCACGTCGCGGTCTGGGACTCCGTCGCCAGTGGGTTGAGGCACTATGCCAACGCCCGCCTCGAACCGATTACGCTCTTGTCCGCATTGGCGGCTGTCACCGAACACATCGGGCTGATGGGCACCGCTTCAACGTCCTATAACGAGCCCTTCAACATTGCGCGATATTTTGCTTCGCTGGACTACCTCAGCGCAGGACGAGCCAGCTGGAATATCGTGACCTCCTGGTTGGAAGAGGAGGCTTCGAATTTCGGATTGTCAGGCGTGACGAAACACGGCGATCGTTATCGGCGGGCCGAGGAGTTCATTCATGTCGTCAAGCAACTTTGGGACTCCTGGGAGGAGGGGGCGCTTGAGTTTGACAAGGACAGCGGCGATTTTGCCGACCCGTCTAAAATTCACCCGATCCATCACAAAGGCGCACATTTCAACGTGCGAGGGCCGCTTAACGTGCCGCGTCCACCGCAAGGACATCCGGTCCTTGCCCAGGCGGGGTCTTCTGAAGCGGGCAAGGATCTGGCCGCCGCCCATGCGGACGTGCATTTCTGTTTCATCGATTCGGTCGAAGAGGGACTGGCGTACAGGGCCGATTTGAATCGCCGTCTCGAGTTGAAGGGCCGGCATTCCAGTGATCTGAAAATCATTACCGGGGTGCTTCCGGTGGTTCTGGAGGATGAGACCGAGGAGGCGCGACGTCGGCAACTGGAAGACAGCCTCATTATCGATGCCGTGGCGATTGATCTGGTCTCCAGCTACACCCGTCTTGATCTGACGGGGCTGTCGCCGGACAGCCCGCTACCTGCATTGCCGGATGAGTCTGAGTTCGATGGCATTCGAACCGAGCTGGCCCTGCTCAAGAAGTACGACACGACCTTGTCCATCCGTGAAATAGGGCGTCGGCTGGTCAAGAGCGCCAGTACCTGGCTGCTGATCGGAACGGCGGAGCATATTGCCGATAAACTTTCAGCGTTGTACGAGTCGAATGCCGTCGATGGCTACAATCTCATGTTTCCGTTTTTGCCCACTGACTTCGAAGCATTCACCCGTGGCGTGGTGCCTTTGCTGCAAGCCAGAGGGGTTTTCCGCAAGGAATATGAACCCGGGACCCTGAGGGATCGCTTGGGTTTGAAGATGCCTGCCAACCGCTTTCTGCTGTGATCAGCGTCACTCACAATCCTCTGGATGGTTTTCATATGACCAGCGATCTATCCATGTACCTCGCCCCCGCCAGGGTTTTACAGGCACAGGACGCCTGGCTCCAGCGCACCCTGGAGATTCTGGGTGAGCGCCATGAGCGAAAGCCGATCGTCGATCCCGTGTCCCATTGGCTTTCCCCTGATCTGTTGTTATCCCAGACCTGCGGTTATCCATTCGTCACGTCACTGCGGGGGAAGGTGAGGCTGATAGGGCGTCCGAGCTATGAGCTTGCCCATAGCTCGGGGGGTGACCATTGCAGTTTGCTGCTGTGTAGAGCTGATTCGCCCGTGACTGATCTGGCGGATTTGCAGGGCAGCCATGGGCTGATCAACGCCCGGGATTCCAACTCTGGGATGAATTTATTGCGCCACACGTTGGCGGGGATCAGCGACCGTGGTTTTTTCTCGAAACTCACCTTCACCGGATCCCACAGGGAGAGCATGCGAAGACTGAAAAAGGGCGAGGGCGATTTGGCTTCCATCGACAGTGTCACCTACGACTATCTGGCGAGAGACCACAGTGAGGAGATCGACGGCCTCAGGGTCCTGGTGCGAAGTGTGCGCAGTCCCTGCCTGCCTTATATAACGTCGATTCGTCGAACGGCGACGCAGGCAGAGTCTATCCGGCGCGCAATGAACGAAGCCTTGAGTCAGCTTCCCGAGATTTCCCGTGACCTGGCGATCAGGGAAGTCCTGCCAGCCAGTGAGGCTGACTATGAGTGTCTTTTGGAGTATGAGCGCAGTGCGGCCAATCGCGGCTTTTCGTTCGTATCATCCTGAGCGGCGAGCCGTCCCTGGCTCGCCATCTCGAACACGCTAGAACCTGAAGCGCCCAACCAAGCCCTTGAGCTGCCCGGAAATATCCGTCAAACGCCCCGAGCCGGTCTGTGCCGAGTGAGCGAACTCCTCGACCAACTGGGCATCGGCATGAATCTGCGCGATGTGCCGGTTGATGTCTTCGGCCACCTGGTGCTGCTCCTCTGCCGCTGTGGCGATCTGGGTGTTCTGGTCGCGAATCGAGTCCACCGAATTGCGGATCTTGTCGAAGCTGTCACGGGCCTGTTGAATGCGCTCGACGCTGGTGTGCGACACCTGCAGGCTGCTTTGCATCTGCTGGGTGACTTCCTGGGTGCGCCGGGCGAGGTTGCCCAGCAGGCTGTCGATCTCGCCGGTGGAATCGGCGGTGCGCCGTGCCAGGGCCCGCACCTCGTCGGCCACCACGGCGAACCCACGACCTTGATCGCCAGCCCGTGCGGCTTCGATCGCGGCGTTGAGGGCCAACAGGTTGGTCTGTTCGGCAATCGAGCGAATGGTGTCGAGGATGGTGTTGATGTTCTTGCTGTCCTGCTCCAACGCCTGCATGGTCTGGGTCGATTTTTGCAGGTCTTCGCTCAGTTTCAGCACGCTGCCGGTGGCTTCGCCGATGTGATGCTGGCCGTCGTGCACATCGCGGTAGCCTTCGTCCGCACTGGAGGCGGCCTGGCTGCAAGAACGGGCCACTTCGTTGGCGGTGGCAACCATTTCGTTGAACGCGGTGCTCACCAATTCCACGGCCTGGCGCTGGCGCCCGGCGGCATCGTTCATGTTCTGGGCCACGTGGCTGGTATCGGCCGCAGCGGTTTGCAAGTCGGAAGAGGCGCTGCCGATGCGTTGCATCAGTTGCGCGATCATGCCCAGGAACTGGTTGAACCAGCCCGCCAGGGTGGCCGTTTCGTCCTTGCCTTGCACGATGAGTTTGCGGGTGAGGTCGCCTTCACCTTCGGCGATTTCCTGCAGGCCATTGGCAACGCCGCGAATCGGCCGCACGATCACGCTGGCGAAACTGGCGCCCACCACGGCGAAGACCACGGCCAGCGCGGCGGCGATGGCAGCGATCAGCCAAGTCAGGCTCGCGGCCTCGGCCATCACTTCATCGCGCTTGATCAGGCCGATGAAACGCCAGCCCAACCCTTTGGAGCTGACCACATTGGCCATGTAGGGCACGCCGTCGATCTCGATCTGAGTCACGCCATCGCTGCTTTTGGCCAGCTCGGCATAGTTGGGGCCAAGGTCGGCCAGCGGCTTGAAGTTGTGCTTGGCATCGGCGGCGTCCACCAAGACGTTGCCGTTGGCTTCCACCAGCATCAGGTAGCCGCTGTCGCCCAGCTTGATGTTCTTGACCAGTTCGGTGAGCTGCTTGAGCGACACGTCCAGGCCGACCACGCCCACGACGTTGCCGCTGGCGTCGGCGACGGTGTGTACGGTGCCGATCAGCGACACATCGTCCGGCGCCCAGTAATAGGCGTCCGTGCGCACGGTAGTACCCGGCGCGGCGATGGCCGCCTTGTACCAGGGGCGCACGCGCGGGTCATAGTTGGTCATCTTCGGGTCGTCAGGCCAACTGGCGTAGCCACCGTCGCTCGTTCCCACGGACAGATAGGCGGTGGTCGGATGGCTCTTGGCGAATCGGTCGAATATTTCCAGAAGCTGTTGGTTGATCTCGGGGAGCGGTGTTTGTGCCGCATCGGCCAGGGAGTAGTTTTTCAACCCTTTGGCGGCGATGATCCGTGGATCCTTGGCGATGTATTCGACGTTCTGGCTGATGCCATCGAAGAACTGCTTCATGCCGTTGTCGATCTGGCGGATTTCACGGCCGCTGCTATCCAGGAAGTTGGCCTTTGCGGCGTCGCGCAGGTTCATTACGACAAGCACCGCCACCAGGATAACCGGGAGGCAGGCGATGGTCGCGAACGCCCATGTCAGCTTCTGTTTGATATTCATGACTTCTCCCGCGGAATATTTTAAGTGTTGGAACGGCAGAAACAGCAGTGATTGGCGTTGCGAGTCTCTGGAAGGGAAAAGCGCCTATACCTACTGCCAGTGTATCGACCAAAGTCGTAGGCACTTGAGGCTTGCCATTTTTGGCGCGGGACGATCGGTGGAGGGCGTAGGCGCGATTGCAGCTGACTTGACTAGCCTGGAAGATAGCGTGGTTTGCTCTGTGTTTTCGCCCTGCGGCTCGGGCACTCACGTGCAGTAAATCCTCATTGTCTTTAAGGTATTAACGAGGCCCTATGCCAAGCGCATTCGAGAGCGTACTCAAAAACAAGAACATGGCTTATCGACCGCTCGGCGCGGCGCCCGCCAGCCAGGCACCGATCCGTGTCGCGTTCGTATTGATGGACAACTTCTCGATGATGTCTTTCACCGGTGCGGTGGACGCGCTGGTGACCGCCAACCTGATGAGCGACATGCCCCTCTACGAGGTGCTGACGGTGGGGGTTTCAGGTGGGCAGGTGACGAGCGACCTGGGCATTGTCATCTCGACGGATGTCGAACTGGCGCAGATGTCGGAAAACCAGGACGTGCTGATTGTCGCCGGGGGCTTTCGCGTGAAGTTGCAAGGCCATCCCTTGCTGCGCCGCAAGCTGCGCGCCAATGCGGCGTCCGGGGCGATCCTGGGTGGCTTGTGGAACGGTGTTTTTTTCGTTGCCGATGCCAATCTGTTGGATGGTTTCGAATGTGCTGTCCACCCGGAGAGCCGCGCCATGATGGTGGAGGTGTTTCCCCATGTGAAGGTGTCCAGCCGGGCCTATGTGGTGGATCGGGAGCGGGTCAGTTGCGCGGGCGCCAACAGTTCGCTGCGCATGATGCTCCAATTGATTCGCCAGACGGGCGGAGCGGCGCTGGTGGGGGCCATCGAGGAAATTCTGCGTTGTGATGAGTCCGGCGACGATGTGACGGACTTGCCGCCGGTTTTCGTCGAGACCGACCCGACGCTGCCGGAAAGTCTCAAGTTGGCGTTGGAGCTGATGTGGCAGAACGTAGAGGAGCCCTTGACCATCGATGAGCTGGCGGCGTGCGTGAAGATTTCCAAGCGCCAGTTGGAACGACGGTTCTGCAGTTTTCTCGGCGCGACCCCGACGCGCTATTACCTGGAGCTGCGCCTGACGCGGGCTCGCCAGCTCATCCAGCAAACCAATCGGTCCGTGACCGAAATCGCCGTGGCGACAGGCTTCGTCAGCTCCCCGCACTTCCAGCGTCGTTTCCGGGATTTCTTTGGCGTGCCGCCTGGCAGTTACCGTTCGAAATCGGAGCGCAAGCAAGCCTTGCGCTAAAGACGCTACCGGATCGGGAAGAGAGTTTTTGGGGCGGGGAGGGCTGCGCAGCTCAGCGGGAGCAAGCTCCCGCGTCACGGACACAAATCAGCTGTTATTGCCGGTTTTTGTTTCGGTGGGCAGCTCTTCGGTTTGTGAAGCGGCTTTCGAGGCGGTCAAAGTCGTGTCCTTGCAGAGCACTTTGCCTACTTCGTCGGCTATCGAGCCGTCGACGATTCGCCCTTGCATCTGGTCGAACTGGGCTTTTTCCAGCACTGCGAGGCTGTTGTACATCCCCATGTACCGTACATTGCGGCTGGCGCAGTCGAGTTCGAGTTTTGTGTAGTTGGTGAAGTAAGCCCCCGATCTCTGTACGATGGCCTGGATGGCTGAGCCGGTGTCGGTATACGACACGATGGAGTACACGGCATCCGAATCATCGTAAAGGTACTTGATGTTCTGGACATCCGCGGCTGCACTACACGTAATCGAGATTAAAGCGAGGAACGTAACGGTTTTCATGCTTTCTTCCGTGAATAAGCAAGTCAAGGGATTAGTGGCAAATTGAGATCAATTTTGCCGGAGTTTCATGGATGGGGTCAATTAACTTCGGACGGCCTCGATGACCGCCGGTCAGAAACAAAATATTTCGGGAACTTTATAGGCCCCTCTAGCTCGTGGCAATAGACAAGCGCATTTCAGCGGGGTAGTAGGCTCTGCCCGAGACGCACCGTAGCTCCATTAGAGCAAAGCCTGTATTCGTCCAATCGCCTGACTTTTTTTAGAAGTTTTTCGTCTGAGCTGCATCGATAATCACGGTTTCAGGATTTTCGAGCTTTTTTCTGCGCCGAAAGGGAAATCGAGCATCAATGCAAAAAGAATCGCCCCGGCGGAGATCAGGAAAAGCAATCCGTGGTGCCCGCCACTGGCATTGAACAGGGCCGAGTAGGCAAACCCGGCCAGCGCCTGGAAGGTGGCGAACGAAACAGTGGCCCGGCTCCAGGCCAGTTGTTGACGATGAGGGTCAGGGACCAGTTCATGCACTCGGGCCAGGGCCAAGGGCACGATGCCCGGCGGAAACGAACCGATGATCACGGCTAACAGCGCCAGTGCCATGAAGGTGTGTGAAACCGCCAGCAAGCCGAGAGCAATCGCTTGCACGGCCAGGACCAGGCGGATGCTCTTGCGCGCGCCGAGGTGATCGGCGAGAAAACCATAGCTCACCGGTCCGATGATCGCCCCAAGGCCATACATTACCCAGACCATTGCGCCGACATGTGCGCCGGCCCCGAGGCCACGCGCCACGTAGTCGACCAAAAAGACCATCGCAGGCACGAGCCCCGCGGCCATGAACGCATACTGGGCGAACAATTGGAAAACCGCAGGGGGCATGGGCTCGTCGGGCGCAGCGCTGGCTGTTACCTGCACCGTGTCCCGGGGCCAGCCAAACCAGCTCAACCCGGTCAATGCCAGCGACAGGGCGCCAAGCCCCAGCCAGGTGGCCGGCAGGCCCAGGCTCAACAGCGGCGGCACAATCGTGCCTGAACCGGCGATGCCAAGGCCGATGCCAAGGAAAATCGCGCCACTGGCCAAGCCTTTGCGTGCCGCCGGTACATGGGGCAATACAGTCGCCGCCACCAGTACCATGATCGCGCCGCCGGCGATCCCCGACAGTAGTCGCCAGGCGAAATACCAGGTCACCGACACCGGGAAGGCACAGGCGAAAAATGCGCCGGTCACGACGATCATCATCAGCCGCAACGCGTTCCGGTTGGTCAGTCGGTGGGCCATGGGACGGCCGAGCAGGGCGCCGATCAGGTAACCGACCAGGTTCGCCGCTCCCAGGTAGACCACGTCGTTGGCGGAAAACCAACGGGCCTCGATCAATGCCGGAATCAGTGGCGTATAGGCGAAGCGCGCCAGGCCGATGCTGACGAGGCTGGCGCAGAGGCCGGCGAAAATGGGCAGCCAGATGCTTGTGGGAGGTGATTCGAGCGTAGCGGATGAGGAGGGCATGACGGCGTTTCCTGTGAAAGGTTTATAGCCTCCAGCATATCGGCTATCGTCGCTGCGTTTGCGCAGCGATTTAGCGTCAGAGTGATGCATATGTGCATCGGAGGAGGTCGAGTGAATTGGGATGATGCGCGGGTGTTTCTGGCCGTTTGCCGAGCGTCGACCTTGCGCGGTGCCGCGCGGGTATTGGGGGTGGATCAGGCGACTGTGGGGCGGCGCGTTACGGCGTTGGAGAAGTCTTTGGATGCCGCATTGTTCCTGCGTACTTCAGACGGTTACGCACTGACGGCCGTCGGCGAGGCGGCGCTCAAGGCGGTGGAGAAGATGGAGCATTCGGCGCTTGAGTTGGAGCGCCGGATTCAGGGCCTGGATGATCGCCTGCTCGGCAATGTCCGGGTCGCCACCACCGACTCATTGGCCATCGACTTCTTGATTCCGGCCATTGCCAGCCTGCATGAGCGCCATCCCGATGTGCGCGTGCAACTGGACGCGTCCACGCAGATCCTCAGCCTGGTCAAGCGCGAAGCGGACATCGCCGTGCGCAACACCCGGCCCGACAACCCTGACCTGATCGCTCGGCGAATCGCCCGTTGGCCGGTAGGATTGTTTGCGTCCCAAGCCTATGTCGAAGCCCGTGGCGTACCGTCGCCCGGCAGCGAGTTCGAGGGGCATGACTTGGTGGTTTATCAGCCGTACTGGCAGGGCAGCAAGGATTTCACCCTGGTCTCGGAGCCGATCAATCGCGGACGGATCGTGGCCAGCCTGAGTTCGAGCCTGTTGGTGCGCCGGTCGATTGCCGCAGGCCTGGGTGTCGGAGAAATTCCGCTGTACATGGGCGCGCGTGACGGGTTGCTGAGGATCTGGCCGGAGCGCACACGTGCGCTGCCTTACGAGGTCTGGCTGGTTACCCACGCGGACCTGCGCCATACCGCACGGGTGCGGGCGGTGATCGATGAGATTGTCGAGGTGTTTGCACAGGAGAATGAGTGAAGCGTCGGGGGCGGCCATCCATTCAATGTGGAGGCTCCATTACGAAACACCCTGTAGACCCTGTGGGAGCGAGCTTGCTCGCGATGGCGTCAGGTCAGCCGATCCTCATGTGGCTGACACTCCGCCATCACGAGCAAGCTCGCTCCCACAATGGGTGTTTCATAGCCTCCGTGACAATTTCTCCTACAGGGCCTAAAGGATGTTTCATGGCATCTGTGGCAGTTCCTGCGGCCGCAGATCGAACACGAGCACCTCGGCATCCTGGCCGTGACTCAAGGTCAGGACCTGCTCCTCGCGCACCCGCACACCATCACCTTCCTGTAATTGCACGCCATTGAGCTCGACAGCGCCTCGGGCCACATGCACGTAGGCATAGCGATCCGGGGCCAGGGTCAGGGTGGCGCTTTGTTCGCCATCGAACAGCCCGGCGTAGACCCGCGCATCCTGGCGCACCTGGAGCGAGCCGCCGGCGCCGTCCGGGGAGATGATCAATTGCAGGCGACCGCGTTTCTGCTCGCTGCTGAAGTGCTCCTGTTGATAGCGTGGCGTGGCGCCACTGACGTTGGGCACGATCCAGATTTGCAGGAAGTGCACCGGCTCGTCCGCACTGTGGTTGAACTCGCTGTGGGCCACGCCGCTGCCGGCGCTCATCAACTGCACATCACCGGGGCGAATGACCGAGCCCGTGCCCAGAGTGTCCTTGTGTTCCAGCGCCCCTTCAAGCACGTAGGAAAAGATCTCCATGTCTCGGTGGGGATGCTGGCCGAAGCCCTTGGCCGCGGCGACCCGGTCGTCGTTGATGACCAGCAGGTCGGAGAAGCCCTGTTCGTTGAGGTTGCGGTAGCTGGCGAACGAGAAGGTGTGGAACGAGGTCAGCCAGCCGTGGCGGGCAATGCCGCGGTCCGAAGCTTTGCGAAGGGTCAGCATGATGATTCTCCTGATGTCTGTGGGCGGCGGCTGGGGCCGTTCGCCGGGTTCAGAAGAAGGTTAATGGTTATGCCGAAGTTCAATAAGCAGGCGGAAAACGAAAGACTGTCCGTTATTAGTGGACAATCGAGAATGCCTACCGGCGGATGCCTGGCTTCGCCATAATGCTGACGAGAAACCCTGTGGGAGCGAGCTTGCTCGCGATAGCGTCGGATCAGTTGGAATTGATGTAACTGACACACCGCTATCGTGAGCAAGCTCGCTCCCACAGGGGTATTCATAGTTTCTGGATTTTTTGGCGTCTTTCTTGATGAAAACCGTTGCAATGGTGCTGTTCCCGGATTTTTTGCTGCTCGACATGGCCGGGCCTCTGGAAGTGTTTTCCATCGCCAATCGTTACCTCCAAGCGGACCTGCGTTATCAACTGTTGACCCTGGGGACTGAGCGCGGGCCGTTGCGAGCGTCCAACGGCGTGGCGGTGCAGGCCGATATCCATATCGACCAGGCATGGGCGGCGTATGACGTGTTGCTGGTACCGGGCGGGCCGGGGGCCTATAACGACCGGCATCCGGGGCTGCACACCTGGCTGCGGGCCGCGGCGCAACGGGCTACGCGCTACGGCTCCATCTGCACCGGTGCCTTCGTGCTCGGTGAGGCGGGCTTGCTCGACGGTTATCGCGTCACTACCCACTGGCATTACACCGAACGCCTGATACAACGTTTCCCCAAGGCCCAGGTGGAAACCGACAAGATCTTCCTGCAGGACCGCCGTCTGATCACCTCGGGCGGTGTCACCGCCGGGATCGACCTGGCCTTGTCCATCGTGGCCCAGGATCACGGCCGCAAAGTCGCGTTGGACGTGGCCAAGGTGTTGTTGGTGGTGATGAAGCGCCAGGGCGGCCAGGCACAGTTCAGCCCCTCGGTGGCGGCGGTGTCGACGCAGGAATCGGCCATTACCCGGGTGCAGAATCATGTGATGGAGCATCTGGAAGAACCCTTCACCATCGAGCGCATGGCCGCCCTGGCCTCCATGAGCGCGCGGCATTTCGCCCGGGTCTTTGCCCGTGAAGTGAAGATGACGCCCATGGAGTTCCTGCAGGGCGCGCGCATCGACCGGGCGCGTCAGCTGCTGGAAACCACTGACCTGCCGCTCAAGACCGTGGCGTTTCGCAGCGGCTTCGGCAGTGTGCGGCACATGCGCTTTTTGTTCGGTGAAAAGCTCGGCCTGACCCCGGTGCAATATCGTCAGCAGTTCAGTTGAGGCGTCGTGTCCGTCCAGGGCACCGTGATGTCCGTGACGCTCCCAGTGCCAGCATTGTCCTGAAATCTGCGCCTGCCAAGATTACGGCGAACCCCTTGGAAAGGATGCGCAGGAGCCCGGGGCAGACGTGTTCGGTGATCCGCCCGCTGACGCCCGCCCCGGTTATCCAGCGCTGGATCGCCCATGAACAGTTTCGTCAAACCTGATAGCGAGCCGGCGGTGGGCTTCGGTCCGTTCGCCTTCTACCGGCAGCAACGGCTGGTCACCCGTGACGGCCAGCCCCTCGCGCTGGGTGGCCGGGCCCTGGATGTTCTGCAGGTACTGGTGGAGCACGCCGGCCACTACGTCAGCAAGCAAACCCTCATCGCCCACGTCTGGCCTGACAGCGTCGTGGAAGCCATCAACCTGCGGGTGCACATCGCGGCGCTGCGGCGGGCCTTCGGCGACGGGCGGGATGGTGTCCGCTATATCCTCAACCATCCGCGACAAGGCTATTGCCTGGCGATGCCCCTGGTGGTGCAAGAAGGCGTTGAGTCGCCTTTGAGTCCCAGGGCCGAGCGACACAATCTGCCCACGCGCTTGAGCCCGGTAATCGGCCGCGACAGAGTCCTAGGGCGGCTGCTGGCGCAAGTGCCCCGTCAAGCCCTGACCACCGTGAGCGGCCCGGGTGGAGTCGGCAAGACCACCGTGGTGTTGCGGGTGGCGGAACTGCTGCTTGAGCACTTTGACGACGGGGCCTGGTTCGTTGACCTGGCGGACGTCAGCGATTCTTCACAGGTGATGGCGCGGGTGGCCGGCACGCTGGGCCTGGCGCCCGGTTCTTTGGGCCGGGGCCTTGAGTCCCGCCGCATGTTGCTGGTGCTCGACGGTTGCGAGCACGTGCTCGATGCCTGTCGGGAATTGGCCCAGGCACTGGCTACGACGGCGCCCGGGGTGTCGTTGTTGTGCAGCAGTCGCGAGCCCCTGGCCCTGCCGGGCGAAAAAATCGTGCCGCTGCCGGGCCTGGCCGTGGCATCGCCCCTGGAACCCGAGCACCAGATCGTGGCGTGCCCGGCGGTGCAGTTGCTCATCGAACGGGTGGGCGCCCGGCAACAGGGTTTCCAGCCCGTTGGCCGCGACTGGTTGATCCTGGCCCGGATCTGCCAGCGCCTGGACGGTTTGCCGCTGGCGTTGGAACTGGCGGCGGCCCAGGTCGACGCCTTGGGGCTGGCCGGGGTCCTCGAACAATTGGATTACGGCTTGTCACTCTTGAGCCTCGGGCGGCGTACGGCGGTGGCCCGGCATCGAAGCCTGGAGGCCGTGCTGGATTCGAGTGTCGAGCGTTTGAGTGCTGACGAACAAACCGTGTTTCAGCGCCTGGCGGTGTTCGAGGGGCCGTTTACGCTCAGGGCGGCGCAGGCAGTGATCAGTTGCGCTGAGCTGAGTGTCGGGCGATTGCCTTCGTTGCTATTGCGCCTGGCGAGCGTGTCATTGCTGATGGTCGAGCCGCTGGCCGACGGAGGGTGTTTTCGACTGCTGCACACCACGCGCGCCTATGCCCTGGACAAATTGCGGCGCAGTGGTCAGTGGCCCGTGTTTCATCGGCGTTATGTGCTGCAAGGCGCTTGGGGCGCGCGCCATTCAAGGCCCCAACCGGCGAGTCAGCCCCTGGAGCAGCGCGCCGGCTTCCAATAGGTCGGGAGTGTTGAACCCCTCGCTGAAACGTCGGTAGACCGGCCCGAGCAGTTCCTGCGCGGCTTGGACTTGCCCGCGGCGTTGCCACAAGCGGGCCAGGGACGTGGCGCAGCGCAGTTCCCACGCCAGGGCATGATGACGACGGGCGACGGCCAGGGCGGCCAGCAGTTGCGTTTCGGCGGGGCCTTCCAAGGAGGGCTCGTTCCGCGCCAGCCAGGTCTCGGCGCCGGCCCGCAGGAGCTCCGCCGAACACCAGCCCGCGGCGCCACTGCGGGCGCGTTCCAGTTGCGTCGGGCTGACAACGTCAGGACGCAGGGTGACGGCGATGTCCTGGATCAGTCCGTTTGTCGGGCTCGTCTCCAGGGGCTGGTCGTTGAATACGCTGTCGTAATGACAGGCCCAGTCATGGAACAGCATCACCGAATGTTTCTTGGCCTGCTGCTTCAACAGGTCGAGCCTTTCCCGGGCAGTCGGATGATCGCCGGCGTAGTGGGCGATCACGCAACCGGCCAGCGCCAAGGTGTAGCAGATCGAAGTGCCATGATTGATCTGCAAGGCGATCTGCAGCGCCAGGTTGGCGGTACGCTGGGCTTTCTCGGCAAAACCTTGCAGCCAGAGGATGCGCGCCAGAATCGTCAGCGCGGCCACGCTCTGGTCGTATTGCACGCCGAAGCCGTGGCTGAAGCGGCTGAGGCGGCCGCTCTGGGCCAGGCGCTGGATCACCTGTTCGGCCTCACGCCGCGCCGCGCCCTGGTCGCCGGTGAAATGCAGCGCCAGCACCCGCAGGCGTTGGGTGCTCAAGGACAGGATCGGGTCGCCCTGCAAACCGAGCCGGTCGAAATCCAGGCTGTGTGCCAGGGCCTGTTGGTAGTTGCCACAGCTGAGGTCCACGGTCATTTGCCCGGACACGGCCCGCAGCTCGCTGGCCAGGTCCTGGCATTGCCGGGCCAGTTGTCGGGCGGTGGCGAAGGCACGGACCGTGGCCGGCGTGCCACCCTCGGTGTGGTAGTTGAAACTGGCGTGGGCCAGCTCCAGGGCCAGGGTCAGGCGTGGGCATGGTGTGGGGTTGGCCCGCAACAATTGCAGCGCCTTGTTGACGTAGAGGCCGTGCTCCTTGAGCAGCGACAGCTCTTGCCAGAGGGGCAGGGTGCGGGCGGTCAGGCGGATCGCCACGGCGTGTGAACCCTGCGGGCCCAAGCCGCGATCGAGCGCCGCGCGGATGTCGTCGCGATAGTCGGCGTAGCGGGCGATCCACAGTCGGGTAGGGGTGTTCTCCCAATCGTTTTCCGCTTGCCCCATGAGCGCCAGGCAGCGTTCGGCATGGCGTTCCTGGCTGGCCGCCAGTTCCCCGGCTTCGGCCAGTTTTTCCAAGGCATAACGGCGGGTGGTGTCCAGCAGGCGATAGCGCACCTCTTCATCGCCGATCTCGACGTTGAGCAACGACTTGGCGACCAACTGGCTGACCGACACCAGTACCTGGTCGGGTGCGACATGCTGGCCGACGATCACCGCCGCGGCCGAGGCCAGGTTGAAACTGCCCATGAACACCGCCAGCCGCCGCAGGCAAGTCTGCTCGCAAGCCGTGAGCAGCGCGAAGCTCCAGTCCAGCGTGGCGTGCAGAGTTTGCTGGCGTGGTGCGGCGTCGGTGTCGTTGTGGAGCAGGGCGACGTTGTCTTGCAATTGCCGGTGCAGTGCTTCGAGGCTGAAGCGGCCGAGTTGTCCGGCGGCCAGCTCGATAGCCAGGGGAATCCCGTCCAGCCGCTGGCAGATGTCGACGATCAACGGCACCTCGCGGTCGGTCAGTTCGAAGTCGTCACGGCTGGCCATCGCACGTTCGGCAAACAGTTGCAGCGCCGGGTACTCCAGGGCGGGATAACCCTCGATGGGCGTTTCCCGGGGCGGGCATGCCAGGGCATCCAGGCGCTGCACGTATTCGCCTTCGGCACGCAAGCCTTCGCGGCTGGTGGCCAGGATGTGCAGGTGAGGGGCACCGCGCAGCAAGGTTTCGCTGAGCTGGGCGATGGCGTCGATCAGGTGCTCGCAATTGTCGATCACCAGTAGCAGATGCCGCTCTTTGAGCTGTCGGGCGACGGTGTCCAGCGAATCACCGTCCTGCAGCGGCAAGTCGAGCAATGCGCACAGGTTGGGGACGATCATGGCCGCATCGTTGAGCGATGCCAGGTCCAGCAGATGGGTGCCGTCACGGTAATGGCCGATCAGCCGTTCAGCGACCCGCAGGGCGACGGTGGTCTTGCCGATGCCGCCGGTGCCTACCAGGGTAATGAAACGCTTTCGGGGCAACTGGGTCACCAGGTTTTCCACCAGGGCCTGGCGTCCGATCAGGCGTGTGCGCTGCAGCGGCAGGTTGCGCGCCAAGGACGGATGAGGAATGCGCGCCAATGGGTCGAGGGATCCGAATGACACCGGCGCGACAAAGCTGTAGCCGCGCTGCGCCACGGTGACGATGTAGCGCTGCCCGGCCTGGCCGTCCCCGAGGGCCTTGCGCAGTGCCGCGACGTGTACGCGCAGGTTGGTGTCTTCCACCACGCTCCTGGGCCAGACCCGGGCGATCAGTTGCTGCTTGCTCACCACCTCGCCTGCGTGTTCGAGCAACACCAGCAGAATCTCCACGGCCCGCCGTCCCAGGCGCAACGGTTGCTCGCCCTCCAGTACCAGGCGTCGGCGCGGATGGACCCGGTAAGGGCCGAAATGCACCGTCTGTTCGACGGGCAGGCTGAGGTATTGGCTCATGGTGCTCTCAATGTTCTGGGCCCGATGCCTGGGCTTTACCCGAGCATATTCCTCAGGTTTGGTTTCAAGCGCAACGGCGCGGGCTTCCCTGCCAGGCACAGTTCCCTGTGGCGAGGGGATAAATCCCCTCGCCACAAAAGCAGTCTTAATCCGGGTTTTTAACACTTCAGTCCCGAAAAAATTAACAACGTTTAACTCACGCCCATGCCCCCTCTGACCAGACCATAAAGCGATCCACTCATCTCAAGGAGTCATGTCATGAGCACCTTCATCACCCGCGACGGCACCGAGATTTACTACAAGGATTGGGGCAGTGGTCAACCGGTGGTCTTCAGCCACGGCTGGCCCTTGAACTCGGACAGTTGGGAGGGGCAGATGATGTTCCTGGCGTCCAACGGGTATCGGGTGATCGCCCATGACCGCCGTGGACACGGGCGTTCCAGCCAGCCCTGGGACGGCAACGACATGGACACCTACGCCGATGACCTGGCCGAGCTGATCGAACGCCTGGACTTGAAGAACGCGGTGCTGCTCGGCTTCTCCACTGGCGGTGGGGAAGTGGCGCGCTACATCGGTCGCCATGGCGCCGCCCGGGTCGCCAAGCTCGGCCTGATCTCGGCGGTGACGCCGCTGATGGTCAGGACCGCGGCCAATCCTGGCGGCTTGCCCATCGAAGTCTTCGACGGTTTCCGCCAGGCCTCCCTGGCCGACCGTTCTCAGCTATACAAAGATGTGGCCAGCGCGTTTTTCGGCGCCAACCGTCCGGGCGCCAAAGTCTCCCAAGGCATGATCGACTGGTTCTGGATGCAGGGCATGCTCGCCGGCCACAAGAACACCTACGACTGCATCAAGGCGTTCTCGGAGACCGATCTTTCCGAAGACCTGCGCAACATCGACGTGCCGACCCTGGTGGTCCATGGCGATGACGACCAGATGGTCCCCATCGA
Organism: Pseudomonas sp. NFACC56-3; assembly: GCF_900100025.1. Classification (NCBI taxonomy): domain Bacteria; kingdom Pseudomonadati; phylum Pseudomonadota; class Gammaproteobacteria; order Pseudomonadales; family Pseudomonadaceae; genus Pseudomonas; species Pseudomonas sp. NFACC56-3. Next base: position 43,059 of record NZ_FMTK01000002.1, on the reverse strand, counting down.
GACCGCCGGCATCGCCGCCGCCAAGTTGCTGAAGAACTCGCAGTTGCTGGTGTACCCGGGCGCGCCCCATGGCCTGACCGATACCCACAAGGATCGGCTGAACGCGGACCTGCTGGCGTTCATCCGGGGCTGAAGGGGAGGTGCCGGACTTGCCCTGATGCTATGAGGCAAGCACAGATCTCATGTGGGAGCGGGCTTGCTCGCGAAAGCGGAGTGTCAGTCGACGAAGATGTTGAATGTCGGTGCGCCTTCGCGAGCAAGCCCGCTCCCACAGGGACTCCACCAACCCTTGGCATTCAACAGGACCCAAAAACCCATGAACCGCAACGATTTACGCCGTCTCGACATGAACCTGCTGGTGATCTTCGAGGCGCTGATGTTCGAGAAAAACCTGACCCGCGTCGCCGAAAAGCTGTTCATGGGCCAGCCGGCGGTGAGCGCGGCGCTGGGGCGGCTGCGGGATCTGTTCGATGACCCGTTGCTGATCCGTCACGGTCGTGGCATGGAGCCGACCCCGCGAGCCCTGGCGATCCTGCGAGAGCTGCAACCGGCCATGGACACCATCTCCGGCGCGGTCAGCCGGGCCAAGGCGTTCGACCCGTCCACCAGTTGCGATGTGTTTCGCATCGGGCTGTCCGACGATGCCGAATTCGGCCTGTTTCCGCCATTGCTGAGTCAACTGCGCGAAGAGGCGCCGGGGATCATCGTGGTGGTGCGCCGGGCCAATTTCCTGCTGATGTCGTCGCTGTTGGCCAGCGGTGAAATCAGCGTCGGCGTGAGCTACACCACCGATCTGCCGGCCAATGCCAAGCGTAAGAAACTGCGGGACATTCCTTGCAAAGTCTTGCGTGGCGACAAGCGCCCGGGGCCGCTGACCCTGGACGAGTACTGCTCGCGGCCCCACGCCATGGTGTCGTTTTCAGGCGACTTGAGCGGCAACATCGACCTGGACCTGGCCCGCATCGGCCGGACCCGCAAAGTGGTGCTGGCGGTGCCGCAATTCAGCGGGCTGCGAGCCTTGCTGGCGGGCACCGAGCTGATCGCCACCGTGCCTGACTATGCCGCCTGCGCGCTGGTGGAAGGCTGCGCGCTGCGTGCCGAGGACCCGCCATTCGAGATCAATGCGGCTGAACTGTCGATGGTCTGGAGCGGCGTGCATGACAACGACCCGGCCGAGCGCTGGCTGCGCTCGCGCATTGCCAGCCACATGTCCCAACCATTGCCGGCCGCTGCCTCGGCCGCTCCGGACGGAGCCCACCGATGAACATGACCGATGAACGCCCGTGGCAGGACCTGGGTTTGTTGTTCCTGCGCCTGAGCGGCGGGTTGTTCCTGCTGTGGGTCCATGGGCTGCCGAAGCTGTTGCACTACAGCGTCGAGCTGACCCGCATCGAAGACCCCTTTCACCTGGGGGCGGCGCCAACCCTGATCCTGGCGATTTTTGCCGAGGTGTTGTGTCCGCTGCTGATCATGGCCGGTGTGCTGGTGCGCCTGGCGTGCTTGCCCATCCTGTTTCTGCTGGCCGTGGCGCTGCTGGTGGTGCATCCGCAATGGAGCCTGGAAGAAGGGCAGTTCGGTTGGTTGCTGTTGATCATATTTACCAGCGTATTGATCGCCGGGCCCGGGCGCCTGGCGCTGAACGCGCGTTTTGTTGGAGTGCTTCGCCATGTCTGAATCTCAAACCATCTACTCTCCTGGGAGCCCGGCCAAACCCGGCCTCGATGAAATCGTGACCCTAGTGGTCAAGCACCGGATCAAGGCCGGCCAGGACGCGGCCTACGAGGCCTGGCTGCGCCGCATCGTGGGCCTGGCCGGTCAGTGGCCCGGACACCTGGGCGTGGATGTGGTGCGGGGCAAGCAGGGCGGGTTGTCGCTGTTCACCTGCGTGCTGCGTTTTTGCTCCACCGAGACCATGCAACGCTGGTTGGACTCCCCCGAACGCCGCGAGCTGGTCGCGCAAGCCACTCCCATGCTGGCCGACGGCGACCAGACCGAAGTCGGGTCGCACAAGGAATTCTGGTTCGCCCCGCTGGCCGACGCCGCCACACCGCCGCCGCGCTGGAAACAGGCCGTGGTGACGCTGCTGGTGATCCTGCCCCACACGCTGCTGGTGCCGCTGATCTGGGGGCCGGTGCTGCAACTCGATGCCTTCCTTTCCAACTACGTGGTGGCCACGTTCCTGATCACCCTGACCATCGTGCTCTCGGTGGTCTACGTGTGCATGCCTTTGGCGACACGCCTGTTCGCGCCTTGGCTGCAACCCAGGACCCATGAGCACCTGGAGCCCGGCCATGGCCAATAAGGACGATCCGACCGACCCGCTGCGCCGCCAACTGTTGGCCGCCGGGTCCCTGCTCAGCGCGGCGGCGGCTTTTTGGCCTCGTCTGTCCCTTGCCTCTACTCATCCAGAAGGAAATCCGATGAACGCCGATCTGATTCTATTCAACGGTCAATTCCATACCGTCGACCGCGAGAAACCTCGGGCCAGCGCAGTCGCCATCAGCCAGGGCCGCTTCGTCGCGGTAGGCACCGATGCCGAGGCCATGGCCCTGCGGGGCAGCGGCACCCAGGTCATCGACCTCAAGGGCCGTACCGTTATCCCCGGCCTCAACGACTCGCACTTGCACCTGATCCGTGGCGGTCTGAACTACAACCTGGAACTGCGCTGGGAAGGCGTGCCGTCCCTGGCCGATGCCTTGCGCATGCTCAAGGACCAGGCCGACCGCACGCCAACGCCACAATGGGTGCGCGTGGTGGGCGGCTGGAACGAATTCCAGTTCGCCGAAAAGCGCATGCCGACCCTGGAAGAACTCAACCAGGCGGCCCCCGATACGCCGGTATTCGTGTTGCACCTGTATGACCGCGCCTTGCTCAACCGCGCCGCGCTGCGGGTCGCCGGCTACACCCGTGACACGCCGAACCCGCCGGGTGGCGAGATCGTGCGTGACAGCAAGGGCGAGCCCACCGGCATGCTGGTGGCGCGGCCCAACGCGATGATCCTTTACTCGACGCTGGCGAAAGGGCCGAAGCTGCCGCTGGAATACCAGGTCAACTCCACTCGCCAGTTCATGCGGGAACTCAATCGCCTGGGCCTGACCAGCGCCATCGATGCCGGCGGCGGTTTCCAGAACTACCCGGACGACTACGCGGTGATCGAGCAGTTGGCCCGCGAGCAGCAGTTGACGGTGCGCATCGCCTACAACCTGTTCACCCAGAAGCCCAAGGAAGAACTCAGCGACTTCAAGAACTGGACCGGCAGCGTCAAGCTGCACCAGGGCGACGATTTCCTGCGGCACAACGGCGCCGGGGAAATGCTGGTGTTCTCGGCGGCGGATTTCGAGGACTTCCTGGAGCCGCGTCCGGACCTGCCGCCGGGCATGGAGCAGGACCTGGAACCGGTGGTCCGGCACCTGGTGGAGCAACGCTGGCCATTCCGCTTGCACGCCACGTATGACGAGTCCATCAGCCGCATGCTCGATGTGTTCGAGAAGGTCAACCGCGATATTCCGTTCAACGGCCTGCCATGGTTCTTCGACCACGCCGAGACCATCACGCCGAAGAACATCGAACGTGTGCGGGCACTGGGCGGCGGCATTGCGATCCAGGACCGCATGGCCTTCCAGGGCGAATACTTCGTCGACCGCTACGGTGCCAAGGCCGCCGAAGCCACGCCGCCGATCAAGCGCATGTTGGCCGAAGGCGTACCGGTGGGCGCCGGCACCGATGCCACCCGCGTCTCCAGCTACAACCCCTGGACGTCGTTGTACTGGATGGTCAGCGGCCGCACGGTCGGCGGTCTTTCGTTGCACGAAGAGGGCCTGCCGCGCCTGACCGCGTTGGAACTGTTTACCCATGGCAGCGCCTGGTTTTCCTCGGAGCAGGGCAAGAAGGGCCAGATCAAGGTCGGCCAACTGGCGGACCTGGCGGCCCTGAGCGCGGACTTCTTCAGCGTCGAGGAAGAAGCCATCAAGTGGATCGAGTCGGTGCTGACCGTGGTCGACGGCAAGGTGGTGTACGCCGCCGGTGACTTCGAAAAACTCGGCCCGGCCAGCGTTCCGGTGCTGCCCGACTGGTCGCCGGTGGTCAAGGTGCCGGGCCATTGGCGCCCGACTTCACCGTTGCAGGCTCAGGTCCACCAGTGCAGCGGCCCGTGCACCGTGCATGCCCACAGCCATGAACGCGCACGACTGTCGAACGTCCCGGTCAGCGATTTCCAAGGCTTCTGGGGCGCGTTTGGCTGTTCCTGCTTTGCCTTCTGACTGATCCACACAGATTCCCCTGTGGGAGCGGGCTTGCTCGCGAATGCGGACTGACATTCAGCATTTTCGTCGACTGATACACCGCTTTCGCGAGCAAGCCCGCTCCCACCAGGGTTTTGTCACAATCCATCCTAAAGGAGTCATCCCATGAGCAACGTTCCCGCCTACAACCGTCTGAACAAAGACGACGCGGTGGTCCTGCTGGTCGATCACCAGACCGGCCTGATTTCCCTGGTCCAGGACTTCTCGCCCAACGAGTTCAAGAACAACGTGCTGGCCTTGGCCGACCTGGCGAAGTTCTTCGAACTGCCGACCATCCTGACCACCAGCTTCGAACAAGGCCCCAACGGCCCGATCGTGCCAGAGCTCAAGGAAATGTTCCCGGACGCGCCCTACATCCCGCGTCCAGGCCAGATCAATGCCTGGGACAACGAAGATTTCGTCAAGGCGATCAAGGCCACCGGCCGCAAGCAACTGATCATTGCCGGCGTGGTGACCGATGTCTGCGTGGCATTCCCGACCCTGTCGGCGCTGGCGGAAGGTTTCGACGTGTTCGTCGTGACCGATGCCTCGGGTACGTTCAACGAGACCGTGCAACAGGCCGCCTGGGTCCGCATGACCGCCGCCGGTGCGCAGATGATGAACTGGTTCTCGGTGGCCTGTGAGCTGCATCGCGACTGGCGCAACGACATCGAAGGCCTGGGCAACCTGCTGTCCCAGCGCATTCCGAACTACCGCAACCTGATGAACAGCTACTCGGCGTTGACGGCCAAGTAAGCGGTTCATGCTCAATGACGCCCGCCTTTGTGCGGGCGTTTTTGTGCCTGGCATCAGGTTCTTGCGAGCGGATCCGCCGCTATCGCGAGCAAGCTCGCTCCCACATGGGTTCCCAGTGATTACAGAGCCTGAATACACCCCGAACCCTGTGGGAGCGAGCTTGCTCGCGATAGCGTCAGCCCATCCAACATCTTTCCAACCTGCCTTGCTCCATCCACAATGCCCAACTCATCCCCCTGACTGTCCACCCCAGGAATGACAATGAACCCCTTCGAAGAAATGCGCATCTTTGCCCAGGTCATGGAGTCAGGCAGTTTCACCGCCGCGGCGGACAAGCTGGGGCTGTCCAAGCAGTTCGTCAGCCGCAAGCTCATGGCGTTGGAACAGCGCCTGGGCGTACGCCTGCTCAATCGCTCGACCCGCCGGCTGGACGTCACCCCGTTGGGCCAGCGCTATTACGAAGCGTCGCTGCGCCTGCTCAATGACGTCGAACAGGTGGAGCAGGGGATCAGCGGCCAGAACACTGAGCCCCGCGGCACGATTCGGCTCAGCGCACCGCTGTCCTTCGCCATGGCGCATCTGGGCAGCCTGTTGCCGTTGTTCCTGCAGCGCCATCCGGGCGTCAGCGTCGAAGTGGACCTGAGCGACCGTTCGGTGGACCTGCTGGGGGAGGGCTATGACCTGGCGCTGCGCATCGGCGTGCTGGAGGACTCGACGCTGATTGCCCGGCGCATCGCGACCATCGAGCGGGTGTACTGCGCCAGTCCCGCCTACCTGGCGCAGAAAGGCACACCCACGCGACCGGAAGACCTGCGCCATCATGACTGCCTGCCCTATGGTCACAGCCGCCAGGTGCAGTGGCGTTTCGCGGGGGCTGGCAAACCGTTGACCCTGGAGGTCACGGGACGCATGCGCGCCAATAACGGCGATGTGCTCAGGGACGCGGCCATCGCCGCAATGGGGGTCACTTACCTGCCCACCTTCATTCTCGGCGATGCCTTGAAGGATGGTCGGTTGATCAAGGTGTTGGAGGGGTTCGAAACCGAGCCCCTGGCGCTGTCGGCGGTCTACCCGCAACACCGCCAGGGCTCACGCCCGGTACAGGCGCTGGTGGAGTTTCTGCGCGAACAAATGCAGTAAAACGCCGCAATGCATTCAGCCGTCACGGACGGGCTAAAGCATTACGGCGTTGAGAGTCAGGCGGCGAGGTTGGCGCTGCTCAGCTCTTTTTTGTACTGCGCTTTCATGGTTTCCATTTCCTCACCCAGGGCATCGAGTTTGGCTTTGCCCAGCAGCTTTTTCGCTTGAGGGAACATCTCTTTCTCTTCTTCTTCGATGTGGTGCTCAAGCAGTTCCTTGACCACTTTCACGCGACCGGCAAATTCTGGCTGGGTTGGGTCGGTGGTTTTCAAATCCGGCAGCACCAGTGAATCGACGGTGCGGTGTTCTTCCTTGGCTTCGTAATACATTTCCGCCTCATCCTTGCCGCCCGCCTGCTTGAAAGCCGGATAGAGAATCTCTTCTTCCAGACGGGTATGGATGGAAATTTCCATTTCCAGTTTCGCCAACAGGTCGGTGCGTTTTTTCACGGCGCGTTCGGTCGACTCGCTCAGTTGAGTCAGGATGGCTTTGACGCGTTCATGGTCGGCTTTCAACAGATCGATGGCGTTCATAAGTAGCTCCAGGCAATTCACGGTTACGGGTCGGCTTCAAGCGCCAACGCCGCGTATGAGATGAATTGCATCAGCCGTGCCAGCCGAAGCGTCTTAAAAAAACGTTTAAAAACAATTGGTTGTATTAAGGTGGTTTTTCATGTTTCGTGCAAGCTGCAAGAGGGCGGGAGAAAGGGTCTTGCACTTTGACTGGCAGGCGCGCTGAGTTTCTGTGGGAGCGGGCTTGCTCGCGAAAGCGGTAGGTCAGCTTGCATCGATGTTGAAGGTGCCGCTGTCATCGCGACCAGGCTGGCCGAGTCGACGTTATCGATCCTCACGTGTGTGCCACAGGCGCAGCAGGTACAGGGTGGAACCTACTATTTCGTAACGCATCTCGTAGCGGCCGACCTGAATTCTGCGCACATCCCGAGGTTCGAACTCTTCCAGACGTTCACCCATGCGCGGGTTGACCAGTAATGAGGTCGGTGCAGTCGTGAGCTGTTGTACTGTTCGTGCGGCGGCGGGTTGGTTCACCGATGCCAGAAACTCGTAGAGTCGGGCTATGTCGGACAGTGCCTTACGGGTCCACTTCAACCCCATCAGCGCGGGACCGGTAACGGAGTGTCGGTGTTGAGACTATCGGCCCAAGCCTGGACCGCCTGGTGATCAATTACACGGCCAGCGTCAACATCGGCCAGGGCCTCGTGGGTCAGACGACTGCGCTCCTCTTCCTGATCTATCCAAGCAGATAGAGCCTGTTTGACGATCCAGTTCCTGGAGCGCTCAAGGCGCTCAGCCATCAGGTCGACTTTTTCGGCCAGTTGCACTGGGACGTGGGCGGTGACAGAGCGAGTTTTCGTGGTGGTTGCCATGATGGTTGACCCCTTATCAATGGGCGGGAATAGCCAGCCTTCTCAAACAACCGCTTCCAGGCCGATGATTAGCGATTTATTTTGTATCGTTGTACAGCAATCTGATTCAAAGTTAATCATATTGAATAAGGTGGCAGCGTCAAGGACCTGAATCAGTCCGCGCTTATCTCGTATCATTCTTCGCGAACGAGAGCCAAAAAAAATGCCCGTATCTCGCGATACGGGCATTTCAGTGGTTACGACGCTTAGATGATCAACCCGTCAAGCCAGCCTGCTGGACCAAAGTCAGCAACGGCTGCGGGTACACGCCAAGGAAGAACGCCAACACGGCGATGGCCAGCAGCATCACGCCGCCTGCCTTCTGTTCCCAGTGCAGCTCGGCATCGTGACGACGCAGGTTCGGTTCCATCAGGTACAGGGTGACCATCACGCGCAGGTAGTAGAACACGCCGATGGCACTGCCCAGCACCAGGGAGCCGACCAGCCACCATTGGTGAGCCTCGACGCCGGTGGCGATGATGTAGAACTTGCCGATGAAGCCGGCGGTCAGCGGGATGCCGGCCAGGGACAGCATCATCACGGTCAGCACGGCGGTCAGGTACGGACGGCGCCAGAACAGGCCGCGGTATTCGTACAGGGCGTCGGCGTCGCGGCCGTTGTACGGCGAGGACATCAGGGTGATCACGCCGAAGGCGCCGAGGCTGGTGATCACGTAGGTGACCAGGTACACGCCGATGGCTTCCACGGCCAGGCCCTTGCTGGCGATCAGGGCGATCAACAGGTAGCCGAAGTGGGCGATGGACGAGTAACCCAGCAGACGCTTGAGGTTGCTCTGGGTCAGTGCCAGCAGGTTACCGAACAGGATCGACGCGATGGCGATGATGGTCAGCACGTTGCTCAGTACACCGCTGCTGGCCACGGGCGAGATCTGGAACAGCCGCACCATGACCGCGAACACCGCCACTTTCGACGCGGTGGCCAGGAACGCCGCCACTGGCGCCGGGGCGCCTTCGTAGACGTCCGGGGTCCAGAGGTGGAACGGTACCAGCGACAGTTTGAACGCCAGGCCGATCAGCATCATGCCCAGGCCCAGTTGTGCGATCGGGCTAGGCAGGCCGGTGGCCGCCAGGGCCTGGCCGATGCCGACGAAGCTCAGGGTACCGGCTTCGGCGTAGAGCAGGGCCATGCCGAACAACAGGAACGCGGAACCGGCCGCCGACAGCACCATGTACTTGATGCCGGCTTCCAGGGAGCGCTTGTTGAAGAAGGCGTACGCCACCAGGCCGTAGACCGGTACCGACAGCAGTTCCAGGCCGATGAACAGGCTGGCCAGGTGCTGCGCGCTGACCAGCACCAGGCCACCGGCGGCGGCCATCAGGATCAGCAGGTACAGTTCTTCGCGGTTGCCCGGGTAACCCGAGCCGCCATCGCCGAGGTAGGCGTGGGCGAGGGTGACGCAGGCCAGGGTGGCGACCAGGATCAACGCCATGTAGAGGCAGGCGAAGCTGTCGATCTGTATCAGTGGCGTGACCGCCAGTGGCGCGACTTTCAGGGCCGGCAAAATCGACAGCAAGGCCAGGTTCAGCCCCGCCACCGACAGCAGGAAGGTCTGCGAGTGATTGCGCCGCCAGGCGATCGCCAGCATCACCACGATGATCGTGGCGCTGGTGATCAACAGCGGCGCAAGCGCGATAAAGTGTTGAATCGTGAATTCCATAGCGCTCTTACCGGGCCGAAGCGAGTTGAGAGAAGGCGGTGCCGAGCCACTGCTGCACGCCATGCATCGTGGCGGCAGAGGTGTCGAGGAACGGTTGCGGAGACACGCCGAGGTAAACCAGCAGCACCGCAAGGCCGAGCACCATGATCAGTTCGCGACCGTCCATGCCACGCAACACTTCGTCCGACTTGGCCGGACCGAAGTAGGCGCGGTGGATCATGATCAGCGAGTAGACCGAACCGAACACCAGGCCAGAGGTGGCAATCGCCGTGATCCAAGGCGCACTGACGAACGAGCCGATCAGGATCAGGAACTCGCCGACGAAGTTGCCGGTGCCCGGCAGGCCCAGGGACGCGGCCGCGAAGAACAGGCTGATGGCCGGCAGGTAGGCGATGCGCGACCAGACGCCACCCATTTCACGCATGTCCCGGGTGTGCAGGCGTTCGTACAACTGACCGCTGAGGATAAACAGTGCGGCGGCCGACAGACCGTGGGCGAGCATCTGGATTACCGCGCCTTGCAGGGCCAGCTGGCTGCCGGAATAGATCCCGATCAGCACGAAGCCCATGTGCGAAACGCTGGAGAACGCGATCAGGCGCTTGATGTCGGTCTGGGCGAACGCCAGGAACGCACCGTAGAAAATCCCGATCAGGCCCAGGGTCATGGCAATCGGCGCGAACTCCGCCGAGGCATTGGGGAACAGCGGCAAGGCAAAGCGCAGCAGGCCGTAGGCCGCGGTCTTCAGCAGGATACCCGCCAGGTCCACGGAACCGGCGGTCGGCGCCTGGGCGTGGGCGTCCGGCAGCCAGGAGTGGAACGGCACCACCGGCAGCTTCACCGCGAACGCGATGAAGAAGCCCAGCATCAGCACGTACTCGGTGGTGCGCGACATCTGCACTTTCAACAGGTCGGCGTAGTTGAAGGTAATCACGCCGGTGTTGTTGAAGTTGACCAGCACCAGGCCAAGGATCGCCACCAACATGATCAGGCCGGAAGCCTGGGTGAAGATGAAGAACTTGGTCGCCGCGTAGATCCGGGTTTTCTTGCCGTCCGAAGAACTGTGACCCCAGAGCGCGATGAGGAAGTACATCGGCACCAGCATCATTTCCCAGAAGAAGAAGAACATGAACAGGTCCAGCGCCAGGAACACGCCGACGACACCGCCCAGGATCCACATCAGGTTCAGGTGGAAGAAACCGACGTGACGCTGGATCTCTTTCCAGGAGCAGAGGACTGAGAGAATACCCAACAGGCCGGTCAGCAGGATCATCAGCAACGACAGGCCGTCGAGGGCCAGGTGCACGCTGATGCCGAAGCGCGCGATCCAGGCGTGCTTGAACTCAAGTGCCCAGGTCGGATCGGCGCCAGGGGCCGGAGCGAATGAATAGTCGCCGGTCGCCCACAGCCAGAGGCCGAGCGCGAGTTCCAGGGACATGGTCAGCAGCGCAATCCAGCGCGGGAGCGTGGAGCTGGAGCGCTCCGCGATCCAGCACAGCAGGCCGCCGATGAAGGGGATCAGGATTAGCCAGGGCAGAATCATGACGGGCTCGTTTCCTTTCGCAAGTTCGCAAGGTTCATATCAGACCGCTACCAGCACGATGGCGCCGATAACCAGCACGGCGCCAGCCGCCATGGAAGCCGCATACCAACGCAATTGACCGGTCTCGGTACGGCTCAGGGCGGTGTGGCCGCCCTTGGCCATGCGCGGGATCAGGCCAATGGTCTGGTCGAGCGGGTCTTTGCGCAGAATGTGGCTGATCGCAAGGTATGGCTTGACGAACAGTTTGTCGTAGATCCAGTCGAAGCCCCAGGCGGCGAACCACCAGGCCGAAAGGAGTCGCCCGATGCCGCTGTTGGCAACCGCCGTGACGAAACGACGCTTGCCCAGGAACAGCAGGGCGGCCAGCAGGATACCGGCCAGGGCGATGGCGCCGGAGGCGATTTCCAGGCTGTGCTTGGCTTCGCCGCCGGCATGGCCGACGCTTTGTGGCAGCACATCGGCCAGCGGTGGGGTGATCAGGGCGCCAACGAAGGTCGACAGCACGATCAGCACCGACAGTGGCAGCCAGTGGGCAATGCCGTGGCCGGCGTGGGCTTCGGTCTTGGCTTCACCGTGGAACGCGATGAAGATCAGGCGGAAGGTGTACAGCGAGGTCATGAACGCACCCACCAGGCCGGCATAGAGCAGCCCTTGGTTACCACTGGCGAACGCTTCCCAGAGGATCTCGTCCTTGGAGTAGAAACCGGCGGTGACCAGTGGCAGGGCGGCCAGGGCCGCGCCGCCGACGATGAAACTGGCGTAGGCCAGCGGCAGCTTCTTCCACAGGCCGCCCATCTTGAAGATGTTCTGCTCGTGGTGGCAGGCCACGATCACCGCACCGGACGCCAGGAACAGCAGGGCCTTGAAGAAGGCGTGGGTCATCAGGTGGAAGATCGCGCCTTCCCAGGCACCGACGCCCAGGGCCAGGAACATGTAGCCGATCTGGCTCATGGTCGAGTAGGCGAGGATGCGCTTGATGTCGGTCTGCACCAGGGCGGCAAAACCGGCCAACACCAGGGTCACACCGCCGACAATGCCGACCAGGTGCAGGATGTCCGGCGCCAGGGCGAACAGGCCGTGGGTACGGGCGATCAGGTAGACACCGGCGGTCACCATGGTCGCGGCGTGGATCAGTGCCGAGACCGGGGTAGGGCCGGCCATCGCGTCCGCCAACCAGGTCTGCAGTGGCAGTTGCGCGGATTTACCGACGGCACCGCCCAACAGCATCAGGGTCGCCAGGACGATCCAGAAGTCACCGACCTTGAAGTGTTCCGGTGCCTTGACCAGCAGTTCCTGAATATTCAGCGTGCCCAGTTGCTGGAACAGGATGAACAGGCCGATGGCCATGAACACGTCGCCGATCCGGGTCACGATGAACGCCTTGAGTGCGGCGTTGCCGTTGTTGCGGTTGCTGTAGTAGAAACCGATCAACAGGTACGAGCACAGGCCCACGCCTTCCCAGCCGAAGTACAGGAACAACAGGTTATCGCCGAGCACCAGGAACAGCATGCTGGCGATGAACAGGTTGGTGTAGGCGAAGAAGCGCGAGTAACCGGCTTCACCGCGCATGTACCAGGAGGCGAACAGGTGGATCAGGAAACCCACACCGACCACTACGCCAAGCATGGTGACCGACAGGCCGTCCAGGTACAGGGCGAAGTTCGGTGTGAAGCCTTCCACCGCCATCCACTGCCACAGCACTTGCACGTACCTGCCACCTTCCGGCGGGGCGACGTTGAATTGCCAGATCACGTAGGCCGTGACGATGGCAGACAGGCCGATGGAGCCCACGCCAACCAGCGCCGACAGGTTTTCCGACCAGCGTCCACGGGAGAACGACAGCAGCAGGAAACCGACAAGAGGAAATATGAAAGTCAGGAAGAGAAGGTTCATCCGCGCATCTCGCTGGCAGCGTCAATATCGAGAGTGTGGAAGCGGCGATACAGCTGCAACAGGATCGCCAGGCCGATACTGGCCTCGGCGGCTGCCAGGCTGATCACCAGGATGAACATGATCTGTCCATCCGGCTGCGCCCAGCGAGCGCCCGCGACGATGAAGGCCAGGGCGGAGGCATTCATCATGACCTCCAGGCTCATCAACACGAACAGGATGTTGCGGCGGACCATCAGGCCGACCAGACCGAGACAGAACAGGATGCCGGCAACCGCCAGGCCATGTTCGAGAGGGATAGCAGGCATGTGATTACTCCTTCGCCTCGTTACGGCCCAAATGGAACGCCGTGACGGCTGCGGCGAGCAGCAGCATCGAGGCGAGTTCGACCACCAGCAGGTACGGACCGAACAGGCTGATGCCCACGGCCTTGGCGCCTACGGTGGTGTGGCCGATGGCCTGGCCGCTCTGGTGAGCGAACAGCACATACAGCAGTTCACCCAGCAGCAGGGCGGACAGGATCACAGGTCCCGCCCAGATGCCGGGCTTGAGCCAGGAGCGTTCCTGCTGGACCGCGGCCGGGCCGAGGTTGAGCATCATCACCACGAACACGAACAGCACCATGATGGCGCCGGCGTAGGCGATCACTTCCAGGGCACCGGCGAACGGCGCGCCGAGGGCGAAGAAGGTCATGGCCACGGCGATCAGCGAAATGATCAGGTAGAGCAGGGCGTGCACGGGGTTGGTGTTGGTGACCACACGAAGCGTGGACACCACCGCGATACCCGATGCGAAATAGAAAGCGAATTCCATCTTTCTTCCTTAAGGCAGCAAGCTCTTCACGTTGATCGGTTCGGCTTCGTTCTGCGCGGCGCCCTTTGGCTTACCGGCAATGGCCATACCTGCAACACGATAGAAGTTGTAATCAGGGTTTTTACCGGGACCGGAAATCAGCAGATCTTCTTTCTCGTACACCAGGTCCTGACGTTTGAACTCGGCCATTTCGAAATCCGGCGTGAGCTGGATCGCGGTGGTCGGGCAGGCTTCCTCGCAGAGGCCGCAGAAAATGCAGCGCGAGAAGTTGATGCGAAAGAAGTCCGGGTACCAGCGACCGTCTTCGGTTTCAGCTTTCTGCAGCGAGATGCAACCCACCGGGCACGCCACGGCGCACAGGTTGCAGGCCACGCAGCGCTCCTCGCCGTCGGGGTCGCGGGTCAGGACGATGCGGCCACGGTAGCGGGGTGCCAGGTAGACCGGTTCTTCCGGGTATTGCAGGGTGTCGCGCTTGCGAAAGCCATGGCCGAAGATCATGACCAGGCTTCGCAGTTGGGTACCGGTACCCTTAACGATGTCGCCAATATATTTGAACATGGGTCAAATCCTCACTGAACCGCGGCCGCTGGCGCGTTCATCAAAACGATCGCTGCGGTCACCAGCATGTTGATCAGGGTCAGCGGCAGGCAGAATTTCCAGCTGAAATCCATCACCTGGTCGTAGCGTGGGCGCGGAATCGAGGCGCGCAGCAGGACGAACAGCATGATGAAGAACGCGGTCTTCAGGGCGAACCAGACGAAGGACAGTTGCGGCAGGATGCCGAACGGACCGTGCCAGCCACCGAAGAACAGCGTCACCAGCAGTGCCGAGATCAGGATGATGCCGATGTATTCACCGACGAAGAACATGCCCCATTTCATGCCGGCATATTCAATGTGGTAACCGTCGGCCAGTTCCTGCTCCGCTTCCGGCTGGTCGAAGGGGTGACGGTGAGTCACGGCCACGCCAGCGATGAAGAAGGTACAGAAACCGAAGAACTGCGGAATGATGAACCACAGGTTCTGGGCCTGGTACTCGACGATGTCGCGCATGTTGAACGAGCCGGCCTGGATCACGATGCCCATGAGCGCCAGGCCCATGAACACTTCGTAGGACACGGTCTGGGCCGAGGCCCGCAGGCTGCCCAGCAGGGCGAACTTGTTGTTGCTCGACCAGCCGGCGAACAGCACCGCGTACACCGACAGGCCGGCCATGGCGAAGAAGAACAGCAGGCCGATGTTCAGGTCCGCCACGCCCCAGGTCGGGGTGATCGGGATGATCGCGAAGGCGATCAGCAAGGCGCTCATGGCCACGACCGGTGCCAGGGTGAAGATCACCTTGTCGGCAAACGGCGGCGTCCAGTCTTCCTTGAAGAACATCTTGATCATGTCGGCGGCGATCTGGAACATGCCGAACGGGCCGACGCGGTTCGGACCGTAGCGGTCCTGCCACCAGCCCAGCAAGCGACGTTCGACGAAGCTCAGCAACGCGCCGCAGACCACCACGGCCAGCAGGATCACGATGGCCTTGAGGACCGTCAGGATCACAGCGATCACTTCAGGGGTGAACCAGCTCATTGCGCTGCCTCCTGCAGACCGTCGACGGTTTTGCCGAATATCGCCGGTGGAATACCCGCCAGGCCGGCCGGCAGGGCCACCAGGCCGGCGCCCAGTTCTTCATTGATGCGCAGCGGCAGACGCAAGGTCTGGCCAGCCACGTTCAGGCTCAGCAGGGCGCCGTCATTGACGCCCAGGCGGTCAGCTTCGGACTTGGCCAGCGCCACGTAGGCGGCCGGGATGCGTTCCTGCACCGGTGCGGCCTTGGAAGAGTTCTCTTCGCTGCCGAACAGGTGATGGAACGGCACGACCTGCCAGGTGCCCGGTGCCGGGTTGAAGGCGCGCGGCACGTTGGCGAACCAGCTCAGGCCATCGCCCTGGCTTTCGATCAGGCGGGTGCCCGGGTCGCCAGCACGCAGGTGACCACCGACTTCGTCCTGGAACTTGTTCCAGGCTTGCGGCGAGTTCCAGCCCGGCGACCAGGCGAACGGCACTTGCGAGCGCGGTTCGGCGGAGCCCGAGTAACCTTCCATGGAGAACGCGAATGCGGTGTCCTTATCCTGGGAGGTCCGTGGTTCGTGGACGCTGATGTTGGCGCGCATGGCGGTGCGACCGGAGTAGCGCAGCGGTTCGCGCGCCAGTTTCAGGCCTTTGATGCGGAACGAAGCCGATGGCGCGGCATCGACGATGCGAGCCAGTTGCGGGCTGCTCGAAGCGACGGCGGCGGTGACGTGGTCCAGTTGCGTCCAGTCCACCGGCTGGTCCAGCAGGGTGGCGCGCAGGGCATGCAGCCAGCGCCAGCCTTCGTGAACCAGGATGCTGGCGTCCAGGTAAGTCGGGTCGAACACCTGGAAGAAGCGCTGGGCGCGGCCTTCCTGGCTGACCAGCGTACCGTCGCCTTCGGCGAAGCTCGCCGCCGGCAGCACCAGGTGGGCGCGGTCGGTGGTGGCGGTTTTCTGGTGGTCGGCGACGATCACCACTTTCGCGGCGTTCAGGGCGGCGTCCACCCGGGCTTTGTCGGTGCGGGTGTAGAGGTCGTTTTCCAGCACGACGATGGCGTCGGCACTGCCGTCGATCACCGCTTGCAGGGCTGCGTCCACCGATTCGCCACCGAGCATGGCCAGGCCGAGGCTGTTGGCTTCCGGCACGATCAGGCTGATGGAACCGTTCTTCTCGCGCAGCTTCAAGGCCTTGGCGATGTTGGCGGCGGCTTCGATCAAGGCCTTGGAACCCAGGGAGGTGCCGGCGATGATCAATGGGCGCTTGGCCGCCAGCAGGGCGTCGGCGATGCGCTGGGCCAGGGCGGCCGCTTCGCTGTCCAGGCCGTCGACGGCCGGGGCGCTGGCGTCCAGGGCGTGGGCCACGGCGAAACCGATGCGGGCCAGGTCGTCCGGAGCGGCGTGGACGCATTCTTCGGCGACGTCGTCGAGCTTGGTTTCAGCGAGGCTGGCGATGAACAGCGGGTTCAGCGCGTGCTGGCCGATGTTCTTCACGGCGGCGTCGAGCCATGGCTGCACGCGCATGGCGTCGGCCATGTCCTCGGCCTTGCCCTTGACCGATTGGCGCAGGGCCAAGGCCATGCGGGCGGCGGTCTGGGTCAGGTCTTCGCCAAGGACGAACACCGCGTCGTGGTCTTCGATGTCGCGCATCGTCGGCACCGGCAGCGGGCTGTCCTTGAGCACTTGCAGCACCAGGCGGATGCGTTCCAGCTCGCCGGCTTCGATGCCACTGTAGAAGTGCTCGGCACCGACCAGTTCACGCAGGGCGTAGTTGCTTTCCAGGCTGGCCCGTGGCGAACCGATGCCGACGATGTTGCGCCCGCGCAGCAGTTCGGCGGCCTTGTCCAGCGCTTCGTCCAGGCTCAGCTTGGCGCCGTCCGCCAGTTGCGGCTGGCGTGGGCGATCCTTGCGGTTGACGTAGCCATAGCCGAAACGGCCACGGTCACACAGGAAGTACTGGTTGACCGAGCCGTTGAAGCGGTTTTCGATGCGCCGCAGTTCACCGTAGCGCTCGCCCGGGGAAATGTTGCAGCCGCTGGAGCAGCCATGGCAGATGCTCGGCGAGAACTGCATGTCCCACTTGCGGTTGTAGCGCTCGGAGTGAGTCTTGTCGGTGAACACACCGGTCGGGCAGACCTCGGTGAGGTTGCCGGAGAACTCGCTTTCCAGGGTGCCGTCTTCGACGCGACCGAAGTACACGTTGTCGTGGGCACCGAACACGCCCAGGTCGGTGCCGCCGGCGTAGTCCTTGTAGAAACGCACGCAACGGTAGCAGGCGATGCAGCGGTTCATCTCGTGGGAGATGAACGGGCCGAGGTCCTGGTTCTGGTGGGTGCGCTTGGTGAAGCGATAGCGGCGCTCGTTGTGGCCGGTCATCACCGTCATGTCTTGCAGGTGGCAGTGGCCGCCTTCCTCACAGACCGGGCAGTCGTGAGGGTGGTTGGTCATCAGCCATTCGACGACGCTGGCGCGAAACACTTTCGCCTCTTCGTCGTCGATGGAGATCCAGCTGCCGTCGGTGGCGGGGGTCATGCAGGACATGACGATCCGACCACGCTTGTCGTTCTCGTCGGTGTACTGCTTGACCGCGCACTGGCGACAAGCGCCAACGCTGCCAAGGGCGGGGTGCCAGCAGAAATAAGGAATGTCGAGGCCCAGGGACAGACATGCCTGTAACAGGTTGTCTGCGCCATCGACTTCGAGCTCTTTGCCGTCTACGTGGATAGTGGCCATGGTTCAAAGTTCTTCGTTGGCCCGGTGTCAGCGGGCGTGGCTAATGGAATCTTGTTGTTCGTCCGAATCCAAACAGCCTGGGTAAAAGGCGTCATCGGACGAAAGGCGAAGGGCACGGACCCTTCGCCTTTTAAAGCGTCGTTACGCGCCGACCATGGTCGGCGTGACCACCTGATTGAGGTCCCCGGCGCGCGTTGGCGCGATGCCGGCCTCGAATTCAGGGCGGAAGTATTTGATCGCGCTGCCCAACGGCTCCACGGCACCCGGTGCGTGAGCACAGAAGGTCTTGCCTGGGCCGAGGAAACCCACCAGACCCAGCAGGGTCTCGATGTCGCCGGCCTGGCCTTCGCCGTTTTCAATGGCTCGCAGCAGTTTGACGCTCCACGGCAGGCCGTCGCGGCAAGGGGTGCAGAAACCGCAGGACTCACGGGAGAAGAACTCTTCCATGTTGCGCAGCAGCGACACCATGTTGACGCTGTTGTCCACCGCCATGGCCAGGCCGGTACCCATGCGGGTGCCCACTTTGGCGATGCCGCCGGCGTACATTTGTGCGTCCAGGTGTTCCGGCAACAGGAAACCGGTACCGGCGCCGCCGGGCTGCCAGCATTTGAGCGTGTAGCCGTCGCGCATGCCGCCGGCGTAGTCTTCGAACAGCTCGCGGCCGGTGATGCCGAACGGCAGTTCCCACAGGCCAGGGTTCTTGACCTTGCCGGAGAAGCCCATGAGCTTGGTGCCCATGTCTTCGCTGCCGTCGCGGGCCAGGGATTTGTACCAGTCCACGCCGTCGGCGATGATCGCCGGCACGTTGCACAGGGTCTCGACGTTGTTCACGCAGGTCGGCTTGCCCCACACGCCCACGGCGGCAGGGAAGGGCGGCTTGGAGCGCGGGTTGGCGCGGCGGCCTTCCAGGGAGTTGATCAGCGCGGTTTCTTCACCGCAGATGTAGCGCCCGGCACCGGTGTGGACGAACAGCTCGAAATCGAAGCCGCTGCCCAGGATGTTCTTGCCCAGCAGGCCCGCGGCCTTGGCTTCTTCCACGGCACGGTTCAGGTGCTTGGCGGCGGTGGTGTATTCGCCACGCAGGAAGATGTAGCCACGGTAGGTCTTCAGCGCACGGGCGCTGATCAGCATGCCTTCGATCAGCAGATGGGGCAGTTGCTCCATCAACATGCGGTCTTTCCAGGTGTTGGGTTCCATTTCATCCGCGTTGCACAGCAGGTAGCGGATGTTGATGGATTCGTCCTTGGGCATCAGGCCCCACTTCACGCCCGTGGGGAAGCCCGCGCCGCCACGGCCCTTGAGGCCGGAGTCTTTCACGGTCTGGACGATGTCGTCGCTGGCCATGTCGGCGAACGCTTTGCGCGCGGCGGCGTAGCCGTTCTTGGCCTGGTACTCGTCCAGCCACACCGCTTCGCCGTCGTCACGCAGACGCCAGGTCAGGGGATGGGTTTCGGCCGAACGCTGGATGCGGTTGGCGGGCCCGAAGGAAGTCAGGGTCATACGTAGCCCTCCAGCAGTTTGGCGACGCCATCTGGCTTGACGTCACCGAAGGTGTCGTCGTCGATCATCAGCGCCGGTGCCTTGTCGCAGTTGCCCAGGCAGCACACCGGCAGCAAGGTGAAGCGGCCGTCGGCGGTGGTCTGGCCCAGGCCGATGCCCAGCTTGCTCTGGAGCTCGCCGACCACCGATTCGTGGCCGCCGATGTAGCAGACCATGCTGTCGCAGACGCGAATGATGTGACGGCCGACTGGCTGGCGGAAAATCTGGCTATAGAAGGTGGCGACGCCTTCGACGTCGCTGGCCGGGATGCCGAGGATCTCGCCGATGGCGTAGAGCGCGCCGTCGGGCACCCAGCCACGTTCCTTCTGGACGATCTTCAGAGCTTCGATCGACGCCGCGCGCGGGTCTTCGTAGTGATGCAGCTCGTGCTCGATGGCCGAGCGCTCGGTTTCGCTCAGGGCGAAACGGTCAGTCTGGATAAGCGTGCTGTTCATGCTTAGCGGTCCACGTCGGCCATAACGAAATCGATACTACCCAGGTACGCGATCAAGTCCGCGACCATGCTGCCCTTGATCACGGAAGGGATCTGCTGCAGGTGCGGGTAGCTTGGGGTGCGAATCCGGGTGCGGTAGCTCATGGTGCCGCCATCGCTCGTCAGGTAATAACTGTTGATGCCCTTGGTCGCTTCGATCATCTGGAAGGATTCGTTGGCCGGCATGACCGGGCCCCACGAAACCTGCAGGAAGTGCGTGATCAGGGTCTCGATGTGCTGCAGCGTGCGCTCTTTGGGCGGCGGCGTGGTCAGCGGGTGATCCGCCTTGTACGGGCCTTCCGGCATGTTGCGCATGCATTGGTCGATGATCTTGATGCTCTGGCGCATTTCCTCGACGCGCACCATGCAGCGGTCATAGGCGTCACCGTTGGCCGCCAGCGGTACTTCGAACTCGAAGTTTTCGTAGCCGGAGTAGGGGCGCGCCTTGCGCAGGTCGAAGTCGCAACCGGTGGAACGCAAGCCGGCACCGGTGACGCCCCATTCCAGGGCCTCCTTGGTGTTGTAGGCGGCGACCCCGATGGTACGACCCTTGAGGATGCTGTTCTGCAGGGCGGCCTTGGTGTATTCGTCCAGGCGCTTGGGCATCCACTCGACGAAGTCCTTGACCAGCTTTTCCCAGCCGCGCGGTAGGTCGTGGGCCACGCCACCGATGCGGTACCAGGCCGGGTGCAGGCGGAAACCGGTGATGGCCTCGATTACCGTGTAGGCCTTCTGGCGGTCGGTGAAGGTGAAGAACACCGGCGTCATCGCCCCCACGTCCTGGATATAGGTACCCAGGAACAGCAGGTGGCTGGTGATGCGGAAGAACTCGGCCATCATGATGCGGATGACGTCGACCTTCTCCGGGACCTTGATCCCGGCCAGTTTCTCCACCGACAGTACGTACGGCAGGTTGTTCATCACGCCGCCGAGGTAGTCGATACGGTCGGTGTACGGGATGAAGCTGTGCCAGGACTGGCGCTCGGCCATTTTCTCGGCGCCACGGTGGTGGTAGCCGATGTCCGGCACGCAGTCGACGATCTCTTCGCCGTCCAGTTGCAGGATGATGCGGAACGCACCGTGGGCCGAAGGGTGGTTCGGGCCCAGGTTGAGGAACATGTAGTCCTCGTTGGCGCCCGAACGCTTCATGCCCCAGTCTTCAGGCTTGAAGCGCGCGGCCTCTTCCTCGAGCTGTTGCTTGGCCAGGGACAGGCTGAACGGGTCGAACTCGGTGGCACGGGCCGGGAAGTCCTTGCGCAGCGGGTGACCTTCCCAGGTCGGTGGCATCATGATGCGCGACAGGTGCGGGTGGCCGGGGAAATCGATCCCGAACATGTCCCACACTTCACGCTCGTACCAGTTGGCGTTCGGCCAGATGCCGGTCACGGTCGGCACGCTGAGGTCGCTCTCGGACAAGGCGACCTTGATCATTACGTCACTATTACGCTCGATCGACATCAAGTGATAGAACACGGTGAAATCGACGCCGTCGGGCAGCCCTTGACGCTTGGTGCGCAGGCGCTCGTCCACGCCGTGCAGGTCATAGAGCATGACGTACGGCTTGGGCAGGTTGCGCAGGAAAGTCAGGACTTCGACGAGTTTGGCGCGGGCAACCCAAAGTACCGGCATGCCGGTACGGGTCGGCTGGGCGGTGAACGCCTCGGGGCCAAAACGGTTGTTCAGTTCGACGACCACATCCTGGTCGTCTGCCTTGTAAGGCGGGATGTACAGAGCACTGCCTGTAGTCATGGTTATTTATCGCTTTCGGTCAACGTAAAGAATGAAGCCAGGTTCTCGTTTCTTGTACAGAGCAGAGCTGGATCAGACTTCGTCGGGGCTGCGCAGGTTGGTGACTGCGATACGCTGTTCGCGGCGCTGTTCCTTTTGCGACGGCATCTCGGCGCGATAGACGCCTTGATCGCCAACGACCCAGGACAGTGGGCGACGCTCCTGGCCAATCGACTCCTGCAACAGCATCAAGCCTTGCAGGAAAGCTTCAGGGCGAGGCGGGCAGCCGGGCACGTAGACGTCCACGGGCAGGAACTTGTCCACCCCTTGAACGACAGAGTAGATGTCGTACATGCCACCGGAGTTGGCGCACGAACCCATGGAGATGACCCACTTGGGCTCGAGCATTTGCTCGTAGAGACGCTGGATGATCGGCGCCATCTTGATGAAGCAGGTACCGGCGATAACCATGAAATCCGCCTGGCGTGGCGATGCCCGGATCACCTCGGCGCCAAAGCGCGCGATGTCGTGGGGCGCCGTGAAGGCGGTGGTCATTTCCACGTAGCAGCACGAAAGGCCGAAGTTGTACGGCCACAGGGAGTTCTTGCGACCCCAGTTGACCGTGCTGTTCAGCACGTCTTCGAGCTTGCCCATGAAGATGTTTTTGTGGACTTGATCTTCTAACGGATCGGCGACGGTTTCCCGCTTGCCAATCGGATACTGCTCGTTAGGAGCATCGGGGTCGATCCTGGTGAGATTGTATTGCATTGCCAAAGCCTCATTGTTTCAGCTTCGCTTGCCGCTTGCGCCGAGCTTCCGGAGCCCAATCAAGTGCCCCCACCCGGTAAAGGTAGACAAGACCTGCCAACAGAATTGCTATGAAAACGAGCGCTTCGACGAATCCGGTCCAGCCGCTTTCGCGGACGGACACAGACCATGCAAAGAGAAAGAGGGCTTCGATATCGAAGATCACGAACAGCATCGCGACCAGATAGAATTTGGCTGAGAGCCGCAAGCGGGCGCCACCGGTAGGCAGCATGCCGGACTCGAACGGTTCATTTTTGCTGCGGCCCCAGGCTTTTGACCCAAGCAGGCTCGACACACCGAGCATGAAAGCACACAGGCCAACAACGCCCAGAAGGAAAATGGCAAAGCCCCAATTGTGGGCCATGAGTCCTGTCGCTTCGGACATGCTGGAAATCCTTAACAGAGAGCAAAGGTCTCTGAGCTTGAATGAAATAAAGCAGTGACGATATGTCGCAGCAATCAATCGCGGTGATTTTATGGCTAAACACCGGGCAAGTAAAATTCCTATAGCGAAATTATTTATTGGAATAAGGACATAGCTTGCCTCCGGGACCCTGCGGCCCCGGCCCCGTGGGCGTTGGCCGGCTATTGATCAATAATATTTCGTGCGGAATGTAACAATGATAACGACTTCCAAATGATAATTATTATTATCTGTATCGGCCTTTTTCACAGTGCACTTAGTGTCCTGCCTGAAAGGCTGTCTTACACCGTCGCTACTGCAATTGTCAGCGTCGGACGTTTTACTCCTTTTCGGACTGCCCAATGCTGCGTTCGATCAATTTTTCTATCGGCGCGCCGAAGGGAAGGGCTCGGTGAGGGTTGGATCTGCATGAGGGACTGCTCCCACAGGTGCAGGCTTGCTCTTGCAGCGTAGGGGGGCTTCAGAGAAAACGGGTAGAAAAACCTCGGCCATCAGATCGAGGTCGCTCGGCCCAGCCCCTCCAGCAATTGCGCCTGGGACATTGGAGCGTTAAGCGAAACCGCTTTGCCAGCAAACAATCGGTAAGAGCTTGGCCTAGAGCCTTGAAGGATTGATGGCAAATAGCTATCTTTGCCGCTCTCCCATCTAATCATCTATATCAATATTGATTAGACAATCGCCCCCTTCATAGATAGCTGCGTCAGTTCCCATCGTTCGCGGCTGATTACCAAAGGAATGTCATGAATTCTTGGTTCGCGAATATGAGCGTCATGCTCAAGTTGGCTTTGGGCTTTGCCGTTGTGCTGCTTCTGACCGCTATCCTTGCCGCGACCGGCTGGTTCAGCCTGGAAAAAATAGTCGAGCGCACTGATCGAATGACCAGCATTACCGAGCTCGGCGACCTTCTTGATCACCTGCGCAGGGCTCGCTTGCAATACCAGTTGGACAAGGGCGATGAACAAAAGGGGGCATTGATCCAGGCGTCGCTGGAGCAGTTTGTCGCCAAGCAGAAAAGCCTTGCGAACGAGTTGAGAAAACCCGAAAACCTGAAAAAACTTGCGCTGATCGAGCAGGCCAGCAAGCAGTATCAAGTGGCACTGAATACGATGCGCGAGGCGTATCGCAATGACGCAGCCATGCGCAAGGAGATGGGTGTCAATGCGGTCAAGGGCGCCGCGTTGATTGCCAAGGTCATCGATGACGTAGAAGCGATGCCTGCCTCGGATGAGCGCCGTTTCGAGTTGTACAGGATCATTCTCAAGGCCAAGGAGGACGTGGCGCTGGTGCGTTATGAAGTGCGTGGCTACACCGGCAACCCCAACAGCACCACCGAACAAGCCGCCACCCGTCAGCTCGAAAATGCGCTCAAGGGCATCGAAACCCTCAACAACGCTTTCGGCCCGACCTATGCCGACACCATCAAGCAGCTGGAAACCGCACTGATTGCTTACCGCCGTTCGGTGCAGGACTTCACCGCCAGTAACCAGGCCATTGGCAAGGCCGTGCAGGACACCATCGATTTGGGTGACACCATCACCCGCCTGTCTGACGAGATGTATGCCAGCCAACTGGTCTCCCGTGACGAAGACAGCGCCCAGGCCCGCATCCTGCAACTGAGCTGCACGGCCTTGGCAATGTTGTTGGGGATTCTTGCGGCCATGATCATCACTCGCCAGATTACGCGGCCATTGCAGGACACATTGGCGGTGGTCAATCGCATTGCCGCAGGCGATCTCACCCAAGACATGGTCGTGACCCGTGGTGATGAACTGGGTGTCCTGCAGCAAGGTATCCAGCGCATGGGCACCACGTTGCGCGACCTGATCGGTGGCATCCGCGATGGCGTCACCCAAATCGCCAGCGCCGCCGAAGAGTTATCGGCCGTCACCGAGCAGACCAGCGCCGGGGTCAATAGCCAGAAGACCGAGACCGACCAGGTGGCCACCGCCATGCAGGAAATGTCGGCCACCGTGCATGAAGTCGCGCGTAATGCCGAACAGGCTTGCACTGCCGCATCGGAGGCCGATGCACAGGCCCGTATCGGCGACCAAGTGGTCGCGCAGGCCATCGTTCAGATCGAGCGTTTGGCCGGCGAAGTCGGGCGCTCCGTCGAAGCCATGGATGAGTTGGAACATGAAAGCGCGCGCATCGGCAAGATCATGGACGTGATCAAGACAGTGGCTGAGCAGACCAACTTGTTGGCCCTTAACGCCGCCATCGAGGCCGCCCGCGCGGGTGACGCCGGACGCGGTTTTGCCGTGGTCGCCGACGAAGTACGTGGGCTGGCCCAGCGTACCCAGCATTCCACCGAAGAGATTGAGAGCCTGGTGGCGGGCTTGCAGAACGGCACACGCCAGGTGTCGAGTATCATGCGAAACAGCCGCGAATTGACCGACAGCAGCGTGGAACTGGCCGGCAAGGCTGGCATCTCCCTGGGCAACATCACCCAGGCGGTTTCTGGCATTCAGGCCATGAATCAGCAGATTGCCGCTGCTGCGGTGCAACAAAGCTCGGTGGCCGAGGACATCAGCCGCAGTATCCTGAGCGTGCGCGATGTATCCGAACAGACCGCCTCGGCCAGCGAAGAAACCGCAGCGTCCAGCATCGAGCTGGCGCGCCTGGGTAACCAGTTGCAGCAGTTGGTCAGTCACTTCAAAGTGTAAAAAAAAGGCGAAAAAAAGCCCCGAACCAGTCGGGGCTTCAGATCATCGGCTTTGCGGTTAGTTTTTATCCGGTCCGCAAGGGCCGCTTGCTCGAGGCAAGCGTGTGAATCAGTGGAACTGTTCTTCTTCGGTGGAGCCGGTCAGCGCGGTCACCGACGAAGTGCCGCCCTGGATCACGGTGGTCATGTCGTCGAAGTAGCCGGTGCCCACTTCCTGCTGGTGAGCCACGAAGGTGTAGCCCTTGGCGGCATCGGCGAACTCCTGCTCTTGCAGCTTCACGTAGGCGGTCATGTCGTTGCGGGCGTAGTCGTGCGCCAGGTTGAACATGCTGTGCCACATGTTGTGAATGCCGGCCAGGGTGATGAACTGGTGCTTGTAGCCCATGGCGGACAGTTCGCGCTGGAACTTGGCGATGGTCGCGTCGTCCAGGTTTTTCTTCCAGTTGAAGGAAGGCGAGCAGTTGTACGACAGCAGTTGGTCCGGGTATTCCTTCTTGATCGCTTCGGCGAAACGACGGGCTTCGTCCAGGTCCGGCTTGGCGGTTTCGCACCAGATCAGGTCGGCGTACGGCGCGTAGGCCAGGCCACGGGCGATGGCCTGGTCGAGACCGGCGCGCACCTTGTAGAAGCCTTCCTGGGTGCGGGTACCGGTCACGAACGGCTGGTCGTACGGGTCGCAGTCGGAGGTCAGCAGGTCTGCGGCGTTGGCGTCGGTACGGGCCAGGATGATGGTCGGTACACCGGCAACGTCGGCGGCCAGGCGGGCAGCCGTCAGCTTCTGCACGGCTTCCTGGGTTGGAACCAGAACCTTGCCGCCCATGTGGCCGCATTTCTTCACCGAGGCCAGTTGGTCTTCGAAGTGAACGCCGGCGGCGCCTGCTTCGATCATGCTCTTCATCAGTTCGTAGGCGTTCAGGACGCCGCCGAAACCGGCTTCGGCGTCAGCCACGATCGGTGCGAAGTAGTCGATGTAGCCTTCGTCGCCCGGGTTCTTGCCGGCTTTCCACTGGATCTGGTCGGCACGACGGAACGAGTTGTTGATGCGCTTGACCACGGTTGGAACCGAATCCACCGGGTACAGCGACTGGTCGGGGTACATCGACTCGGCGGAGTTGTTGTCCGCAGCCACTTGCCAGCCCGACAGGTAGATCGCCTGGATGCCCGCCTTGACTTGCTGCACAGCCTGGCCGCCGGTCAGGGCGCCCATGCAGTTGACGAAATCTTTCTCGGGACGGAAGGCTGGCTTGGCGCCCTGGGTGACCAGGTTCCACAGCTTCTCGGCGCCCATTTTCGCAAAGGTGTGCTCAGGTTGAACCGAGCCACGCAGACGGACGACGTCAGCAGCGGAATAATTGCGCTTCACGCCTTTCCAGCGCGGGTTTTCAGCCCAGTCTTTTTCAAGGGCTGCAATTTGCTGTTCGCGTGTCAGTGCCATGGAGATAAACCTCGTCGCATAGGTCTTGGTGGAAAATTCCTGCTCCAGCCGACCGGGGGGTGGCGTACAAGTCGGTTCAGGCGAGGCGGCGACGGGATGAACGAGGGGCTCGAGGGGAAAGTGAGCAGGTAGGGGCGAACTGCGGGCGCATTCGGGCGTCGTGGGCCTTCAATACGAACTCAGAGTGATGCCGGGTTACCTAGTTACGCTTCCGTCCCTCGGGACAACTTCGTTCCAGTCGCAACCTCGTCAAACACACCTTGTGGGCGGTACAGACACGAATCGGCTCGCAGGGTAGTTGCAAGCGTCGACCCGAAGGCCCTTGCCAGGGCCCCTGATTAGCGGGAGCGAGGCCATCATGCCTCCGGTTTTTTGGCCCGTCAAACGTTTTGTAGTGCTTTTTTTATAGCACTACATCTTTGGTCTAATACGACTCATCAGTCAGTTTTTGGTGCTTCAGTTCAGGGTATCGACCTTGACCCGCAAAATCATGTCGTCGCGGCCTTGTGTCGAGTAGCTGCGGGTCAGGCCCTGTTTGTCGGCCTGAGTCTGGCGATTCACGCCGGCCAGGGTGATCCATTCGCCGAGGCGTCCGCTGACAGTTGTGTCGGTACTCTGAACGTTCACTACATCGGGACGTTCCTGGCTCATGCGGTCACGGTTGGTACTGATGTTCAGGTGGACGGTGTCGCCGGTGACGCTGGCGGTCACGTAGAAACCCTGGGTGACGTTGCGGTATTCGGTCTGGCTTTGCATCCGGCCATAGTTGTCGGTCTGGCTGCTGGTGAACGGGACGCTCTGGCCCACCTGGATCAGCGCCGGCTGGCCTTCGCTGGCCTGCACCTGCTGTACGCCGCCGTCGCGGCTGGCGGTGCTGCGGTTGATGATGCGGGTCTGGCTGGGGGCGGCACCGTTGATCGAGTAACCCTGGTCGCCCTGGAGGTTGTTTTCGTTGGTGTCGACCGTGATCAGCAGGCGCTTGGGCGCGGTGTCCAATTGGGCCAGGAATTGCCGGAGTTCTTCGATCTTGCCGGGCTCGGCGTTGACGATCAGTTGGTTACCGTAGGCGCTGACCTGGCCGTCCTTGCCGATGAAATTCTGCGCCACCGGCAACAGGTCGGCGCTGGTGCGGTAGTTCAGCGGCACAATTTGCGTATCGGCCATGACCGACAGGCTGCAACCGAGCAGCAGGGTGACCAGGAGGGTGCGTAGAGGCATGTCCATTTCTCCGCGAGACAAAGGCTTGATATTGCCAGTTTGTCGGCCCGGGGTGGGGCAAGTTGAATGGTAGACGGCAAAACGCCCCGGCATCGGGGGATGCCAGGGCGTTTTTTGGTAAGGCTTGAGGGCCTCATCGCGAGCAAGCTCGCTCCCACATGGGAGGCAGGCGTACATGAATCATAGGTTCACCGCCGGCCTCCTGTGGGAGCGAGCTTGCTCGCGATGGCCGCGCTGCGGTTTCAGGCCGAATGCCGCACCATGTCCACATGGGGAATCCCGGCTTCCAGGAACTCCTCGCTGACCACTGCAAACCCCAACCGCTCGTAGAACGGCGTGGCATGCACCTGGGCGCTGAGCATTTGTTGCTTGAGCCCGCGCTTCTCGGCTTGCGCGATCACCGCGTGCATCAGCGCGTCGCCCACTTTCAGGCCGCGCCAGTCCTTGAGGACCGAGACACGGCCGATGTGGCCGTCGGTCAGCAGGCGCGCGGTGCCGATGGGGAAATCGCCTTCAAACGCCAGGAAATGCACCGCGCCCTGGTCGTCGGCATCCCATTCCAGCTCGGGCGGGACGGATTGCTCGGCAATGAACACGGTCTCACGAATGCGCCGGATCTCGGCGTTATCCTTTTGCCAGTCTGCGACACGAACGTGAATTTTATTCATCGGCGAACCCCAGGCTGCCTTGCTTGACCAGCTCGCAGACCAGGCTGCGACCGTCTTCGTCGGCCAGCCATGGGCCGAGGTTTTCGCTGTGCAGGGCGTCGGCGGCGCAGATCATCTTCAGCAGTTCGCGCAGCTTGCCCGGCAGGTAACGGCTCTGGCCGCTGGCGAACAGCAGCAGGTCGTCGTCGACTTCCGACCAGGCCAGGCGCGCGCTCGGGTTGCGGATGATCACCGCACCTTGCTCCAGGCCGGCCAACAGCTCGTCATCTTCCATTTCCGGACCCACCACCAGTTCCGGGTAGCGCGGCTCGGTCATGAACTGGCCGAACCAGGTCAGCAGCAGGCGCTCGTCGCTCATGTGCTCGGCCAGCAGGCCCTTGAGGCGGTCCAGGGCGTCTTGCTGGATCTGGTGCGGGTCGGTCACCGGGCGCGCGTCGGCGTCGGTGTAGCGTTCTTCGTCCGGCAGGAACTGGCTCAGGAAGTCGGTGAAGTGGGTCAGCACTTCAGCGGCGCTTGGCGCACGGAAACCCACCGAGTAGGTCATGCAGTCGTCCACGGCCACGCCGCAGTGCGCCAGGCGCGGCGGCAGGTAGAGCATGTCGCCCGGTTCCAGGATCCACTCGTCGGTGGCTTCGAAGTCGGCGAGGATGCGCAGGTCGGCGTGCTGCAGCAGCGGGCTTTCGGAGTCGCACATCTGGCCGATCTTCCAGTTGCGCTGGCCATGGCCTTGCAGCAGGAACACGTCATAGTTATCGAAATGCGGACCTACGCTGCCACCGGGGGCGGCGAAGCTGATCATCACATCGTCGATGCGCCAGCTCGGCAGGAAGCGGAAGTTTTCCAGCAGTTCGCTGACTTCCGGTACGAACTGATCGACCGCCTGCACCAGCAGGGTCCACTCGCGTTCCGGCAACTTGCTGAATTCGTCTTCGGCGAACGGGCCGCGACGCATTTCCCAAGGGGTCTCGCCGTGTTCGATCACCAGGCGCGATTCGACTTCTTCTTCCAGAGCCAGGCCGGCCAGTTCATCGGCGTCGATCGGGCTTTGGAAGTCGGGAATCGCCTGACGGATCAGCAGGGGTTTTTTCTGCCAGTAGTCGCGCAGGAATTCCCGTGCCGTAATGCCGCCCAGGAGTTGCAGAGGAATATCAGGATTCATGTGTAACCTATTGAAAAAATATACTTTTCAGACGCGAATAAAAACGCCCGGCGCGGCCGGGCGTCTCAAAGGTAAAGCCGTGGATCAGATGCGCTTGGCTTGCGCCGCCGCGTTGCCGATGTAGCTGGCCGGCGTGAGCTTCTTCAGCTCCGCGCGGGCCTCGGCAGGCATGTCCAGGCCATCGATGAAAGTCTGCAGCGCTTCAGGGCTGATGCCCTTGCCACGGGTCAGCTCTTTCAGCTTTTCATACGGGTTTTCGATGTTGTAGCGACGCATCACGGTCTGGATCGGCTCGGCCAGGACTTCCCAGCAAGCGTCGAGGTCGGCGGCGATTTTCTGCTCGTTCAGTTCCAGCTTGCTGATGCCCTTGAGGCTGGCTTCGTAGGCAATGACGCTGTGGGCAAAACCCACGCCCAGGTTGCGCAGCACGGTGGAGTCGGTCAGGTCACGCTGCCAGCGGGAGATCGGCAGTTTGCTCGCCAGGTGCTGGAACAGCGCGTTGGCGATGCCCAGGTTGCCTTCGGAGTTTTCGAAATCGATCGGGTTGACCTTGTGCGGCATGGTCGAAGAACCGATTTCGCCGGCAATGGTGCGCTGCTTGAAGTAGCCCAGGGAGATGTAGCCCCAGATGTCACGGTCGAAGTCGATCAGGATGGTATTGAAGCGCGCGATCGCATCGAACAGCTCGGCGATGTAGTCGTGCGGTTCGATCTGGGTGGTGTAGGGGTTGAAGCTCAGGCCCAGTTCGTCTTCGATGAAGGCGCGGGCATTGGCTTCCCAGTCGATGTCCGGGTAGGCCGAGAGGTGGGCGTTGTAGTTGCCCACGGCGCCGTTGATCTTGCCCAGCAGCGGCACGGCGGCCACTTGGGCGATCTGGCGCTCCAGGCGGTAGACCACGTTTGCCAGCTCCTTGCCCAAGGTGGTCGGCGAAGCCGGTTGACCGTGGGTACGCGACAGCATCGGCACGTCGGCGAAGCGGATCGCCAGTTCGCGGATGGCCTGGGCGGTCTGGCGCATCAGGGGCAGCATCACCTCATCGCGGCCTTCGCGCAGCATCAGGGCGTGGGACAGGTTGTTGATGTCCTCGCTGGTGCAGGCAAAGTGGATGAACTCGCTGACATTGGCCAGCTCCGGCAGCTTGGCCGCCTGCTCCTTGAGCAGGTATTCGATGGCCTTGACGTCGTGGTTGGTGGTGCGCTCGATCTCTTTGACGCGCTCGGCGTGCTCCAGCACAAAGTTTTCTGCCAGCGCGTTCAACACTGCGTTGGCTTCGGCGGAAAACGCCGGCACTTCGCCGATGGCAGGGTGGGCGGCCAAGCGCTGGAGCCAGCGCACTTCAACCAGGACGCGGGCACGGATCAGGCCGTACTCGCTGAAAATCGGGCGCAGGGCCTGGGTTTTGCCGGCGTAGCGGCCGTCAACAGGGGAAACCGCAGTGAGCGAAGAAAGCTGCATGGGGTGTTCTCGGACAGTCGGGCAACGAAATGGGGCGCGTATCATACATGAAAACAAGTGCCGGTCCGTCGCCAACTGACCGGCGTGCTACGCGTAACAAGCTAAAACTGTTTATTACCGGTGGCGAGGGAGCAAGCGCCTTCGCCACAAAAAGCAGGTCGAGGCGACTTATTCGTTGCGCATCAACGGGTAAAGCTCTTTCAGCAATTTGCGGCGGCTGATCACCAGTTGCCAACGATGACCACCCAGCTGCCGCCAAAGTCGTGCCGAGCGAATTCCGGCCAGCAGCAGGGCGCGGATCTTCGAGGCATTGCTTGGCTGTTGCAGGTTGCGCATGTCGCCATGCACCTGGATGCGCTGGCGCAAGGTGCTCAAAGTGTCCTGGTACAGCGAACCGCAGGCCGCGACGACGTTTTCGTGAGCCGGGCCGAAGTGCTCGACCTGGGACTGGATCTGCGGCAGGCGTTTGCCGATGGTCTCCAGCAGGTCGTCGCGCTTGGCCAACTGGCGCTCGAGGCCCAGCATCGACAGGGCATAACGCAGCGGCTCGCGTTGCAAGGCGCTGGGGTCGCGCTCCAGAGCGCCGATCAGCGCACGATAGCCTTCGCGCAGGTTCAGGTCGTCGCCACCATAGACTTCCAAGGTGTCCTTGGGGTCGCGAACCAGCAGGCTGCCGAGCATGCAGGCCACGCCCGCTTCGGTGGCCTGGCCGGTCTTGGCGATCCTGTCCACCAGCACGGCGGCGAGAAACACGCCGCCCAATGCCGTCAGTTGTTCCTGGATTGGGTTCATGCCTGGCTGCTCCAGGGCTCTGCGACTTCGATCACGCCGCCGCCCAGGCAGATGTCGCCGTCGTAGAACACCACGGATTGGCCGGGTGTGACCGCTCGCTGCGGGTCATCGAAGGTGGCGCGGTAGCCCGTGGCGGTTTTTTCCAGGGTGCAGGGCTGGTCGCTCTGGCGGTAGCGAACCTTGGCCGTCAGGCGGCGTGGTTCGCTGAGGTCGATCGGGTTGACCCAATAGATCTCGGAGGCGAGCAGGGCGCGGGAAAACAGCCAGGGATGGTCGTTGCCCTGGCCGACGATCAACTCGTTGTGTTCCAGGTCCTTGACCAGCACGTACCACGGCTCTTCCCCGGCGTCTTTCAGCCCGCCGATGCCCAGGCCCTGGCGCTGGCCGATGGTGTGGTACATCAGGCCATGGTGGCGGCCGATGACTTCGCCTTCAGTCGTCTTGATCTCGCCCGGCTGGGCTGGCAGGTATTGCTTGAGGAAGTCGCTGAAACGGCGCTCGCCAATGAAGCAGATCCCGGTGGAGTCCTTCTTCTTGGCGGTGGCGAGCTGGTGTTTTTCAGCAATCGCGCGCACTTCGGGCTTTTCCAGTTCGCCTACCGGGAACAGGGTCTTGGCGATCTGCTCGCCGCCGACGGCATGCAGGAAGTAGCTCTGGTCCTTGTTCGGGTCCAGGCCCTTGAGCAGTTCGGTGCGGCCATCGATGTCGCGGCGGCGTACGTAGTGGCCGGTGGCGATCAGGTCGGCGCCCAGCATCATGGCGTAGTCGAGGAACGCCTTGAACTTGATTTCGCGGTTGCAAAGGATGTCCGGGTTCGGCGTGCGACCGGCCTTGTATTCGGCCAGGAAGTGCTCGAACACGTTGTCCCAGTACTCGGCGGCGAAGTTGGCGGTGTGCAGCTTGATGCCGATCTTGTCGCACACGGCCTGGGCGTCCGCCAGGTCATCCATGGCGGTGCAGTATTCGGTTCCGTCGTCTTCTTCCCAGTTCTTCATGAACAGGCCTTCCACCTCATAACCCTGCTCGATCAGCAGAAGGGCGGAAACGGAAGAGTCCACGCCGCCGGACATGCCGACAATGACGCGCTTCTTGGGTGTGTCAGAAGGGGCTGGATCACGCATAGGAATTCAATGAGTGTCTTGAAAAAGGACGCGATTCTATCAGGCCCGGGCGCGCAAGGCTAAAGAGAAGGACGGATCAGCGTCAGACTGTGGCAATGGCCGGCCAGATAATCGTCGATGCAACGGATGATCAGCTCACTGCGCCAGTGCTCGCGCCGTTCGAGCAGTTCGTCGCGGGTCAGCCATTTGGCGCCGAGGATGCCGTCGTCCAGTTGATACTCGGGGTGGTGTTGCAAGGCCTTGGCGGCGAAACAGACGCGTTGGTAGGTCACGCCGTTGCTGGGGGCGGTGTACAGGTAAATGCCTACCACGGCGGTGGGCTCGACGTCCCAGCCGGTTTCTTCCAGGGTTTCGCGCACGGCGGCTTCGATCAGCGTTTCGTTCGGGTCCAGGTGACCGGCCGGCTGGTTGAGCACCGCGCGTCCGCCCTTGGATTCTTCCACCATCAGGAAGCGGCCGTTGTCCTCGACGATGGTGGCGACGGTGATGTGGGGTTGCCAGTCCATGGGGTTCCTTTATTTCTCGCAGGGAATATGGGCCACCGTGGAAGCGAGCGTGCTCGCGATAGCGGTGGGTCAGTCGATATTAAATGAATGACCAATCGCCGTCCCGAGCAAATGTCCATGCCTATGCTCATGTTTCCCAGGTCAGCGATGCTGGCCCGTGCAAGGTTTGGACGTCCTTAAAGGGCAATGCATATCGCATTGGGAAAGTGGTGTTCGTTGTAGGTGAATTCTCGGATATCGCACAGTCTGCTGGTAAAGGATTTAATTGTCATGGTGACCTGTTTATTGAGCGTGTCGTGATCGAACTCAACGATAGCCGTCGTTTCCGAAAACCCGTCTTTTATAGTCAGGCTTGTGATGCCGGGAGGATAGCCCTTGTCCGGTGTGAGGTAGTAGTCGCTGGCCGCACTTGGATTGCCCTCGCCGTGTCGATCAACTTTTTTTACTTTTCCTGGGGACTCCTCCAGGTATACATCGCAGCCCGAAAAATAGAGATTGACGTTGGATAAAAAAGAAAATTTATCGGTGTCTTCGAAAACGATTTGCGACACCTTTTTTTGGGGGACGGGATGCACAGGTTCTGCTGAAGAGTATTGAATGATCTGGCCGTTGATCTGAACTTCGCACTCCCTGTCGGCCTCATCTCTCTTGCCCTCGGCGGGTTCACCCGGCTTGCGCATTGTAAGTTCGATCATGCGGAGAAAATCATCGAATATGAAATAGAACGCTTCGACCGAGGCGCCCGGTGAGTGGGTGGAATAGGTGACCTGATTTCCAAATTTGGTCGCATTGAATCGATATTCGGCGGATGTGCTTTTAAACAGTAATTCATGGGAGGCAGTGGCGTAGCTGTACCTCTGGCCATAGTCATTGGTACGAACATCGGTAGAGTATCTTCCACCCGTAGAGCTGATCCTGCTCACTTCATAATAGGCAAAGGGCTCATTGTCATGGTCTCTTTTATAGAGGGTTGGGGAAACTGTCAGCT
The DNA here is from genome assembly GCF_900100025.1 of Pseudomonas sp. NFACC56-3. Lineage (NCBI taxonomy): Bacteria > Pseudomonadati > Pseudomonadota > Gammaproteobacteria > Pseudomonadales > Pseudomonadaceae > Pseudomonas > Pseudomonas sp. NFACC56-3. The sequence goes on along the minus strand of NZ_FMTK01000002.1, from coordinate 8,256 downwards.
CCAGAAAGCTCCAGTTACCAATAGAGAAGTGCCTTTGGGCGGGGAGGGTTACTTGCGCATTGTTTTTCATGGTGTGCTTCCTCAACGGATGCGAATCAGGTAATGAGTTTTTAGCGTGTCGTTCGTTAAAAACTCAGGCCAAGAAGGATTGCTATCGCTACACAGGCGATTTGAGCAACCCGGTTTCGCTCCACTTGAGGTCGATACCACTGTAGGCAGTTCAGAGTGCTGCCCGATCTGACGCTCTCTCGTTCTCTTGCCGAGACATCCCGCATCCACAAGCGCTGAAAGGGTGTGCTTGGATCAAGCCGGGCTTTCGGCGCTCATGCTTAACTTCATGCGCCTTCAGTGAAGAGGGCGTACTTAGAACGATGCTTTTAAGGCTAGGCTGCCTTGTTGTTCTGTCAAGGCGAGCCTGGGTAGCCAGCATGGGTGAATCAAAAGAGGGTGAAGGGCGGCTGCGCCTTCTGTGGGAGCCGAGAAACGCTGGAGCCGGAAACACAAACCCCGGCACAAGGCCGGGGTTCGTGGTGTTCCCTTACAGCGTTACACCAGCGCAGCAATCGCCGCGTTGAAGGTGGCGCTCGGGCGCATGGCCTTGCTGGTCAGCTCGGGGTTGGCGAAGTAGTAACCGCCGATGTCCACGGGCTTGCCTTGCACGGCATTGAGTTCGGCAACGATCTTTTCTTCGTTGTCGGTCAATGTCTTGGCCAGGGACGCGAACTGGGCCTTGAGGGCCGCGTCGTCGTCCTGGGCGGCCAGTGCCTGGGCCCAGTACAGGGTCAGGTAGAAGTGGCTGCCGCGGTTGTCGATGCCGCCGACCTTGCGCGAAGGCGATTTGTTGCGGTCCAGGAACTCACCGGTGGCCTGGTCGAGGGTCTTGGCCAGCACCAGGGCTTTCGGGTTGTTGTAGGTCACGCCCAGGTGTTCGAGGGACGCGGCCAGGGCCAGGAACTCGCCCAGGGAATCCCAGCGCAGGAAGTTCTCTTCGAGCAACTGCTGAACGTGCTTGGGTGCCGAGCCGCCGGCGCCGGTCTCGAACAGGCCACCGCCGTTCATCAGCGGCACGATCGACAGCATCTTGGCGCTGGTGCCCAGTTCCATGATCGGGAACAGGTCGGTCAGGTAGTCACGCAGCACGTTGCCGGTCACCGAGATGGTGTCCTTGCCTTCGCGGGTGCGGCCCAGGGTGAACTTCATCGCGTCGACAGGCGACATGATGCGAATGTCCAGGCCGCTGGTGTCGTGGTCCTTCAGGTAGGTCTGGACTTTCTCGATGACGACGCCGTCGTGGGCGCGCATCGGGTCCAGCCAGAAGATCGCCGGGGTGCTGCTGGCGCGGGCACGGTTGACGGCCAGTTTGACCCAATCCTGGATCGGCGCGTCCTTGGTCTGGCACATGCGGAAGATGTCGCCAGCCTCGACGTTCTGCTCCAGCAAGGTACGACCGGTGCTGTCCGAAACGCGGACCACGCCGTTGGCCTTGATCTGGAAGGTCTTGTCGTGGGAGCCGTACTCTTCGGCTTTCTTGGCCATCAGGCCGACGTTCGGCACGCTGCCCATGGTGGTGGGGTCGAAGGCACCGTGTTGCTTGCAGTCTTCGATCACCGCCTGGTAGATGGTGGCGTAGCAGCGATCCGGGATCACCGCCTTGGTGTCGTGCAGTTGGCCATCGGTGCCCCACATCTTGCCGGAGTCACGGATCATGGCCGGCATCGAGGCGTCGACGATCACGTCGCTCGGCACGTGCAGGTTGGTGATGCCTTTGTCGGAGTTGACCATCGCCAGGGATGGGCGCGCCGCGTAGACCGCCTGGATGTCGGCTTCGATCTGCGCCTGCTGCTCGGCCGGCAGGGCCTTGATGCGGGCGTACAGGTCGCCGATGCCGTTGTTCAGGTTGAAGCCGATCTGCTCCAGCACTTGTGCGTGCTTGGCCAGGGCGTCTTTATAGAACTCGGCAACGATCTGGCCGAACATGATCGGGTCGGAGACCTTCATCATGGTGGCCTTGAGGTGAACCGACAGCAGCACGCCTTTTTGCTTGGCGTCTTCGATTTCAGCGGCGATGAAGTCGCGCAGGGCGTTTTTGCTCATCACGGCGCAGTCGAGGATCTCACCGGCTTGTACGGTGGTTTTTTCCTTCAGGACAGTGGCAGTGCCGTCCTGGGCGATCAGCTCGATTTTCACACTGCCGGCGGCGTCGATCAGGGCGGCTTTTTCGCTGCCGTAGAAATCGCCGGTGCTCATGTGGGCTACGTGGGACTTGGAGTCCGCGGCCCAGGCGCCCATTTTGTGCGGGTGCTTGCGCGCGTAGTTCTTGACCGACAGCGGTGCGCGGCGGTCGGAGTTGCCTTCGCGCAGGACCGGGTTCACGGCGCTGCCCTTGACCTTGTCGTAACGGGCGCGAGCGTCTTTCTCGGCGTCGGTGGTCACGGTTTCCGGGTAGTCCGGCAGTGCGTAGCCCTGGGCTTGCAATTCCTTGATCGCGGCCTGCAGTTGCGGCACCGAGGCGCTGATGTTCGGCAGCTTGATGATGTTGGCTTCAGGCGTAACGGCCAGGTCGCCCAGTTCGGCGAGGTGGTCGGCTACGGCTTTGTCACCCAGTTGCTCGGGGAAGCTGGCCAGGATGCGCCCTGCGAGGGAAATATCGCGGGTTTCCACGGCGATATCGGCCGAAGCGGTAAAGGCTTCGACGATCGGCAGCAGCGAATAGGTGGCGAGGGCAGGCGCTTCGTCGGTGAAGGTATAGATGATCTTCGAGCGGGTGGGCATATTCGGATTAACTCTCTTCTTTGCTAAAGCATGCGCAGAAACTCGAGGGGCGCCGGGTAAGCGCGTTCGTTCAAAGTCATCCGTGAACCGAATGTCGAGGTTTCTTCGCGGTGATGTTGGGTGCATCAGTCGAGCGTCAAGCGGTTGGGCCGCGGTAACGGTCCGGCTTTTAAATTGGCGGAAAGTCCTGTGATAGAGCCGTCAGCCGTCGTGACCCTATGGTCAGCGGCGGCATTATACATAGGTAGCTGGCGATCTGCCGATGGTTCATAGACTTCCGTACACGTCCATTGGTCTAAACGTCGCAGTACCCCTGGGGCGGACTATGCTCATGTTTGGCGCTTTTCCCTTGGTTTTCAGGGTTGTACGCGGCGAAGTGCAACGCTTTGCCGCCGATGGGCCTAACGTAGGGTTTGCGCGCCGATTCAACTGGGGTACGCTCGAACGCAGCCAGATGTTCAATCCAAGCAATGGAGTTCAGCATGGGGTATCAAAAGATTCAGGTTCCAGCCGTCGGTGACAAAATCACCGTCAATGCAGACCATTCTCTTAATGTTCCCGACAACCCGATCATCCCCTTCATCGAAGGCGACGGCATTGGCGTCGATATCAGTCCGGTCATGATCAAGGTTGTGGACGCTGCGGTTCAGAAGGCCTATGGCGGCAAGCGCAAGATTTCCTGGATGGAAGTCTATGCCGGTGAGAAAGCGACACAGGTCTATGACCAGGACACCTGGCTGCCCCAGGAAACCCTGGATGCGGTCAAGGACTACGTGGTTTCCATCAAGGGCCCGCTGACCACGCCGGTCGGTGGCGGTATCCGTTCGTTGAACGTAGCGCTGCGCCAGCAGCTCGACCTGTATGTCTGCCTGCGTCCGGTGCGCTGGTTCGAAGGTGTGCCAAGCCCGGTCAAGAAGCCTGGCGACGTGGACATGACGATCTTCCGCGAGAACTCCGAGGACATCTACGCGGGTATCGAGTGGAAAGCCGGCTCGCCCGAAGCCACCAAGGTCATCAAGTTCCTGAAAGAAGAAATGGGCGTGACCAAGATCCGTTTCGACGAGGATTGCGGCATCGGCGTCAAGCCGGTTTCCAAGCAGGGCACCAAGCGCCTGGCTCGCAAGGCCCTGCAATATGTGGTCGACAACGACCGCGATTCGCTGACCATCGTGCATAAAGGCAACATCATGAAGTTCACCGAAGGTGCCTTCAAGGAATGGGCCTACGAAGTGGCGGCCGAAGAGTTCGGCGCGACCCTGCTCGATGGCGGGCCGTGGATGCAGTTCAAGAACCCGCGGACCGGCAAGAACGTCATCGTCAAGGACGCCATCGCCGATGCGATGTTGCAGCAGATCCTGTTGCGTCCGGCCGAGTATGACGTGATCGCCACCTTGAACCTGAACGGGGACTACCTGTCCGACGCCCTGGCGGCGGAAGTGGGCGGTATCGGTATCGCGCCGGGCGCCAACCTGTCCGACACCGTGGCGATGTTCGAAGCCACCCACGGTACCGCGCCCAAGTATGCCGGCAAGGACCAGGTCAACCCTGGTTCGCTGATTCTGTCGGCGGAAATGATGCTGCGCCACATGGGTTGGACCGAAGCGGCCGACCTGATCATCAAGGGCACGAACGGCGCGATTTCGGCCAAGACCGTGACCTATGACTTCGAACGCCTGATGGAGGGCGCCAAGCTGGTATCGTCCTCGGGCTTCGGTGATGCCCTGATCTCGCACATGTAAGCGAATCGGCGCTCGGCGCGAATGCCCGGTTCGAGTGATCGAACCGGGCATTTTCATTCAGTCGGGGTGGCGACTGCCGGTCAATGGGGCTCGGTGACCCTGACAGTGACATTGACAGGGGCGGGCGCGTCTTCGGCGAGGACAACCTTGATGTTGACCGCGTGCAGGCCCTTGGGTCCCTGGATGACGTTGAATGTCACAGGCTGCCCGGCCTTCAGGGTCTTGTAGCCGTCCATCTCGATCGCCGAAAAATGGGCGAACAGGTCTCCAATATCCTTGCCGTCCGCAAGAATGAAACCGTAACCCTTGGCATTATTGAACCATTTCACCTTACCCTTCATCTTGACGACCGACATAACCCATTTCCCTCTGCAACGCACTCCATCACTGGAGTATCATCCAGTCCATCCGCAGGCTAATCTTGTTAACAGGATAGATTCCACGGACCTTTTTAACCCATGATGGGCTCTATTGGTTGTAACACCGTTTTCCCGATAGTCAAGGTGGCTCCGGTGGTCGTGGTTGAAATCGCCCACAAGCGCCCCCATCACTGTATTCGCCAACTAAACGAACCTTTCTTTCCATGCATGCAGTCAGCCAGATTCGACTAACATTCAATCAGGATCGCCCGGATCTACACGACGACGATTCCGCAGGCATTGCTGTTCAGGAAGCAAAGCCCGCATTACAGGCGCCACCGATGTACAAGGTGGTTTTGTTCAACGATGACTACACACCGATGGATTTCGTCGTCGAAGTGCTCGAGGTGTTTTTTAACCTGAATCGGGAGCTGGCGACCAAGGTCATGCTGGCCGTCCATACAGAGGGGCGGGCAGTATGTGGAGTGTTTACCCGCGACATCGCCGAGACGAAGGCCATGCAGGTCAACCAGTACGCCCGGGAAAGCCAGCATCCGCTACTCTGTGAAATCGAGAAGGACGGTTAACGCCGACCACTTGGGTATGAGGTGAAGCTATGTTAAACCGCGAGCTCGAAGTCACCCTCAATCTTGCCTTCAAGGAGGCTCGTTCGAAGCGTCATGAATTCATGACCGTCGAGCACCTGCTGCTGGCCCTATTGGATAACGAGGCTGCCGCCACCGTTTTGCGTGCCTGCGGCGCGAACCTCGATAAACTCAAGCATGATCTGCAGGAGTTCATCGACTCCACCACGCCATTGATCCCCGTGCATGACGAGGATCGCGAAACCCAGCCAACCCTGGGCTTCCAGCGTGTCCTGCAGCGTGCTGTCTTCCACGTACAGAGCTCGGGCAAGCGTGAAGTCACCGGCGCCAACGTGCTGGTTGCCATCTTCAGCGAGCAGGAAAGCCAGGCGGTGTTCCTGCTCAAGCAGCAGAGCGTTGCGCGTATCGATGTCGTCAACTACATCGCCCATGGCATCTCCAAGGTGCCGGGGCATGGCGATCATTCCGAGGGTGAGCAGGATATGCAGGACGACGAGGGCGGTGAGTCTTCTTCTTCAGGCAACCCATTGGATGCCTATGCCAGCAACCTGAACGAACTGGCGCGCCAGGGCCGGATCGATCCGCTGGTCGGGCGCGAGGCGGAAGTCGAGCGCGTGGCCCAGATCCTGGCCCGGCGGCGCAAGAACAACCCATTGCTGGTGGGCGAGGCAGGCGTGGGCAAGACCGCGATTGCCGAAGGCCTGGCCAAGCGCATCGTCGATAACCAGGTGCCGGACCTGCTGGCCAACAGCGTGGTGTACTCCCTCGACCTGGGTGCCTTGCTGGCCGGCACCAAATACCGCGGCGATTTCGAGAAGCGCTTCAAGGCGTTGCTCGGCGAACTGAAAAAACGTCCGCAGGCAATCCTGTTCATTGACGAAATCCACACCATTATCGGTGCCGGGGCGGCGTCGGGCGGGGTCATGGATGCGTCGAACCTGCTCAAGCCGCTGCTGTCGTCGGGTGATATCCGTTGCATCGGCTCGACCACGTTCCAGGAATTTCGCGGGATCTTCGAAAAAGACCGTGCCCTGGCCCGGCGTTTCCAGAAGGTCGATGTGTCGGAGCCTTCGGTGGAAGACACCATTGGCATCCTGCGCGGCCTGAAGGGTCGTTTCGAGCTGCACCACAACATCGAATACAGCGATGAAGCCTTGCGCGCGGCGGCTGAACTGGCCTCGCGCTACATCAACGACCGGCATATGCCGGACAAGGCCATCGACGTCATCGACGAAGCGGGTGCCTACCAGCGCCTGCAACCCGTGGAGAAACGCGTCAAGCGCATCGAAGTGCCTCAGGTCGAGGACATCGTGGCGAAAATCGCGCGTATTCCGCCCAAGCACGTCACCAGTTCCGACAAGGAACTGCTGCGTAACCTGGAGCGTGACCTGAAGCTGACGGTGTTCGGCCAGGATGCGGCCATCGACTCGCTGTCGACCGCCATCAAACTGTCCCGCGCCGGTCTCAAGTCACCGGACAAGCCGGTGGGCTCGTTCCTGTTCGCCGGTCCTACCGGGGTCGGCAAGACCGAGGCGGCGCGGCAGTTGGCCAAGGCGATGGGCATCGAGCTGGTGCGCTTCGACATGTCCGAGTACATGGAGCGCCATACCGTATCGCGTCTGATCGGTGCGCCTCCGGGCTATGTCGGTTTCGACCAGGGCGGCCTTTTGACCGAAGCCATCACCAAGCAACCGCACTGCGTATTGCTGCTCGATGAAATCGAGAAGGCGCATCCGGAAGTCTTCAACCTGCTCCTGCAGGTGATGGACCACGGTACGCTGACCGATAACAACGGGCGCAAGGCGGACTTCCGCAACGTGATCCTCATCATGACCACGAACGCCGGTGCCGAAACCGCAGCTCGCGCTTCGATCGGTTTCACCCATCAGGACCACTCGTCCGATGCGATGGAAGTGATCAAGAAGAGCTTCACGCCTGAATTCCGCAACCGCCTGGACACCATTATCCAGTTCGGTCGCCTCAGTCATGAAGTCATCAAGAGCGTGGTGGACAAGTTCCTTACCGAACTTCAGGCGCAGCTCGAAGACAAGCGTGTGTTGCTGGAGGTTACCGATGCGGCCCGCAGTTGGCTGGCCGAAGGTGGTTACGATGTGACGATGGGCGCGCGGCCGATGGCTCGCTTGATCCAGGACAAGATCAAGCGTCCGCTGGCGGAGGAGATCCTCTTTGGCGAGCTGGCCGAGCATGGCGGTGTGGTTCACATCGACATCAAGGATGGCGAACTGACCTTCGACTTCGAAACCACGGCCGAAATGGCCTGATCGTTGACTGTAACAAAGCAAAAGGCGCCGAAAGGCGCCTTTTTGCTGTTACTGGCTGTTGTGGGCATGGCACAAGATTGTGTTTCATCGCTAATCCCTTGTGGGAGCGAGCTTGCTCGCGATAGCGGCGGATCAGCTTGCATCAATGCCGAATGTACCGCCACCATCGCGAGCAAGCTCGCTCCCACATCTATGGTCCTCTCAGTTTCTGCAATACTGAATTTGGATGCGTGATTGGCTTGCCGCAATCTATTCGGCGTCGAAAAGATAAATTCGCGCCGCGATGAAAATCGCGCCTGACAGTCCTGATTAGGGTAGATCGGCTTTAGAGCCGTGTGGGAGCCCAGGTTTTCTGTCAGGTCGGTAGGCCGTTTACGTCATCTGTTATCCAGCATCGCAAAACCAGGTGGGTGGTGCTCGGTAACGCAGGGTCAAGCGTTCTGTGCGCTTGGCCCTGCCTCATATATTCCATGGGTGTGCGCTAAGGCCCAGGCTATGC